>JBFJQB010000029.1:0-23272 GCA_041616855.1 Cognaticolwellia sp. | reverse complement strand
CTCACTGATGAGGTCATCACCGCAGTCATTTTAGAGCAGCCTACGCTGATTAAAAGACCACTACTTAAACACAAGCAAACGCTTTTAATTGGCTTTAAAGATAGCCAGTATCAACAAGTGTTAGCTTAGCTACACGGTAACTTTATGATTAAACATAGCAATAGTACCATTTCATTAGCACAAGCGCTTATAGAACGCCCATCGGTTACCCCTGAAGATTTCGGCTGCCAACAATTAATGTCTGAGCGTTTAGCTAAGTTAGGCTTTGCTAATCAAAGCATGGTGTTTGAAGATACCACCAATTTATGGTCTAGGCGAGGTATTGCAGGGCCCGTTTTCTGTTTTGCCGGTCATACTGATGTCGTACCTGCGGGTAATTTAGAACGTTGGCATACCCCGCCGTTTGAGCCTGTGATTAAAGACGGCATACTGCATGGCCGTGGCGCAGCTGATATGAAAGGTAGTCTAGCCGCTATGATCGTTGCAACCGAACGATTCGTTGCTGACTATCCTAAGCACCATGGCTCTATTGCCTTTTTGATCACCAGTGATGAAGAAGGGCCATTTATTAATGGCACTACTCGTGTAATTGACACACTGGAAGCGCGCAATGAGAAAATTGATTATTGTATTGTTGGCGAACCTTCTAGTACAACGACATTAGGCGACGTTGTGAAAAATGGCCGTCGTGGCTCAATCTCAGGTGAATTACATATTCACGGTAAACAAGGCCATGTTGCCTATCCTGAAAACGTGATTAACCCTATTCACATGGCAATGCCTGCTTTAGCTGAGTTAAGCCAAATGCATTGGGATGATGGAAATGCCTATTTCCCACCAACGAGTTTTCAACTGTCCAATATTCAATCGGGCACCGGCGCAACCAATGTTGTTCCTGGCCATTTAACCGCTTTGTTTAACTTGCGTTATAGCACAGAATTAACCGCAGAAATGATAGTTGATAAAGTGGAAGCCGTCTTAATTCAACATCAATTAGATTACGAAATTAATTGGACGTTTAACGGCCAACCTTTCATTACAGAGCCAAGTACGTTGGTTGATAGCGTTGTCAAAGCCATCAAGACTTGCTGTGATATAACACCAGAGCTTTCCACCAGTGGTGGCACCTCAGATGGCCGATTCATTGCACCTACTGGAGCACAAGTTGTAGAGCTCGGTCCTTGTAATGCCACCATCCATCAAGTTAATGAATGTGTTGCCGTGCAGGACCTAATTTTGTTGACTGATGTTTACTATCAAACCTTAGTGAATGTTTTAGCAAATGATGGGTAAAATGTCCGAGCTTGAGTTAATGTTAACGGGGCAAACTGAACGACATATTGCCTGGTTAGACAGTAAAGTAGGTATTCACCGTGACATGTTATCTTCGTTTAAGCAACTCCAGCTTGCAGCAAAAGATGCTGGCCTAGAGCTTACCATAGCCAGTGGTTTTCGCAGCTTTGAGCGACAACTCACTATTTGGCAAAATAAGTTTTCAGGCCAAGCAGCCATCAAAGATGCCGACAATAACACCGTAGCAATTGAACAGCTAAGTGAGATTGACAAAATACACGCCATTATGCTGTTCTCTGCATTACCGGGGGCTAGTCGTCATCATTGGGGCTGTGATATTGATGTTTATGCAAAAAACTTATTACCGCCTCAACAAGCTTTAGCTTTAGAGCCTTGGGAGTATCAACCATCCGGGTACTTCTACCCCTTAACAGTTTGGTTAGCTAAGCACGCAAAGCAATTTGGTTTCTTTTTACCTTATGATAAGTTTCGCGGCGGTGTTGCTCAAGAGCCCTGGCATCTTTCCTATATGCCTTTGTCTCAACACTTTCAGCAGGCATATAGTGAAGCCCTGTTGGCCAAAACTTTATTGCACAGCAATATTGAAGGTAAGGCTTTGCTGCTGACGTTACTACCTGAGCTCTACCAGCGCTATATTGTAAATATCGCTAATGCTTAGCGATATTTACAAATAATATGGTTAACACTATTCTTAAAACATTTTATTGGAGCATTACGTTATGACCAGTATATTAACTGAAAGCTGGGTTGCCCCCACCATCATTATTATTGCCTTAGTTATTTTGATAGGTAATTTCAGTACTTTTCAAAAAAGTGCCAAAACACCGTTACGTAAAAAAGGCTTAAACGATTTAAAAGAAACCTTGCCAAGAACACAAAAGTCACCGCATAAAATGCCCACCGTCTCTAAAGCAACTGATATTGCCTCAAAAACAAAAAACTCCGATTAACGGAGTTTTTATATTTAACGAGCACAATCAAAGGTTAGAACACATCTTTAAATGACAAGCCTGCTTCCATTACGTTAAATATTTTCTCTAAGGTCGCTTCAGGTATCGCCGTACCTTGCTCGTCATAGATCGTAACCGCAGATTTATCCGCTATTTTTTCCACTTGGAATTGATACTTACCATCAGGCAACTCAACGACGGGAAGCGAGTCACCCCAAAGGCTATCCCAAAAACCGGTCTGAGGCTGTACATAGTCAACATAGTATATTTTGGTTGATTCATTAAGGTCGGTGATCTTAAAACCATGATCCTCGAAGAATAAAGGTAAATTAGACCATAATAAGTCGACATCAATTTCAACAAGGTAGGCCGCTTCACCAGAAACGTTCTCACCTAAGCTAACAAACTTTTGATTAGCACGTAGTAAACGGTTTTCTTGCTGTTTTAAGCGATATTGGTAGTCAACTTGTGCTATCACTTCATTTAGCATATTCATTTCAGCACGTTGTTGATCAATAATATCAATACGTTTACTGCCGCCGGCTTGATCTGTTTTCATGTAATCAAGTAATTCAACCGTTAAAGCAACGCTTCTGCCGTGAGATTTACTTTCAAATGTATAGCGATAGCGAATACTTTCTGATCTTGCTATTGATTTAAACGGCCAAGTACCAGATTCCACTTCTTTGTGATACCAAGCTGACTCAAACACCAACCCCGCGTCATCTACTTGCTTTAATTCAACATTATCTGTCGCTAATTGGGCTTTTAGTGCCTTTAATATAAAGCTTTTTAAGTCATCATCTTCAAGTACTTGGTCGAACCATACTTTTGAGGCTGCAGAAGTGTTTTCTGTGCGTGTTGAGGCTGCTATTGGCAAAACAAGCGATGGGGCGCGCACATCAACATGAGCACCAACCGGGCCTTGATGATTTATTTTGTCAGTGACAAAGTAGGTGTCTGCTTTTGTCGGCTTAGCTAACCCAGCAGGTATCTTTAATGCTTTGGCTTCTTTTTGCTTTGCGTATTCAAAATCGCCAACCGCTTGTTTATTATTGGCCGTACCGCAACTAGCAACAGCGGCACCCAATAATGAAAAATAAAATATTTTGCGATTCATTAACACTCCCGAGGATAAAAATCTGAATCTTTCTAAATTTAATTTTGCTTGTATAATCTTTATAGTTAACATTTTTAGTTATTACGACCCATAGATAAAGTCAAGTCGCAAGGTCCAAGCAGTACATCAATAACGCCGTTTTGAGTTCTGAATCTGGATATAGTTCCCAGAGTCAGCTCATTTATTTTAAAGCCGCCAAATTATTGGAAATAGCGCTAAAATCAGCAGCGCACCATGGTACTTGCCTGAAAATACAAACACAAGATATTGAGGCACATTTATCTTAAAAATTATAAAAGTAATAGCAGGCAGGTTTAGTGCTATTTTTCACCGTGAACTTAAAACCTTATCGGCCTCATGAGAGCACGCGATGGAAACAATATTCATAACAGCCGGTTTTCACATAAATACGTATAAGCCTATACACTAGCCATTATTACATGATGATGACATTAGGGGGTAATTTCGCCTGCTGTGAACAATACATATCGAAGCCAAAAATTGAGCAAGCACCAACCTAATTGCCATACTATATCTTATTGTAATAATGAGGGGTTATTCTTCTTTACCAATTAATATCTGGCTTCCAATGCGTTATCCACACAGGAATTTCATCCGCAGGCATCGCTCTGGCAATACCATATCCTTGTGCCAAGTCACATCCTAGTTGCAATAATGCTGTGCCATGTTCAATGGTTTCAACGCCTTCAGCAATCACTTCACGTTTAAATGATTTGGCTAGCGCTATCACGCCTTTAACGATAGCTAAGTCTTCAACGTCATATAGCATATCTCGCACAAAGCTCTGATCTATCTTAATAACATTAACGGGCAGTCGCCTAAGGTGAGTTAAGGAGGAATAACCGGTACCAAAATCATCTAAAGCAAAAGATACTCCTAAAGCCATGCATGCACTCATCGTGGTTGAGACATGATTGACATCATCTAAAGCACTAGTTTCCAACACTTCTAACTCTAAATAGCCTGGCTCTACATCTGGATGGGCTGCAAGCAGTTTAGATAATCTTAACGAAAAGTCCGGCTGTTGTAATTGTATTGCTGCAATATTTACACTTATGCTATCGGGTATGTTATTTGCCCTATTTTTCCATTGGCCAATTTGTCTCAGGGCTGTATCAATAACCCACTCCCCCACCTCTATCGCCATGACGTTATTTTCAATTATCGGTAAAAATTCAATGGGATTTAATAAGCCTCGTGTTGGATGTTGCCAGCGTATCAGTGCCTCAACTCCCATCACAGTTCCTGTTTTCATATTAACTTTTGGTTGATAATAAAGTACAAATTGATGATTATCTAATGCCTTTCGAATAGCCTCTAGACTTTCCCGTTGCACTTTCACTTCATCATCTTTTGCCGTATCAAATAAATGATATTGATTTTTACCTGATGCTTTAGCGACATACATAGCTTGGTCTGCATGACGCATGAGTTGATCGGCATCGACATTATCTTGCGGATAGAAAGTGACACCAATACTTGCTGAAACATTAAATAAATAATCACTTACAGTGACCGGTTCAGATGATGCCAATAACAAACGCTCTAATACCACCTGACAATCTTCAACATTATCTAAGTCTGCTAAGACTGCGACAAACTCGTCACCACCAATACGGGCTAAGCTATCACCTTCACGTAGCGCTTCTTTCATCCGCACCGATAGTGCAATCAATAAGTCATCCCCGACATCATGACCATATGCATCATTGACCGCTTTAAAACCATCTAAATCAAGAAATACAACGGCCAATGACTGCTTGTGACGGTTACACTGCAACATAGCTTGAGAAAGTCGATCGGCAAGTAAAGAACGATTGGGTAAATTAGTCAGAATGTCGTACTGGGCAATGTGCTCTAATTGTTCTTGATGCTTTTTCATTGCGGTAATATCATTACCTAAAGAGACATAATGGGTGGTGTTACCCTGTTCGTCAAATACTGCACTGATCGTTTTCATGACAGCATTTATTTCGCCGTTTTTACGTCTATTCCAAACTTCGCCAGACCAGTGACCATCTTGTAAAAGCGCTTTCCACATATCTTCATAAAATTTAGCGGATTGCCTTCCTGATTGCAGGAAGCGCGGGTTTTGACCAATGACTTCTTCACGACTATAGCCCGTGATGCGTGTAAAAGCGTCGTTAACTTCGATAATAGCGCCATCTGCATCGGTGATAAATATTTCTTCCCTTGCATGCGAGAAAACACTGGCCGCTAGCTTAAGTTTTTCTTCAGTGTGTTTGCGTTCGGTAATATCGTGAATAACCCCAACGAGAAAGTAATTCCCTTTTGAGTCAATAAAGCGATTTTTTCTAGTGAGGATTGTCTGAGTTTCGCGTCCACTGGGCGTGAGTTGCTCTTCGCATAACATTTCCTTGCCTTCATTAAGCACTTGATTATCGATAGCTAAAAAGTGTTCTTGCTCCTCCGGTAATACTTTTTCTGCCAGTGTTTTGCCAATGATATCGCTTCTAGATAACCCGAAAATTTCACAAAAAGCGTCATTAACAAGCAGTAGCCTACTTTTGGCATCTTTAACGAATATCGCATCCCCTGCATTATTGAAAACCGTATTAAGATACACTTCAATATCTTGCGACTTTTCTTTGCCCTGAGCTAATGGGTTTTTGTCTTCGGTTTTTTCAGACATAGTTTGCATAGTTCCTAGTTGTATACTTCTTATTTAGATAATCCCTATTAGATAAATACTAGCAATATAGTATAAACACATAGTACAAACACAAAATATAAAGGGGTGCTACAATAACTGCTCAAAAATTAAAATATGGCGGACGGCGCATTCATCTAAGCGCAAGTTGATATTTTATAAATAATACCCATGAATTTACTTAACTATTTACTTAACTATTTCCTTAACTATAGCGTATGTTTACGTAGTAAAAGCTACCATTGCGCTATTGTGCAGCAAAACAACGATTAACATTAATCAATCTCTTATGCTCGGTCTGAAAGACTTACAAAAACATTTATAAAAATTCCACGATATCGAATTTAGTTCAAGTCTGTCAGACAAGTGGCAATAATCAAACTTAGGCGCGTCATTTGGCTTTTATTTTGCAGTTAACATAAAAGTTAAGTCTCCTCGTTAGCATTCCTAGTCTGACTTAAGTTACAATAGCGTTTTTTTTGACGACAGCTAGGTTTATTGATGAGCGAATATTTAGTATTAACGGCCATGGGGCCAGATCGCACAGGCAGTGTCAGTGACTTAACCAAACTAGCCAGTGAGTGCGGCTGTAATATCCTTGATAGTAGAATGGCGATATTTGGCTTAGAATTTACGTTAATTATGTTACTAACGGGCACCAATAAAGCCATTCATCAATTAGAAAGTAAGTTACCGGCTGTCGCCCATGAACTTGAATTGATCACTATGATGAAAAGAACTTCAGGCTATCGAGAGCAAGATTTTGTTCATCATTATCAAGTTGACTATGCCGGTATTGATCAACCGGGTGTGTTAAAGGCCGTTACGGCATTCTTTGCCACTCGAAATATCGATATATCTTCACTAAAGTCTGAAATTAATCCGAAAAATAATCATATGAGCGCCTCAGTATTAATCGCACTGATGGAAGAAACCAGTATCGAGCAACTTGAAAGCGACTTTGTGCAATTGTGTGAACAATTTGATGTTCAAGGTTGTATCAAAAAAATCCAATCAAACTTATTTTAGAGAGAAGCTATGAATACATTAGTTGTCGGAGATCACGCGCCACTGTTCACCTTAAAAGATGAGAATGAACAAGAAATCAAACTTGCAGATTTTATCGGAAAAAAACAAGTGTTGGTTTATTTTTATCCAAAAGCGATGACCCCCGGATGCACAGTACAAGCACAAGGCCTACGTGACCATAAAGCTGATTTAGATGCCTTAAATACCCAAGTGTTTGGCATTAGCCCAGATGAACCAAAAAAGTTAGCAAAGTTTTGCCAACGCGATGAACTAAACTTTAGCTTGTTATCAGATCCAGATCACAGTGTTGCAGATGCTTTTGGCGTATGGGGTTTAAAGAAGTTTATGGGTCGTGAATATGACGGTATTCATCGTTTAAGCTTCTTAATTGGCTTAGATGGGAAAATAACTCATGTTTTTAATAAGTTTAAAACTAAAGATCATCACCAAGTCGTATTGGATGTTTTAAACTCGCTTTAAACGTATATGTAGTATTAATGTGCAAGAAGGTAAACAAAAAGGCTTAGCACTTATATGCTAAGCCTTTTTCATTTCTACCGTTACCCAGTGGTGAACGGCATTGAAATTGAATTATTGAAATGATAACTCAATTAATTCACTCTCGGTAATCATCAAGCAATGTCCGCGGATAATAGTCGTGGCTTTTGATAACTTTTCGCATCGATAAAGCCTGGTGTTGCTAGAGCAGTATCGGTTAACTGATTAACCACATCGCCGATCACAATTAACGTTGGTGGCGTAATTTTATGCTCAACAACTAAATCAGCAAGCGAAGATATTTGCCCTCGAAAAATTTGTTGATCCGGCTGAGTACCATTGCGAATAAGCGCCGCTGGGGTATTGGCGTCACGTCCATACTCGAGTAATTTTTCAGTGATACGAGCTAAGGTGTTAACCCCCATATAAAAGACCACGGTTTGTGTGTTACCGCTCAAACTTTGCCACGGTAAATTTAGTTGTCCATCGTTTTGCAAGTGACCGGTAATAAAACTACAACCTTGTGCAACACCTCGGTGGGTTAAAGGGATACCGGCATAGGTAGTACAACCCGATGCCGCAGTAATACCAGGGCAAAGATGACAACTGATACCATTTTGCAATAAAAATTCTGCTTCCTCGCCTCCACGACCAAATATAAACGGATCGCCACCTTTTAAACGCACTACTTTCAGGCCTTGTTGAGCATACTGAACTAAGAGTTCATTAATTTTATCCTGCGGAACGCAATGTTTTGCTTGCTCCTTGCCAACATAAACTCGCTGACAATCAGCGGGTAAAAGCGCCATGATTTCATCACTAACTAAGCGGTCAAAAATAGCAACCTCGGCCTGCTCAATAAAGCGTAAGGCGCGAATGGTTAGTAATTCTGCATCTCCGGGACCAGCGCCTACCAGCGCAACGTCACCCGGATTTAGAATAGATTTATTTTTAATTTGGTTCAAAACTTAGCTGCTCAATTTTTTACATCAGATATCGGTGTCGTGTTGCCAAACACCTTACCCCTCTTTATGCAATTATAGTATAAAAAGCGCCTAGCTTATAAAATTATATATAAATAACTTAGCATTAATTAAACTAAGTTCTTTGAATGTTCTGTATAGATCCGGTTGAGTGTCGTCAGCGAGATAAGTTGAATGTCGTCGTCCTTATTTTGACTTAAGCTTAGAGAAATGTTCGCACTCAATTAATATAGTGAAATAAACTCTCAGGAGGTTTTGCTTCGGTTAAAAAGATAAATAGTGCAATGATAATAAAGCCGTAACAAATATTGGTGATGCAGGTGAATTTTAACCCTGCACACTAATTTTCTACTACGACCTCATTTTGAGTGGTCGTTGACCAAGCATTTAGCACGGCCTTAACCAGTGTCGCTAAGGGAATGGCGAAAAATACGCCCCAAAAGCCCCATAAACCGCCAAATAAGATCACTGCAATAATAATAGTCACAGGGTGTAAATTAACGGCCTCAGAAAAAAGTAAAGGCACTAACAAGTTACCATCCAAAGCCTGAATAATGCCGTAGGCCAGCATAACATAGCCAAGTTCAGGGCTAGTGCCAAACTGGAATAAAGCAACGAGTAATACCGGTATGGTCACAATAGTTGCGCCAACATAAGGTACTAGCACGGATAAGCCAACCAAAACCCCGAGTAGTACAGGGTAGTTAAGCCCTAAAGCGATAAACGCGATGGTGGATGCTGCACCAATAATAATAATTTCAATCAGTTTACCACGAATATAATTCATGATTTGTTGATTCATTTCACTGCCGACTTGTTTTGCCATACGGCGATCTTTAGGGAGAAATTTACGTAAACTGTCAAAAAGCGAGCTCTTATCTTTTAGAAAGAAAAACACCATTAGCGGCACTAAAATCAGATAAACCATGAGTGCTACTACATTTGATATCGAATTAAGTGAAGCTTTCAAGGCCAACTGCCCCCACTCTATGAGCTTATCGTTGACCAAGGTAATTACCGTGCCTATTTGCTCTGCACTCACTAATTCAGGGTATTGCTCTGGCAATGCTAATAAATATGTTTGTCCTTGCCCTACCATTTGTGGCACTTCTTGCAGTAAATTACTACTTTGCTGCCAAATGACCGGCATCAAGCCCAACACCCCTAACAAGGTAAATCCAACAAAAGCAGAAACGACTAAAATCACCGCCAATGCTCGAGAGATCCCAAGCTGGGATAGTTTGTTCACGGGTAAGTCCAATAAAAAAGCAATTGCCACCGCGACAAATACCGGCATTAATAAACTACTGAAAAAATATACAAACAAAAACGTACAAATTAAGATAACCAATAAGGTTACCGCACTCGGATCTGAAAAATTTCTTTTGTACCACTCGCTAAACAGTGAAACCATAATATTTACTTTTCCATTCTTATCATTAATTCAACAATATCTTTATCAACATTGCGCTGTTCAAAATAAATCCCTTGTTTCGTTAGCAATTTAGGAATATCTTTTTTAGAACCATTATCGCAAATACGCATCAAACAACTATCAAAAGGTGTTAATTTTCTTAGTAATAAACGTAAATTGACTAAGGGTACTGGGCATTTTTCATGTGTTGCATCGTATTCGTAAATCATAAATAAAATTATGCACAGAGCTTTAGTTTGATTATCTAATTTGCGACAATTGATTACAATGACATTCGTAAATTCTTTCAATGTATTTTTTAGTAATGTAAAGAGGTTAAATGAGCGAGCTTTCTGATAATCCAAGCCTTAAAGAAATTAACACTTACAAAAAAAAGATAAACTGGGGTGATATCCCTAACATATATCACCTAGCGGCGATGGCGATTAGCGATATTGATGGTATTTTAACGCACGGTTTTGATAGTGCTTATAAAGAATTACTCGACCAGAAGAATTGGAACCGCGATATCGCTGATGATAAAAATGATATTTTTGCCGCAGCACCAACAAACCAGAAACCAAAAATTTCGCTTTGCCATATTATGAACGAACAGCATTATGAATTACATTGCTACCCTATGATCAACAACGAACGTGTGCTAGAAGCCCAATTTAACAATCCACTTTGTCCCTTTAAAAAATGGACACCTGAAACCATGCAAATTTTGTTTAGATTGAACTCTCTTATTCCTTTTATTGTCTACACCTTTCAAAAAGGCGATAAGGCTGACTATGCCCTAGTACGTTATGCTCATCAGCGTGTAGAAGAGTTGATTGCATTATTAAATGAATCATTTGATATTACCGAGATTAAAGGCTATTCAATTGCCGAGTTCTGTAAAGAAATTTACCGTAAGAAGTCTCAGTCTACCGATAGCACTGCTCAATCAGATAATATGGAAAAATAAATTTGTTTAAATTAAAACCGCTTATCATTTCATTTGCGCTAGCAACATCAATGACAAGCCATGTATTTGCCGCAAACAAAGACATCAATAAAAATAAACTGCCTGAAATAGGCTCAGCGGGGATCAGTGTTTTATCGATTGAAAAAGAGCGCCAAATTGGCGGTGAAATGATGCGCCAAATTCGTGCCACTCAACCAATATTAAACGATCCGGTATTAACAGAATATATTAATGACTTAGGCAACCGCATGGTGCGCAATGCTAAAGATGTTAACTACAGTTTTGAATTTTTCTTGATTCGCAACCAAGAATTAAATGCCTATGCTTTTTTTGGTGGCCATATTGCTATCCATAGTGGTCTACTCACTACGGCAAACACAGAAAGTGAACTTGCCTCAGTAGTTGCGCACGAAATATCTCATGTTACCCAACGACACTTAGCCAGACGATTAGAAGCACAAAGCAGATCACAACCCTTAACGATGGCGGGTATAGTTTCAGGCGTATTACTGACCCTAATAAACCCCAGTGTTGGTATGGCCGCACTCAGTACGACCATGGCCGCATCACAACAAGCCGGCATAAATTATACCCGAGGCAATGAGCAAGAGGCTGATAGAGTCGGTATTTCATTACTGGCTGACAGCGGATTTAACCCACAAGGCGCACCCGACTTTTTTGCTATCATGGCAGAAAAGTATCGCTATAAATCAAAACCACCAGCAATGCTTTTAACCCACCCATTGCCTGAGTCTAGAATTTCAGATGCCAGAATTAGAGCACAAAATTTCTCGCCTCGCCCTTTAGCCCCAAGTTTGCAATTTGAATTAGCTAAAGCGCGTATTAGCGCACGATATGAAGGCGAGCCTAAAGATAATGTCGTTCACTTTCAGCAAAGCTTAGATAAAAAGCGTTACGCCATTGAAGCTGCTGCAAAATATGGCTTGGCTCTATCTTATTATGAAACTAAAAACTATCAACTGGCGATAAGTCAACTTGAAGCACTATTACTCGACGATAATAGAAACCTATTTTATGTTGATGCCTTGGCCGATGCTTATATTGCGGTAAAAGCGTTTGATAAAGCCATCACTATGCTTAGTGAACTAAACCTTCTAATGCCCCACAACCAAGTAGTTACCTTAAACTACGCCAATGTGTTAAACGAAGCAGAGCAATATAGTAAAGCAGAAACGCTATTACAGAACTTTTTAGTGGTCAGTCCGAAAAACTATATCGCCCATGACCTATTAACAGAGGTTTATCGAAAACAAGATAAAAAAGCCTTGATGCATGCGTCTAAAGCCGAAGTTTTCGCCTTGCTTGGTGCTTACCCTCAGGCCGTTGATGAATTACAAACCGCCTATAATTATGTTGAAGAAAATCCGTTATTGAAAAAGCGTATGAAAGGCCGCATATTGCAATTACAAGAACAACAAGAAAAGCTTAAACGGCTTTAAAAGTCATTGATACACCACGATAAAATACGATTTATTTAAATTAATTTAAGAGACGAACATGTTAACGATTTATCACAACCCACGTTGCTCAAAAAGCCGACAAACATTAGCACTGATCGAAGAACAAAATCATGATGTGACTATTGTTGAATATTTAAAAACGCCGCTCAGCATTGCTGACATTGAAAAATTATTATCACTATTAAACGTTTCACCGCGCGAGATGATGCGAACAAAAGAAGCTGAATTTAAAGAGCAAAACTTAGCCAATGCTGATGATGCGACATTAATTGCGGCTATGGCTGCAACACCAAAACTAATTGAGCGCCCAATTGTTACTGACAATACTCGCGCTATTATTGGCCGCCCCCCCGAAAACGTTCTTTCGCTAATGTCATCAAGTGATTAATATACCATGAACAATAAACCGATGTTTGCCACCAAAACACTCAAACAAATCACGTTGTTTGGTTATTTTTCATTGCTTTTTTACATGCCGTTTTGGTTGCTTGTTATTAGTAATGACACCGCACTATCAATACCGTTGACGTTAGTAATGTTTGTCTTACCTTTGCTATTTCCATTAAAAGGCTTAGTGCAAGGCAACCCATATACCTATGCATGGTCAAACTTCATTGTGATGATTTATTTTCTCCATAGCTTAACCACATTATGGGTTTCAGCGGATGAAAAGTTATGGGCGCTAGGTGAGTTATTTTTTGCCACCACTATGTTTATTGCCGGTAGCTACTATGCAAAATACCGTGGTCAAGAGCTGGGTTTAAGTATTCGTAAAAAGAAAGCGGAATAAGCCTCGATTTTATCGCTTTACTTTAAGCCCACAACACTCCGTCATTAATTAACACTCAATACAGATGCCAATCTGCATTGAGTGTTAAATTTCAATTGCACTCCCCCAGTAAAATCCAGATAAATAAAGAGTTTTTCAAGCTCTATAACGCCCCCACTTTACTCAGAGATGAAAACTGTTTAATAATAGCTTTGCGGTTTGTTGTAAACCTGTACAAGCATTGATGAATATAATTCAAACTTAACGGGTCTGTTAACTTAATGAATAATTTAAACAGAGGCACTAATGAAGAATACTCAAGTAAATAGAAGTCGGCTTTCAAGCGCTGTTATTATCTTAGCTCTATTTTTACAAGCCTGCGGAGGCAGTGGTGGCTCTGACACGCCCGAAAAAGCAATAAATGAAGGTTTTACACCGGTTGTCACGCAAACGGGAATAATCGCCGCAGATGATGACAGTAAAACGGCCCAACCGCTTGAGCTTTTTCTGTACTATCCTGACGATACACTAAGCCAAATAAGCTGGCAGCAAACGGCTGGCAGCCCCGTTATTTTTCATGCCGATAACTCAAAAGCAATTGCATTTACGCCCTCATCTGCGGGTGAATATAGCTTTGAAGTTAATTTTAATCGCAATGGTATCAGTGAGACGCTAACACATACAGTTATAGTTTCTGATGAAAGCAACCAATTATCAGCAAGATTAGGTCATGCCGTTTTAGAAGGTAATGATGTTTCGTTAAGGGTGAGCATAGAAAATTCGCAGATAACCACGAACAGCTTACAATGGCAGCAAATTTCTGGTCCAAACGTAACCTTTAGCGAATCAACACAAGGCCAGAGTGTGGTGTTTTTCAAGGCGCCAGCCGTAAGCGCTGATAGTTTACTGACCTTCAAGGTAAGTGCTTCCGATGGCGCCAATAGCTATCATGATAACGTCACAATATTAGTTGAAGATGCACCAAACATTAGTGTCGATGAAAATACCGCTTACGACACACGATTAGCAACCGTATTCCCTTTTAATGCTGACTCTCCTTATGCCAATGTGTTGGTCAACTGCGTGTACAATAATGCTATTGATTTTCGTACCAGTTGCCGCTTAAATAAGTTACCGCTGATAGCACAAGACACCACAACACCCACCATTGACGAGATAATGGATCGCGTAGTGGTTTCTCATCGATGGATGGGACAACGTTTTAAAGAGTTTTTGCAAAACGCTGATCTACATGGTGACTTTAGAAACTTACTGCGAGCGACCACCGCTATTGTTATTTCATATGACGTGCGTCCATCCTATTATTGGGTCGTTACCGGTGCAATTCATCTCGACCCTGAAAACCTTTGGTTAACGCCCGATGAAAGAGACACCATTAATCAGGCGCCTGACTATCGGGCATCATTTGGCGACAGTCTAAATTTTGTCATGCCATGGCGCTATGTAAAAAATAATACTTACGCGAGCTTTTACTACCCACAAGGCTTAAGAGTGACACGTGATGCTAGCGATGGTGTATATAGCTTAGCCGCGTTGATGTACCACGAACTCGCACACGCTAATGATTTCTTTGCACAAAGCACTTGGGCTAGCTTAAACCGCAATGATCGTATCCTCGATGCCGCCGATAAAATCATTCAGTCAACGGGCATACAATCGGACTTGTTAAGTACATCACTACCGCTCAATGGCGAAGAAATGTATCGCCTCGCCAAAGTGCGTTATCGAGGAGAAACGGCAACAGCAACCGAGCGAAACTATAGTCCCAGTGATGTTAGTGGCTTTTTTAGCCCAGAACATGCCCCGCAGTTTTATAATTACACCAGCAAGCGTGAGGACTATGCCATGCTGTTCGACGGTTTTATGATGAAAGCCCGTTATAATGTTGACCGAGATGTTGCCATCACCAATCAACCGCAAAATTCAACTGAGCAATTCATCGTCACCTGGGGGCAACGAGGTCGCATTGGCGATGCGAACATTAAACCAAGAGTTGACTATGTCACCCACAGAATTTTGCCTGAATTTAGTTCAGCATCTGAGATAATCGACAACTTAGCTGAGCCGATAGCCATGGAGGCAGGCAAAACTTGGGCGGAAAATTTAACCATCAGCCCGCTCAATCCACAAGTTAATCAATTTCAAGCTATGAGCATTGGTGATGCAAACTTGCAGCAGACTAAAAAGCAACGTATTAATGCCGATGGCCCAATGTTTTATGAAAAGCCAGTCCCACTTCGAAAGCATAAATAGCCACAAAAGCATGCAATTACTCTAGGATGGTGCTCAGCCACCATCCTTATGCACCACGTACGTTAACGCACTCTACATTGCAATAATCAACACAATATCCCAACATGCTTTGCTAACATCACTGAATTTGTCTTAGCTTTACTAGCCATTATGGCGGTCTGATTAGCTGATGCCGTAAAATTCGTGGCCCCAATACCAGCCTGCCCTTTGCAACTCATTGAACTTGTCATTTACTCATCCTCAAAGAGCGCCCCATTAGTTTAATCATTAGCTTTTTATGCTCTAACAACTTTCTGTGCTCTTTATTTAATCATCCGTAACGATTAGGCATATTATTCATTAAATTTATTAGCTAACTATGATAGCCTGCAAAAAAACAACCTCATTAAAATAAAAGTCTATGAAAATAATAATAATATTTCTGTTCACCTTGGTTATTTCTGGTTGCTCTTCAATGAGTAAAGACGAGTGTGAGTTCGCAAATTGGCAAGCAATGGGATACCAATACGGCGTGCGTGGTGAAAATGCCTCAGCATTTCAAAAATACCAAAATGAATGTGCTTCGCATAGAGTAAAGGCTGATTATCAAGCGTTTAAAAAAGGTCATCAAGAAGGCTTAAATAACTACTGTAGTTATGAAAGAGGAAATGAAAAAGGTAAAAGTGGCCATGTATATAATGCCCAGTGCCCTGGAAGTCAGTACCCAAAATATTCCCAAGGTTATAGCGACGGCATCAATCGTTATTGTAGTTATGAGCGCGGTTTAGAAACGGGAAAAACCGGCTCAAAATATAATGCCACTTGTCCAGGTACAAAATACCCCAAATTTGCTCAAGGTTATAACGACGGCATCAACCGTTATTGTAGTTATGAACGCGGTGTAGAAACGGGTGAAAAAGGCTCAAAATATAATACCACTTGCCCTAGTACAAAGTACCCTAAATTTGTCCAAGGCTTTAATGACGGTATGAATCGTTATTGTAGTTATGAAAATGGTCTACAAACGGGTGAAAAAGGCTCAAAACATAATGCTACTTGCCCTAGTACAAAGTACCCGAAATTTGTCCAAGGCTATAACAACGGCATGAAGCGATATTGTAGTTATGAACGCGGATTCCGAATAGGAGCTGAAGGCAAAGTGTCCCCCGCTAACTGCTCGCACAATAAGTTTAGCGCCTATAAAAAAGGCTATGTTGCCGGTCAGGTCCAACTTAACACTATCAATAAAATTAATAGTTTAAAAAACCAGCTGACAAGCTTAGGTAAGCAACTCCAAAGGGAGCAGTTGTTATTAGATCGTGCTATAGAAATCAACCTGAATAAAAACAGCACCGAGAAGCAGCGCAGAAAGTCACTAACAGACATTCAGCTTCACCGAGCAAACATCAGCGAGCTAGAGCATGAAAACATTGAGCTAAAAAGTGAAATTTTATATTTAGAAGCTCAATTACACGAGCGTAATGGTTAGTTTTCGTCACATAACGCCGGAACAGCCTTAGTTGAAAATCAGCATCACTAAGGCTTTTGTGTTCTTGGATAGATTAAAAGCAAATAATTATTCAAGAAAACCTAACGTTGTCAAGCCCTTAAACTCAGTGACTTTAGGCTTGTCACTTTAAAATAATACGTCTTTAATAAAGGGGATAGTAATGCGACGCTGTTCTCTTATCGACGCTTGATCGAGTTGTTCTAATGCAGTCAGCAAGCTGGTCATATCACGCGATAAACGATTAATTAAAAAACTCGCCACTTCATCACTCATATATAAACCTCGTTGCTGGGCGCGGTATTGCAGGGCAAAAGATTTTTCGGTATCTGATAAAGGCTTTAATTGCTCTGTTAAGCCCCAACTTAATCTAGAAACCAAGTCAGGTAAGCTAATATTTAACTGCGCCACACTTTGATCACCAGTAATCATTAAGCATTTATTCTGCTCAACCATGCGGTTATATAAATCAAATACACCTTGCTGCCACTTTTGATTGCCGGCAATCAATTGAATATCATCTAGACAGACTAAATCAATATTTTCTAAGCCGTCGAGTACATCTACCGATAATTGAGTCAGTTCTGAAAAAGACAAACACAAAGACGTTACCCCTAACGTGTCTGCATAAGCACAGCTCGCGTGTAACAAGTGACTTTTCCCCACGCCAGATAAACCAAACAAATACAAACTGTGCACTTGTTTATCAACATCGGTTATCTGATCAAGAAAATGGGTTAATTGTTGCACCACCATTTGATTGCTTTCACTTTGAAAACTCGCGAAAGTTTCATCATCAGGTAACTGCACCGATAGGGTTAATTGCGAGACTTTTTTCACTTTTTACCCCAATAAAAGACCGGCACTTGCTCGGTGCTTTCTGGTGCTGCTAAGGGATCAACATAACGATTTAGCTGTTCACTTAATTTTAATGAAGCAAAAAAAGCTTGCTGTGAGCCGATTAACGATAGTTTAAAACGGCGATTGCTTCCTTGCGCGCTAACCAATTGAACTGATTGCACCGCTGACAATTCTTCAAGAAAATCTGTTACCGCCATTAACTCCATTAATGAAGATATGTTTGCAACATCTATTTGAAATTCATTACTGTTGGTCGTTGATAAGGCATATTGTTGATAAATAATATCGGTGATATCAGACAAGGCAGAGGTTAATAAATCATCGGCATTATCGCCAAGGTATTGCTCACTAAATATTTGGGCATGTTCACTCTGTGCATCAGTCATTAAACTCCAATCCACCGCTAAACTATTGTTTTGGCATAGCGAGCAATCTAACGACACATCTTCAACACTCAAAAGGCTAGAGTTTGATACTCTGATCACCACCACGGCTTCAGCCATATAGCGAACAGAGGCTTGGGCTACGGGTTGTGAAAAACGCCCCCAAACATCCGTTATTGTTAAAGCGGCCAGATCAGTTAGATCCATGATTGGCATCACTAAAGGCAAACCACGTAACTGAGAAAAATCGTTAATGATGTTCGGCAATAATGAATCCGATGTGGAAGAAATGATTTTGCGCTCAAAGCCATCTTCTTGAACTAGCCAAACCATCACTTGCGGTCTTAATCGTCCCCAAATCGCTAGATCGCTATCTTTAAATAAGCGATTAACTTTCGCTTCATCAAACGAGACACTCAGTAACGTTTTATTGTGCTTACGAATATATTGATATTGGGTGACATACTTATTGTAATTTTTTATTGCCTGAGTAATAAGCGGGTGTTCAATCTCCTTACCACCGACTTTTACCAAGGTTGCACGTAAGGCATTTTTCAGGGCTTGGTTACGATCGCTCGTCGATTGAGATGCCACAACAACTTCTGCGCTATACAAGTTTTCGACCTCAATAGCGTTAATATTAAGCGGCAGTATAAAAAATAACAATATCAGACAATTTCTGAACATATATAGCATAAGCATGTGTTTCATAATGAAGATCTTATCATAATGTTGCTGATTTTTATCACTTATAAAAAATAATTTATTTTAAAGATTTTCAGCGAGTCGCTGCGCTGATAGAATGTGCGCCTTTATCGTACAAGCAAACTAACAACATAATTGAGGTTTCCCCGTGAGCGAAGAAAAACAGTCTTTAAGTTATAAAGATGCTGGCGTTGATATAGATGCAGGTAATGCCCTAGTTGAAAATATTAAAGGTGCGGTAAAACGCACTACTCGTCCAGAAGTTATGGGGGGGCTAGGTGGTTTTGGCTCTGTTTGTCAACTGCCTACGGGTTATAAAGAACCTGTACTTGTTGCAGGAACGGACGGCGTTGGTACTAAATTACGTTTAGCTATCGACCTTGAAAAGCATGATACCGTTGGTATTGATTTAGTTGCGATGTGTGTTAATGACCTTATCGTTCAAGGTGCTGAACCATTATTTTTTCTCGACTATTATGCTACCGCAAAACTTGATGTTGAGGTTGCCTCAGCAGTTGTTGAAGGCATTGCTGAAGGTTGTGTGCAGGCAGGTTGTGCTTTAGTCGGTGGCGAAACCGCTGAAATGCCAGGTATGTACCATAAAGGCGACTACGATATCGCTGGCTTTTGTGTTGGAGTTGCGGAAAAATCACGTTTGCTTGACGGTACTAAAGTAGCCGCCGGCGATCAGCTTATTGCGCTTGGTTCTTCTGGTGCTCATTCAAACGGTTACTCGCTGGTGAGAAAAGTGTTAGAAGTTAATAACACCGACACCAATGACTTACTTGACGGCAAGCCGTTAGCTGATCACTTATTAGCGCCTACAAAAATTTATGTTAAGTCAGTATTAGAACTACTTAAGCATGTTGACGTACACGCGTTATCACACATTACCGGTGGTGGCTTTTGGGAAAATATTCCTCGTGTATTACCAGAAAGTGCTCAAGCGATTATTGATGGCAAGAGCTGGCAATGGCCGGCAATCTTCAATTGGTTGCAAGAAAATGGCAATATCAGCGAACACGAAATGTATCGCACTTTTAACTGTGGCGTAGGTATGATCATTGTCGTACCAGCTGACCAATTAGCACAAAGCATCGAAATTCTTAATGCTCAAGGCGAACATGCTTGGCACATTGGTGAAATAGCGGATATGCAAGCTGGCCAAGAGCAAGTTATTATCAACAAAGGTTAATCATTAATGCGAAGCCGAATTGTAGTACTCATTTCCGGCAGCGGCACTAACTTACAGGCGATCATTGATGCCAGTAAGCAAGAGAACTTCGGCGGCGACATCGTCGCTGTCGTCTCTAACAAAGCTGACGCTTATGGATTAACACGAGCACAAGACGCTGAAATAGCCACCTCTGTGCTGTCACATAAAGACTATGACAGCCGAGAAGACTACGATAGCGCGCTGATCAGTGAAATTAATAAATATCAGCCCGACTTGGTCGTTCTTGCCGGTTTTATGCGAATTTTAACCCCGAAATTTGTGCAAAAATTTCAAGGTCGTTTAATCAATATCCACCCTTCTTTATTACCTAAATATCAAGGTTTACATACCCATCAACGGGCGATAGACGCCGGAGATACCGAGCATGGCGTCAGTGTACATTTTGTCACCGAAGAATTAGATGGTGGACCGGTAATTTTACAAGCAAAAGTGCCGATTTTCCCTGAAGACAGTGCTGAAGACCTTGCTCAACGCGTGCATCAGCAAGAACATCGCATTTATCCCATGGTAGTGAACTGGTGTTGTACTCAGCGCGTAACCATGGCCAATGAATGCGCATTATTTGATGGTGTAATCCTGCCGATTTCAGGGTATGCTAGCGAAGAGTAGTATTCATTTTAGAGAGTTTACCATGTTGAAATCATTAGCTTATATCACTTTACTATTGTCTAGCTTTTCATTTAACGCGATGGCCGAAGCTAAAGCAAGTAGTGTAATGATCCCTGCATTTAGTGCCCAGTACACTATTTTGCATAAAGGGAAAGCTGTTGGTGAAGCAACGCGTAAGCTAAGCTATTTAGATAATGGCTTAGCACAATATAGTTATCACACCAATATTGAATGGTTAATTTTCTCAGATACTCGCGAGGAAACTTCTATTGTCAGACTTGAAGGCAATAAAGTTATTCCGACAAATTATGAATACAAACGTGAAGGTACGGGCTCCGACAAACATTATAAATGGCGCTATGATATTAAGAATAATAATGGCGTTGATGAGCTAAACGAGCGCACAAAAAGCATCAAGTTTCCAAAGAACATTCAAGACTCACTGAGTTATCATTTACAACATCGTTTCAATATGATCACCAACCCCAAGCAAGAACACTTTGTCTACCCGGTGATTAAAACTTCAGGCTCGATGAAGAATTATGTCTATGAATATGATGGTGAAGAAGAGTTGATGTTGCCTTACGGTTTAATAAAAACCATAAGATTAAAACGTGAAGTTATTGAGAAAAAGCGTGTCACGTATGCTTGGTTTGCCCCTGAGCTAGACTATCTTTTGGTGAAACTTCATCAAATTAAAGGTGATGTTGAGCAATTTGAAGCGCAATTAAAATCAGTCACCGCCACCGAAACTGCAGCCATAGCAGCTAAATAGTACAAAGGTTAATATTATAAGCGCTGAAATAGTGGCAAATTTTTCAGCCACTATACCTCTCTACTAGTATACTTCTGAAGTATGACGCATAACTTAGCGCTTTTTGTTATGCCTGCTTACTTTGAAATATCAACTGACCTTTACAAAATAATAAACCTTCACCTGGCGCCATTTTTTGCCAAGTTTCATCATCGGTCAATGGCTGAGTCGCAATAACCGTGACGATATCATTTTCAGTGGTTTCTTGCTCAAAATTCACTACCATTTCTGCGTCAATTAAACTAGCTTTCCCAAACGGTGCTCGCCGTGTCAGCCAGTGTAAATTGTTACTACAATAAACTAATAAAAAATCACCGTCGGTTAGCAGCAGGTTAAAAACACCTAATTTATTGATCTGCTGACACAGGCTAATGACATAATCAAATAACACCTCTGCTTTGGGTTCATCGCCATTAAACTTTGTAAATAACTGCTCTAGAATCCAGCAAAAAGCATGTTCACTATCCGTTTCACCAATAGGTAAATGATATTTTATCGCCAGCTGCGCTTTAAAGTCCGCTAATTGGCCATTGTGCGCATAAGTCCAATTTTTTCCCCACATGGGCCGAATAAATGGATGTGTATTCACCAAAGAAACTTTCCCTGAGTTTGCTTGGCGTATATGGCAGATGACCGTTTCACTTTTAATGGGATAGTCGGTAACCAGTTGGGCAATAGGCGAATGTGCGCTAGGTAGCGGATCTTTAAAACTACGACAGCCCTTGCCTTCATAAAACGTAATGCCCCAGCCGTCTTTATGTGGGCCAGTATTACCTCCCCGCTGCATCAAACCACTAAAACTAAAACAAATATCCGTCGGGACATTGGCACTCATGGCCATTAATTCGCACATATCATAAAACCAATAAAATAATCTAAAAGGAGCTATGCCGGCAGATCTGGTGTTATTAATTTAGCCCAATCAGCAGCAAGCTTACTGTGCTATTTTACGCTGTAATGGTGAGGGATTGACAACAATTTTATATTCTTTGACCAATAATGTTCAATATAGATCAGTGAGTAGCAATAAATAATTTGAAATTATCAACAAGACGAATTAAGCTTAAATGACTACTCTGGTCTGACCTCAATCAAGGTTAACCAAAATTTCAACACTAAGGAAAAGATGTGGACTACTTAACTTGGATACTCATTGCGATAGCATTGTGCGGGTTTATGGCTTATTCACGTGCCTCACTCTCAACATTTACCATAGCATTTGCCTTACTTATGATCGTAGGCACTTTTTTCGATGTAATTTCATTCTTTAGTTGGCTGTTTTTTGCGATTATCGCTATCCCGCTAAATGTTGCCGATGTTCGAAAGCAATATATTTCCAATCCTTTACTTGCTATGTTTCGGGGCATTATGCCGGAAATGTCAAAGACTGAACAAGAAGCCATAGATGCGGGTACCACTTGGTTTGAAGCGGAATTATTTCGTGGCACGCCCGATTGGAAAAAACTCCATAATTACCCTCAACCTAGATTAAGCGCTGAAGAACAAGCATTTTTAGACGGACCCGTCGAAGAGGTTTGCCGTATGACTGATGATTGGCAAACAACGCATGAGCTTGCTGATTTAACACCTGAAGTTTGGCAATATCTAAAAGATAATAAGTTTTTTGCCATGATCATTAAAAAACAATACGGTGGCCTAGAGTTTTGCGCTTACGCACAATCG
>JBFJQB010000028.1:0-23451 GCA_041616855.1 Cognaticolwellia sp. | reverse complement strand
CCAGTGTTCAGGACTAATGTGAGCGGCGGCACTCTGGAAGACACTTTATTCTTGAGAAATAGATCCCCCCCAATAAAGTTATATACCTAGAAAATTACATCTCTGTTTCCGCGCATCTCCAGAAAAGCACCCGGTGTTAAGGACTAATGTGAGCGGCGGCACTCTGGAAGACACTTTATTCTTGAGAAATAGATCCCCCCCAATAAAGTTATATACCTAGAAAATTACATCTCTGTTTCCGCGCATCTCTAGAAAAGCACCCGGTGTTCAGGACTCATGTGAGCGGCGGCGCTCTGGAAGACACTTTATTTTTGAGAAATAGATCCCCCCCGATAAAGTTATATACCTAGAAAATTACATCTCTGTTTCCGCGCCATCTCTAGAAAAGCACCCTTTTAATTTAGTTATTAACTTGCAGAGTCTACGTTGAGTTTTTCGTTATTGCTGTTGATAAAGTCAGGTCTGGGCAACTTATCTAAAATACCATAAAAGTAAAATACAATGCCGCACAAGCCGCCGGCAATGCTAAATAGCCATCCGCCACCAAGGGCATCTAAAATTATGCCACCACCAAGCGGCGCCATCGCATAACCTAAAGAGTATACAGAATAACCGCGAGAAAAGGCCAAACCATGTAGAAACTGCCCCGAGTGATAAAAGCGCCAAACAACAAGATCCACATCAGTACAGGAAACTGCTTCACTCGAGCTACCGACACATCACTTTGCATAGTGCTTCCCTCACCATTAACCTCTAGGACAGATATCAGTTTAAATATAAACCAAAAACTTTACAAATATTTTTGTTTATATTTGATTGAATCATACCAGTAACTTTATTATTAATCGCTAGATCTCGTTTGCCTGTTAATAATATACTTACGCTAACTAACTACACCACCACTTAAACTGCACTTATTTAATGCCCACGCAAAACGACATTACGATCAAAACATTTAATTCATCGAGAAAAAATATACCGACAGTGACGAATACTGATGCGATTGCGATCTTTGATTCCGGTGTTGGCGGCTTATCGATCGCACAATGTATTAAGCAACAATTACCGCATGAAAACCTGCTCTATGTTGCCGATACTTTATATGCCCCTTACGGTGAAAAATCTGCGCAATTTATTCAACAACGGCTTAACGAAATTGCTCAGTGGTTAATCGACCGCAAAGCTAAAGCCATTGTTGTTGCCTGTAATACTGCAACCGTAAATGCCATAGACCAATTACGTCACAATATTTCAATACCTGTTATTGGTGTTGAACCGGCCATTAAACCGGCAGCAAGCTTGAGCAAAAACAAAAAAATTGCAATATTAGTCACCAAAGCCACAGCGGAAAATCAGCGGTTTTTAGCTTTAGTGGCGCAATATAGCTATAACAGCGATGTTACTATTCAGCCCTGTCCTGGCTTAGTGGAACTGATTGAGCAAGATAAGAAAGACTCGCTTGAATGCAAATTATTACTCAGCGCCTACTTAACACCATTACTCGATAAGGGCGTAGATACCATAGTGCTCGGTTGTACTCATTATCCCTTAGTAACAGAGCAGATCAGCGAGATATGTGGCGACGGTGTGGTCATTATGGAAACTGCCCAACCGGTCACCGAGCAATTACAACGCCAATTGGCCTTACATCAGCTGCTAAACCTTAATAGTCATTCGGGCACGACAACATTTTACAGTTCCAAGCATAGTCCTGCGCAGCAAGCGCTTTTTAGCCATATTTGGCAACAACCATTACAATTAGAGTCCTACCCCTAAGCTACGACTTTACCGTTTTCATAACCAGCCAGCGCCCTATTTTCTTATTGAACAACGCCACTTAAAGACGTTTAGCCATCTAGGCGTAAATAATTCTAGGAAAAACTTTACTAAGCGGTTAGAATATCGCTATTAAAGACAAGATTGTTTTTCAACTAATTTTACAGAGGGTTTATGTCTACACACCTTTTTACTTCTGAGTCAGTATCAGAAGGACATCCGGATAAAATTGCCGATCAAATTTCTGATGCAGTTTTAGATGCTATTATTGCCCAAGACAAGCATGCACGTGTTGCGTGTGAGACTATGGTAAAAACTGGTGTTGCTATTATTTCAGGTGAAGTGACAACATCAGCCTGGGTTGATTTAGAAAAAATCACCCGTGATGTTATTTCCGACATTGGCTACACCTCTTCAGATGTTGGCTTTGATGGCGCAACATGTGGCATCATGAACTTAATTGGTCAACAATCACCAGAGATTGCCCAAGGTGTTGACCGCGTAAAACCTGAAGAGCAAGGTGCCGGTGACCAAGGTTTGATGTTTGGTTATGCAACCAATGAAACCGAAACACTGATGCCCGCACCACTATATTATTCGCACCGTTTAGTTGAACGCCAAGCCGAAGCACGCAAATCTGGTGTGTTACCTTGGTTACGCCCTGATGCTAAGAGCCAAGTAACCTTCATTTATGAAGATGACAAGCCTGTGGCCATTGATACCGTGGTATTGTCAACTCAACACAACCCCGATATCAAGCAAGAAGACTTGCACAACGCGGTAATGGAAAACATTATCAAGCATGTGTTACCTGCGGAGCTTTTAACTAAAGACACCAAATACCATATCAACCCAACAGGTCGCTTCGTTATTGGCGGACCAGTGGGAGATTGTGGTTTAACTGGTCGTAAAATTATTGTTGATACTTATGGCGGCATGGCGCGTCATGGTGGCGGTGCTTTTTCGGGTAAAGATCCATCAAAAGTTGATCGTAGTGCGGCATACGCGGGTCGTTATGTTGCGAAAAACATCGTTGCTGCTGGCTTAGCTGACAGATGTGAAATTCAAGTATCTTACGCAATTGGCGTTGCTGAGCCGACGTCAATCGCCATTGATACATTTGGCACCGGTAAAGTTTCTGAAGAACGCTTGGTTGAATTAGTTCGTGAACACTTTGACTTACGTCCATACGGTATAACGAAAATGTTAGACCTACTGCACCCGATGTACAAGCAAACAGCGGCATATGGTCACTTTGGTCGTGAACCATTTGAAATGACCGTGGGTGATGATACCTTTACAGCCTTTAGCTGGGAAAAAACCGATAAAGCCGAAGCGCTACGCTTATCTGCTGGGATCTAATTCAGCACAAGCTTATAAAAAAAACCGCTCTTTGAGCGGTTTTTTTATATTTAATTTATTACATCAAGTAGGCTTGGCGCTGCCTATAAACAGTTGAACTTTGCCGTTTACAGAGGGTTAATACTTAATTACGGATAGAACAACCAAGACTTAAAAGCATTTTTTTAGCGTAAACAATTGAATTTACGATGAGTTGCCCTTACTTACTGGCTATATGAGCAACATTATTTCGACGCCTGCGATGCAAAAAGTGTTGATTTTTAATCTCGAATAACTTTACCGTTAATAGCACTTATAAAGTCAACAACGACAGCCTTAATAACAAAGATGGAATATTTTTATGCGTAACCCACGTATTTATCAAGCACAAGCATTTGACGTTGGTCAAACACAGCCATTAAGTGATGACGCTTTTGGCCATATCGTGCGAGTATTACGTCTTAAAAATGATGATGATATTACCTTATTTAATGGCATATCTGAGCAGCAAGGTTATTTCGAGTATCAAGCTAAGCTTTGTAATGTCAGTAAAAAATCTGCTGACGTCGAAATTACCGCGAAAGATATCGTCGACAAAGAATCGCCCTTGAACATTCATTTGGGTCAAGGTATTTCACGTGGCGAGCGCATGGACTTTACTTTACAAAAATCAGTAGAGTTAGGCGTTAATACCATTACCCCAATTTTTACTGAGCGCTGTGGTGTTAAACTCAGCGGTGAGCGTTTAGAGAAAAAACATCAACAATGGCAAAAAATAGTTATTAGCGCTTGTGAACAAAGCGGCAGATGTGCGGTGCCAGTCGTTAAACCGCCAATGTATTTAGCTGACTGGTTAGCGCAAGAAAGTTCAGCGTTAAAGTTAAATTTACATCCCAGAGCTGAACACTCTATTATGAGTTTACCGGTAGAAAATCAACGGGTTCGCCTATTAATCGGGCCTGAAGGCGGCTTAAGCAATGACGAAATAACCAGTGCCAATGTCGCGGGGTTTCACGATGTTTTACTCGGCCCTCGTGTACTAAGAACAGAAACAGCCGCTCTGACCGCCATCACAGCGTTGCAGTGTCGCTACGGTGACTTAACTTAATATCCAGACAAATTAGGAAAAAGCATGAGCATAAAAATTGGCGTTGTAATGGACCCTATTGCCGAGGTCAAAGTACAAAAAGACTCCTCGATGGCAATGATGTTTGAAGCACAAGCACGTGGTTATGAAATTTATTATATGGAGATGAAAGATCTCTATTTAGAGCAAGGCGTTTGTCGAGCAACTGCGGCAAAAGTCAAAGTGTTTGATAACCCTGAGCATTGGTATGAATTAGACGCGCAAGAAGACATCAACGTTGCGGATTTAGATGCGGTGTTAATGCGCAAAGATCCGCCTTTTGATACTGAATTTTTATACTCGACTTACATGTTAGAACGTGCGGAAGTTGCTGGTACCTTAATTGTTAACAAGCCACAAAGTTTACGCGACTGTAACGAAAAATTATTTACCGCTTGGTTTCCAGAGTTAACACCGAAAACCTTGGTGACGCGAAATAATCAAAAAATCAGAGAATTTCATAAAGAAAACAAAGATATCATTATTAAGCCCTTGGATGGAATGGGCGGTTCGTCTATCTTTCGTATCGGTGAAAATGATCCCAATGTTGGGGTTATTCTCGAAACTTTAACAGCACATTCAACACAATATGCTATGGTTCAAGAGTACATGCCAGAAATTGTTGACGGTGATAAACGTATTTTGATCGTCAATGGTGAACCAATGCCTTACTGTTTAGCTCGCATTCCTACCCAAGGAGAAACACGCGGTAACTTAGCAGCTGGTGGTCGAGGTGAAGCCCGCCCATTAAGTGCTAGCGATAAACTTATTGCAGAAACTATAGCGCCAGAATTAAAAAAACGCGGTTTATATTTTGTTGGTTTAGATGTTATTGGTGACAAAGTCACTGAAATTAATGTCACTAGTCCAACCTGTATTCGCGAAATTGAAGCAGCATACCCGATAAATATCAGCGGAAAATTAATGGACGCCATTGAGCAGAACATTAAAAAACGCTAAGTCAGATGTTAAAATTGATGCTAAAGGGAAGTTTCTTTAGCATACTTCCTTTTGATTATTGAGGTATATTTATGAATAGTTTTGAAAATCAACTTTTGATTGCTATGCCCAGCTTAGACGACTCCTATTTTAATAAAACGGTGACCTATATCTGTGAGCATAATGCTGAAGGCGCAATGGGATTAATCATTAATTTACCCATTAATGTCACGTTAAATGAATTATTAACACAAATTGATGAAGATAAAATTGAAGCGCCTGAATTAAACCAACAAGTATTAACTGGCGGGCCTGTCTCACAAGATAGAGGCTTTGTTTTACACAGTACACAGTCAGGTTGGAATAGCTCTTTAGCGTTAACCGATGAGGTTATGATCACAACTTCAAAAGATATTTTACTCGCACTAGGTACCGAGGGTGCACCGGAAAAGTACATGGTAACCTTAGGTTATGCTGGCTGGGGGCCCGGTCAATTAGAGGAAGAAATTAAAGCTAACTCTTGGCTATTAACCCCCGCTGATGGCGACATTATCTTTGATACGCCTATCGAGCAAAGGTGGAAAAAAGCCACTGAAAAACTAGGCATTGATGTGGCACACCTATCGAGCGAAGTTGGACATGCATAATGGCCAATAAAACAGCCGTTGGCGAGCGGACAATACTCGGCTTTGATTTTGGCAAAAAGTTTATTGGCGTTGCACTCGGTCAAGAGTTAACGGGTTTAGCTTCGCCTTTAGGCTCTGTCAAAGCTCGTGATGGTATTCCTGACTGGGATAGCTTGACTAAGTTTATCAAAGAATGGCAACCTGACTTTATCGTAGTGGGATTACCGCTCAATATGGATGGCAGTGAGCAACAACTAACCCACGACGCGAAAAAATTTGGTAATCGCGTTGCCGGCCGATTTGGCCTGAAAGTTGAGTTTCAAGATGAACGACTTACCACCGCGACTGCAAAAGAAGCCTTATTTGCAGAGGGAGGTTATCGTAACCTTAAAAAAGACAATATCGACGCAGCATCAGCAAAACTCATTATAGAAAGTTACTTTGAAAATCAATATTAAGCTTTTTAACCGCTATACCTGCAATATTAACACTTTGATTGACGTAACATGGTGTAGCGCGTCAATTTCCCCCAAGAGAGCTTAATGGCCATTTTCGAAGTTATCAGCCCTTTAATAATCATTGGCTTTATCGGTTATCTTCTGGCAAAAGTTGCTTGGTTTAGTAGAGCACAAATCGATACCCTAACTAAATTTACTTTTAACCTCGCCATTCCGGCATTTTTATTTCAACAATTGGCGAGCGCGGATTTAAGCACAATCAATGTTAATATTTATAGTGCCTTTTATATTCCGGTATTAGGGGTTTATGGACTTGCCTGGGCGATAAATTATTATTTTCACCAACACTTACAACGCGATAGAGCCGCTTCTGCCGTTTACGCCTTAGGCGCGAGTTATTCTAACAATGTCATTGTAGGTATGCCTGTGGCGTTAATGCTGTTAGGTGAGCAAGTATTACCGACGATATTTTTGGTGGTGAGTTTACACAGTGTGATGTTATTTGGCATGACGAGCGTACTTGCCGTTAGTATGGGTCAATTTAATTGGCGATTATTTCTCAAACAAACTTTCTACAATCCGCTATTACTTGCCATAACAGGCGGCTTTAGTTTTAATTTAATGGCCATAGCATTGCCAGTGATCATCAATGACAGTTTATTACTGTTAGGTAAACCTGCCATCCCCCTCGCTCTTTTTTTACTCGGCGCCTCGCTTGCCTATTATCGCATTCGCAGTGAAGTTAAATTTATCGTTACCGCCAGCATATTAAAACTATTACTATTGCCTAGTTTAATCCTATTAACTAGCCATGTTGTTTTTCAATTTTCTGCTATCGTCACGACGACTTTAGTGATTTTAAGCGCCAGTCCAACAGGAGTGAATGGTTATTTAATTGCTAAACAACATAACCGACATCAAGAAACGCTTGCCGGTACCGTGGTGGTAACAACCTTAGTTTCTATCTTGTCGATACCGTTATGGATCTGGATATTGCCTGCGGTGCTTAACTGACCTTAACTTGTCTTAATTAAAATGGATTAACGCTGTAACCGTTACTTTGCAATACAGCATGAGCGGTCATCGCTGACAATGCCATTTTAACGCCAGGCATTAGCATGTCATTAGCAATGTCGAAATACGCGGCTGACTGGCCACATAACAAAACCTCGACTTGGTTGTTCATTAACGCTTGCAATAATGCATTATTGGCATTTTTTTGCTGAAACTTGTCCTGATACAACGGCGCTTTGAGTAAATCAAAACCGGCTTTACCATGTACCACCAATGCTAAATGAATGTTCTTTGCCGGCACTCCATTAGCCACATGCATATTGATAAAGCGCGCCAGCGTTTCAATTTGACGATTAATCTTGCCAACCTCACCTTGCTCGCTGATGTCAAAAGCAATTTTATAAACCGCGTTTTTATCAAAATCAAGCTGTTGTTGTACCTTGGTATGTTTGCCATAGCTTTTGAGTACGGGTCCTGCGATAAATTTATCTGCCACTGCCATATGAGCCGTTAACAAGGTAACAGTGATAATGAATAAACGTATTAAAAATAACATTCGAGCTTCCTTTTATTTTTTATATTTTAGCAACAAAAAAGCATGCCAAAATGAACATGCTTTTAAACTATAAAGCGCCTGTCGACCTACCATCAAACGATATTACTGTCCGATGATATATTCAGGTGAAGATCACTCTTCTTTTGGCTCTAAGCCATCAATAGTCACACCGGATAAGGAGCCCGTTCCACCTTGATCGTTACTACGCAACTTGATCATTAAGCGTAAATCATTTGGTGAATCTGCGTGATGTAAAGCGTCAGCGTAATTAATAAGCCCTTGTTGATACAAATTAAACAACGCTTGATCGAAAGTTTGCATACCTTGGTCTTTCGATTTTTCCATCACCTCTTTAATACTACCGATTTCACCTTTTTTAATTAACTCTGCAACATAAGGAGAGTTAAGCAAAATTTCAATCGCCGCCACTCGGCCATGGCCATCACGCGTCGGGATTAATTGCTGGGCGATGATACCGCGTAAATTCAAGGCAAGATCAAACAATAGCTTGCCATGTTGGTCTGCAGGTACCAAATGCATAATACGATCAATTGCTTGGTTTGCATTATTAGCATGCAAGGTAGCAATACACAAATGCCCTGTTTCGGCAAAACTTAATGCATGCTCCATGGTTTCTTGGTTACGAATTTCACCAATTAAAATGACATCAGGCGCTTGGCGCAAAGAGCTTTTTAATGCGGCATCAAAGCTTTCGGTATCAAGCCCGACTTCACGTTGCGTTATCATACATTTGCCGTGCTCATGAACAAATTCAACCGGATCTTCTATAGTCAGAATATGGCCGCGAGAGTTTTTGTTACGATAGCCGATTAACGCCGCCATTGAGGTAGACTTACCCGTACCGGTACCACCAACGAATAGCACTAAGCCACGCTTTGACATCACCACATCTTTTAATACCGAGGGCAATCCGAGGTCATCAGCTTCGGGAATTTCTGTCACAATACGGCGAACAACCATACCGGCCATATCGCGTTGCCAGAAAGCCGAAACACGAAAACGGCCAATACCGTCAATTGAAAGTGCAAAGTTACACTCTTTGTTTTCATCAAACTCAAGCTTTTGTTTTTCAGACATCGCATTATGAACTAACGCTAAAGCCTCTTCAGGTGACAAAACCTGTTCATCAATAGGCAGCAGTTCACCGTTGATTTTTGCACTGACCTTTAACTTAGCCGTAACAAACATATCTGATGCTTCATGCTGCACCATTTTCTGTAATAAATCATGAAAATTCATTTAATTACCCTTTACTATATTCGATAGCAACCATGCTAGTAACCGGCAAATTGGTTTTTGTCTTGTGCTTTATCCATCGCATCTTGTCTGGTGATCATGCCGCGATTGATCAGATTTTGTAAACACTGATCCATGGTTTGCATACCGCTAGACATACCGGTTTGAATCGCTGAATACATTTGGGCAATTTTATCTTCGCGAATCAAGTTACGAATTGCCGGCACACCCATCATAATTTCATGCGCCGCAACACGGCCGCCCCCGACTTTTTTCACTAGTGTTTGAGAAATGACGGCACGTAATGATTCAGAAAGCATTGAACGTACCATCGCTTTTTCTTCGCCCGGAAAGACATCGATAATACGGTCAATCGTTTTCGGTGCTGAGGTGGTATGTAAGGTACCAAAAACTAAATGGCCCGTTTCAGCTGCGGTCATTGCTAAACGTATTGTTTCTAAATCACGCATCTCACCAACAAGGATAACATCAGGGTCTTCACGCAATGCTGAACGTAGTGCTGCGCTAAAACTTAAGGTGTCACGGTGCACCTCACGTTGGTTAATCAAACATGAATGGTTTTCGTGCACAAATTCAATAGGATCTTCAATAGTTAAAATATGATCATGCTTGGTTTTGTTAATGTGATCGACCATCGCGGCCAATGTTGTAGATTTACCTGAGCCTGTCGGCCCTGTGACTAGCACTAAGCCACGAGGTAATTCTGATATATCTCGGAAAATGTCAGGACAACCTAAGTCGTCTAACGATAGTATTTTACTTGGAATAGTACGAAATACCGCAGCTGGTCCGCGATTTTGATTAAAAGCATTAACCCTGAAACGCGCTAAATTTGGCACTTCAAAAGAAAAATCGACTTCTAAATTTTCTTCGTACTCTTTGCGCTGACGATCATTCATAATATCATAGACCAACGCGTTAACATCTTTCTCGTCAAATGCGGGTATATTTAACTTACGTACATCGCCATCGACACGAATAGATGGTGGTGTTCCGGTTGATAAATGTAAATCTGAAGCATTATTTTCCACACTAAATGCTAGTAATTCGGTAATATCCATACAAACCTCTTAGTCTAATTAATAATTGAACTAACAACTGATTAAGTCATTGAGAACTGAAATAAACAATATGATTGCTATTAAAGATAATATTGCTGCTGTTGAACTGCAAATTTCTTCTGCTTGTCAACGTGCTCATCGCAACGCTGATGAAGTCACTTTGCTTGCGGTCAGTAAAACCAAACCTATTGAAATGCTCGAGCAAGCTTACAACGCCGGGCAACGAAATTTTGGCGAAAGCTACGTACAAGAAGCGGTTGATAAAATCACCGCTTTGCAAGATAAGTCGGACATCTCTTGGCATTTTATCGGCCCTATTCAAACCAACAAAACCAAGTTAATTGCCAAATATTTTTCCTGGGTACATAGCATAGATAGAATTAAAGTTGCAAAACGCCTTAATGATCATAGGTCTGGTCAAGATACTCCGCTAAACATTTGTTTACAAGTGAATATTAGCGGTGAAATTAGTAAATCAGGCGTTTTACCGCAAGAGCTTCCAGCCTTGCTTGATGTGGTCGAAACATGTGACAACTTATGCTTGCGCGGCTTGATGGCGATTCCGGAAAAAAATGCTTCTCAAGCAAGCTTTAAGCAAATGCAAAAACTTTTTCTTGAATTGCAAAAAAAATACCCAAGTATCGACACATTATCTATGGGAATGTCGGCTGATTTACAGCTCGCTATTAATGCCGGCTCAACCTTAGTGCGCATTGGCTCGGCGATATTTGGCGCTCGAAAATAGCTCCCCCCAAAAAAACGCATGATGAAAATGCGTTAAAGGCAGTTGTAGCTATAAAGGCACTTAGCTTCACTGCTACAATAGCAATATTATTGCGGTTGTAACTCAGTTATCAACCGCGAGTCATAACAAGACGGATAAAAAATTTATGAAAAAAATCGCATTTATTGGCGCGGGCAATATGAACAGCGCCATTATCGCTGGCCTAGTTAACAACGGTTACTCACCACAGCATATTATGGTGTCTAATCCATCACCTGAGAAACGCATCGCATTGCAAGAGCATTTTGGCATTGAGCAAACACAGGATAACAATAGCGCGGTAAAATTTGCCGACGTTATTGTCTTAGGGGTAAAGCCTTATTTAATGACACAAGTCTGTCAGGGCTTTGGTCAACAACTAGATTTAAGCAATAAATGTTTTATATCCGTTGCCGCGGGTTGCCCATTACAGCAAATAGAACAAGCGTTAGAGCAACCCTGCAGTGTTTTTCGCACGATGCCCAATACCCCTAGCCAAGTTGGCGCGGGTGTAACCGGTATGTTTGCAAACGCTCATGCCAGCACTGAAGACAAAGCCTTTGCTGAGCAATTAATGACATCGGTTGGTATAGTGAAGTGGCTCGATACGGAAGAGCAAATTGACCATATCATCGCGGTTTCAGGTTCTGCGCCCGCCTATTTTTTCTTGTTTATGGAAGCAATGGAGAAACAAGCGCTCGCTTATGGCTTTAGCGCCCAGGACAGTCGTGAGTTGGTGCAACAAACCGCCTTAGGCGCTGCCAAAATGGTAATAGAAAATAATTTACCCATCAGTCAATTGCGCGAAAACGTGACCTCTAAAGGTGGTGCCACTCATGCTGCAATTTGTACCTTTGTTGACGGCGGCTTAGAGCAACTTGTTGCAAACGCGATGAACAGTGCTATCGATCGCGCTAAAGAAATGGCGAAAAATAATTAACCATATTACTATCGCCTTACTGGATATATCAGATAAACTCTGATTATTACAATCTATTGATATCGTTTAACTAAGTTTAAACGATATCGCTATATAACTGATGATGTTATCCCTGCTTATAATTTTGGAGTTTTAGATGGAAGCAATTAATTACTTGCTTAAATTTGCTTTTGACACGTTACTGATGATTTTAGTGTTGCGAGTATGGCTACAACTGGTGCGCGCTGACTTTTATAACCCGCTAAGTCAATTTATTGTCAAGGTCAGTAACCCGTTAGTGATCCCATTACGCCGCGTTGTACCCGGTGTCGGTGGTGTAGATTTAGCAACCATTATCTTGGCCTATATTGTCGCCACCTTAACTTTTATCATTATCCCATTACTAAATGGTGGACCGATTGATATTATTTCAGCCTTGTATTTAGGGCTAATATACCTGATCAAGCAAACCGGTGTTTTACTGTTTATTATCATGCTAGTGATGGCATTAATGAGCTGGGTAGTACAAGGGCATAATCCAACGCAACTGGTTTTTCATCAACTTACCGCGCCAGTATTAACCCCGATTAGACGTATTATTCCTAGTATTGGTGGGCTTGATTTATCGGTGCTAATCGCCTTTTTATTATTGAATGTAATTAACATTTTATTACGAGGCTGGGTGCCATATTGGGCAATGTTATAACGGATGATTTTTAATCGTATATACTAAAGTTAAACGTCTTACATATTAAGGTTATTACCATGAAAAATATCATCAATAAATTCGTCTTGATAGTTTTTTCAGCCATCGCAATGAGTACAGTCTCAGTGGTTAATGCTGAAAACATGAAAAAGATGGGCGATATCAATGTTCATTATATCGCTTTGGGCTCGACGTTTTTAACGCCTGAAATTGCTAAAAGTTATGGTATTGAACGCAGTCGTTATAAAGGTTTAATTAACATTTCAGTGCTCGATAATACTCAAGCTGGCAATCCGTCAAAAACCGTGAATATCAACGGTAAAGCACGTAACGATGTTGGGCAAATTAAAAGCTTAGAATTTACCGAAGTAAAAGAAGGTGATGCGGTTTATTACCTAGCGCAAGTTAGCTATACCCACGAAGAAACGATTTATTTTGATATTAATATCACCGATAAAGGCCAACAGCATAACTTAAAGTTTTCGCAAAAATTTTATGTCGACTAGCTTAAGTCACTATTAATACCTCGTTGAATATAAACGGCAATTTATTTGCCGTTTTTTATTGCCTGAATTTACAGCGATATTTTGCAACTGCATTGTGCGGCTGAATAGACAGTAAATCCGCGTTTGACTCTCCCGCTTTGTTGTAGATTAAGGTATTATGCGCCCATTGAAGTAATTAACGCCTTAACGGCGTTTAGGCAGCTTATTTTAGCTCACTATTTAAAGGGTGTTTTTCATGACCACTATCGTACTCGCAACGGGAAACAAAGGTAAAGTTAAGGAATTGGCAAGTTTGTTGGCAGAGCAAAATATAGAAATTAAGCCGCAAAGCGAATTCAATGTTCCTGACGTTGCAGAAACGGGCACAACCTTTGTTGAAAACGCAATTATTAAGGCGCGCCACGCAGCAAAAGTCACCGGTCTACCCGCAATTGCAGATGACTCAGGTTTAGAAGTTGACGCTTTAAATGGTGCCCCCGGTGTTTATTCTGCGCGTTATGCTGGTGAAAATGCTAGTGATGATGACAATACCAATAAATTGTTAACGGCCTTAGAGAATGTAGCCGATGGCAAGCGCACAGCACGTTTTCATTGTGTACTGGTGTATATGCGTCATGAAAATGATCCCACACCGCTTATTTGCCATGGTGTTTGGCAAGGGAGCATCAGCAAGGAAAAACTTGGCGAGCAAGGGTTCGGTTATGACCCGGTATTTTGGCAAGCAGAACATAAAATGTCATCCGCGCAATTACCTAGAGCTTTGAAAAATCAACTTAGCCATCGTGGCCAAGCCTTACAAAAACTTGTGCCACTACTTGCAAAAGAACTCGCTTAAGATGTTAGTTGCCCCGCCGCTATCGTTATATATCCACATTCCTTGGTGTGTTGAAAAATGCCCTTACTGTGACTTTAATTCCCATGCCCTCAAGCATGCGATCCCTGAGCAAGATTATGTCGAACAATTATTACTCGACCTAGATACAGATATCGCACGTTTTAACTTGCAGCACCGCCCATTACATTCAATATTTATTGGCGGTGGTACACCAAGCTTGTTTTCTGCGCCGGCCATTGAACAACTATTAACTCAAGTTCTGCAGCGCTTTGAACATAAAGCTGATATTGAAATCACCTTAGAAGCAAACCCAGGTACTGTTGAAGCACAAAAGTTTATTGGCTTTTTTAATGGGGGGGTTTCAAGACTATCGGTGGGTGTGCAAAGTTTTGAATCCGATAAATTAATCAAACTTGGCCGTATTCATAACAGCCAACAAGCAAAAACCGCCGCTAATTTAGCCAGTGAATGTGGCGTTAAAAGCTTTAATCTCGATTTAATGCATGGCTTACCAGAGCAGACCGTTGAGCATGCCCTAGATGATTTACAAACAGCGATTAGCTTAAACCCTACACATATTTCATGGTATCAATTAACTATCGAGCCTAATACCGCCTTTCATTCTCGGCCGCCAAAATTGCCGCAGGATGAAATTCTCTGGAGCATACAAGATCAAGGCATCGCCCTACTCAATGCAGCGGGTTATCAACAATATGAAATATCGGCCTACAGTAAACCTGAATATCAATGCCAGCATAACCTTAACTATTGGAAATTTGGTGATTACTTGGGCATTGGCTGTGGCGCACATGGAAAAATTACTGACGCCGATAACCAGAAAATATATCGCACAGTAAAAGTAAAGCACCCAAAAGGTTATTTAGACACCAACAGAAAAGCCCTTGATAAATTGCATACGGTCACGGATGAAGAATTGCCTTTTGAATATATGATGAATCGTTTACGATTGTTTTCTGGTTTTGCGTTGAATGAGTATCAAGCGTATACCGGCTTAAGCGCTGACAGTATTCTACCAACATTATTACAAGCACAAGACAAAGGCCTGATGGAGTTTGATGGCAAACTTTGGTCGGTAAGTAAACTTGGTCATCGCTACCTGAATGATTTATTAGAGATGTTTTTATAGCTATGATTAATAACAACATCCCGTTGAGCCAAAACTTGCCGATTCAGGCAGACTTTTCCCCTGATGATGAAAAGTTTATGCGCCGTGCCATGGCATTGGCTAAAATTGCCGACAGTCATAATGAAATCCCCGTCGGTGCGGTGGTGGTTTGTGATGGCAACATTATTGGCGAAGGTTTTAATCAATCAATCATGAACAACGATCCATCGGCACATGCAGAAATGATGGCGATTCGTGATGCCGGCAAAAACATCAAAAACTATCGGCTGATCGACTGCACTTTATATGTAACGCTCGAGCCTTGCCCGATGTGCACCGGCTTATTAATACATAGCCGAATAAAGCAATTGATTTTTGCCAGTAAAGATTTAAAAACCGGCGCCGCAGGCAGTGCCTTTAATTTATTGAATCATGAAAAACATAATCATCAAGTAGCGGTGAAGTCTGGCCTTTTAGCTAATGAGTGTAGCGTGATGCTTTCTGCATTTTTTAAGCGCAGAAGAGCAGAAAAAAAAGCTGAAAAACTGGCAAAAAAAACGTTAACTTAATTCCGTTCGTAAATTCACTCCGGAGATAAATAATGCCACTTGTAGCCCCACTTGCCAGCGATGAGAATGAAGACGTTACAGAGCTAGCACGCTTTTTTAATGAAACCTTAGGCTTTTATCCCAACAGTGTCTTAACCATGCAACGCCGCCCCGCCATTGCTAAAGCCTTTATTAATTTAAATATCGCGGTAATGGAAAATCATGGCGGAGTTACTGCCGAGCAAAAACGCTTAATCGGTTATATCACCAGTGCCAATACCGGTTGTCGATACTGCGAAGCGCATGCCATTTTAGCCGCGGAGCGTTATGGCGGCACGCCTCAGCGTTTGGAAAACATCTGGAATTTTCGTGAAAGTAACTTATACACTGAAGCGGAAAAATCGGCCTTTGAGTTTGCTTTAGCAGCCTCAAGTGTCCCCAATGCTGTCGACGAAAATATTAAGCAAGCACTTCATAAACACTGGGATGATGACGAAATTGTTGAGATATTAGCCGTGATTTCATTGTTTGGCTATTTAAATCGTTGGAATGACTCGATGGCAACCACATTGGAAGCTGATGCTATTGATGCGGGTGATAAACGACTAAACGAGCGTGGCTGGCATTGTGGTAAACACCTTTAAGCACTTTTAAGCACTTTTAAGCACTTTTAAGCACTTTTAAGCAACACTGAGCTAATAGTGCCTTAGCTAAAAGTGGCAAAACTAACTGCGATTTAGCTCACTTTCGTTATCGCTTTGCACCTGTTCGCTGTGATACTGATCTAAGGTAAATTGCGTGTGACGACGATTCACCAATCTGATTTTATTACGGTGTAAGGTTCTTTTTCTTTGATTACTTGATAACGTTCTTTTAATTTTCATATCTACCTCTTGGCTAGAGTGTTGCTAGCGACTTGCTAATTCTTTCCGTATATAGTGTTTAGCGTACTTTTTCAATCTAACAAACTTGCGCTCAGTATCTGCTAGTTTTATGACAAGTTAATGACAATGCGATAAGTTTTCGATAAGCGCAATAAAACCTATTGTACAGCATTTACTGCTAACTCACTTTTCGCAGCATTTTGCTTCACCTGATCGTCCATCCACGTTAACGTATCATAGTAGCGGCGAATATTTTCAACATAATTAACCGGTTCATCGCCACGCGCATAACCATAACGGGTTTTTTTATAATATTTTTTCTGTTTAAGCAGTGGTAAACGTTCTTTTACTTCCACCCAGCGGTCAGGATCGCCACCTTGCTGTTTGGTAATAATACGCGCGTCATTTAAGTGCCCTAAGCCGATATTATATGATGCAAGTGCAAACCACAGACGGTCTGGCTCAGGTACGCGCGCTGGCATACGCTCAATAAGCTGCTTGATATATTTTGCACCACCGCGAATGCTCTGCTCGGCATCTAAACGGCTTTTGATGCCCATTTGTTTGGCTGTGGGCAAAGTGAGCATCATCATACCACGCACACCAGTATAAGATCGGGCATGAGGGTCCCAATGCGACTCTTGATAACTGATAGCTGCCAACAAACGCCAATCCACCTCTTGACCATACTTTTCGAATAACGGTTTATATTTCGGCAATTTCTGTTCTACCGCCTTGATAAACATACGGGTATCGACGTAATTAAATTCTTCTATATGGCCATAATGTTTATCATCCAAGGCCAATAAAACACCGTTATGATGCACTTGGCCAAAAAATTCGATTAAGCTGGCAAAAATAGAATCATCAGCATTTTTATTGAGCATCCAAGCTAAAGGCTCTTCTTTTCTAATGGTGAAACCTATGCTAATTTCCGGATAGTATCGACGGTTTATCGCCAAGGTATTACTATCGGCGATGGTGTAATCAATTTCACCAGAGAGCACACGTAACAGCAATTCTTCGCTGTCTAGCTCGTCGGTTGCCGACCATGACAATTCAGGGTTCGTCAGTTTTAATAGTGACAAACTTTCCACATGACTCGATTGCGCGACGACCTCTAATCTACCGGTTAAGTCCGCTAACTTTCGTGGTCGTGTATTACCCTGCTTAAAAACCAGTTTTTGGCTAACATTGTTGTAACTAGGTGCGAAGAGATATTGTTCGCGGCGCTCATCAGTTACGGCTAACCCTGCCGCTAGGAAATCAACACTGCCATTATCAAGCTGATGAAATAACTCGTTTAAGTTGTAACTAGGCATCATTTTTAAATCAACACCTAAAAAATCGGCATACTTTTTCGCTAGTTCATATTCAAAACCCGCGGGGCCTTCTGCGTCAAGGTAATAACTCGTATTACCATAGAGTGTACCAACAGTGACGTAACCACGGTCAATAATTCGCTGTAAATTGGCAGACGGTTCTTGGGATTTACAACCAGAAAAAACAAGGATACATGGCAGTAAAAACGAGGCCAATAACTTGTTGACGCTAATGTAGTTAGCAAATGATTTTAATTGTTTTTTTATCATAGTTCCTATTGTCACGTGAAATGCGCCATTAAAAAAGCTATTTTTACTGATTGATGATTTTTCACACCATAAAATTAGTTGCAAATGAGACAAATCATTTCTCTAATTACCCCGTTTAATCTATAATACGCGCGTTTTTTATCCTTAATTAATCTAACCCGGTGAAATAGACTATGTCGATGTTGATGAAAACCTTTCGCGGTGCACCAGCACTATCTGAATTTAGAGTAAACAAACTACTAAATCAGTGTTCTGAGCTGCAACTGCCCGTCACGGATATCTATGCTGAGTTTAGCCACTTTGCTCATATTTCAGAAGCACTAAGCACTGAAGAATCTCAAGTTTTACAGCAACTTCTTAAGTATGGACCAACAATTGAAGAACATGAACCTGTTGGACAATTTTTATTAGTTACTCCCCGACCTGGCACTATTTCACCGTGGTCATCAAAATCTACTGACATAGCAAAAAACTGTGGTTTAAGTAAAATTATTCGCCTAGAACGTGGCTTAGCTTATTACATCAGCACTGAAAATTCAGCACCATTAACCAGCGCACAACAATCGACATTACATAATTTAATTCATGATCGTATGATGGAGTCAGTTTTTACTGACATCAATGATGCCACCGCATTATTTGCCAGCGCCGAACCTGGTAAACTTACCAGTATTGATATTGAAAACGGCGGCAAAAATGCCTTAGTGCAAGCCAATGTTGAACTGGGACTTGCGTTAGCCGACGACGAAGTGAACTACTTATTTGAAAACTTCACAAAATTAGGTCGAAACCCACACGACATTGAGCTTTACATGTTTGCTCAAGCAAACTCAGAACATTGTCGTCACAAAATATTTAATGCTGATTGGACTATCGATGGCGTAAAACAGCCAAAATCGCTGTTTAAAATGATCCGTAATACGCATGAAGTTAACCCAGATTTTGTCTTAAGTGCTTATAAAGATAACGCGGCAGTGATGGTGGGTAACAAAGGCGGTCGATTTTTCCCCAATCCAGAAAGTAATGTTTATGGTTACCACCATGAAGATATTCAAGTGTTAATGAAAGTGGAAACCCACAATCACCCAACGGCTATATCACCTTACCCTGGCGCAGCAACCGGTTCAGGTGGTGAGATTCGTGATGAAGGTGCTACGGGTATTGGCTCTAAACCTAAAGCCGGTTTAGTGGGATTTTCGGTTTCTAACTTACGTATTCCAAATTTTGAGCAACCTTGGGAAACGGATTTCGGCAAGCCTGATCGGATTGTTTCAGCCTTAGATATTATGATGGAAGGCCCATTAGGCGGCGCAGCGTTTAATAACGAATTTGGCCGCCCTGCTATATTAGGTTACTTTCGTACTTATGAAGAACAAGTTAACTCATTCAACGGCTCAGAAGTACGTGGTTATCACAAGCCAATTATGTTGGCCGGTGGTTTAGGTAACATTCGTGATGAGCACGTACAAAAACGTGAAATCGTTGTTGGCGCACACTTAATCGCCCTTGGCGGCCCAGCAATGAACATAGGTTTAGGCGGTGGTGCTGCTTCTTCAATGGCATCAGGCCAATCAGCTGAAAACTTAGACTTTGCCTCTGTACAACGTGAAAACCCAGAAATGGAACGTCGTTGTCAGGAAGTTATTGATAAGTGTTGGCAATTAGGCGAGCAAAACCCTATCGCCTTTATTCATGATGTTGGCGCCGGTGGTTTATCTAACGCTTTCCCTGAATTAGTATCCGATGGTGGCCGTGGTGGTGTTTTTGAACTTCGCAACGTCCCAAATGACGAACGCAGTATGGCACCCCATGAAATTTGGTGTAATGAGTCACAAGAGCGTTACGTTATCGCTGTATCAGATGAAAACCTTGCAACATTTAAGCAAATTTGTGCCCGTGAACGTGCGCCTTATGCAGTGGTTGGTCGTGCGACCAAAGAAGAGCATTTAACCGTAACTGACGCACACTTTGCTGACAACGATGAATTAGACACACCTATTGATTTACCGCTTGATGTTTTATTAGGTAAAACCCCTAAAATATTCAAAGATGTTGAAAGTAAAACCGCAGCTGGCGATGAATTAAATGTTGCTGGTATTAGCCTAGCTGATGCCGCTGACCGTATTTTATCACTGCCAACCGTCGCGGAAAAAACCTTCTTAATTACCATAGGCGATCGCTCGGTAACCGGAATGGTTAATCGTGATCAAATGGTTGGCCCTTGGCAAGTCCCTGTCGCTGACTGTGGTGTAACCGCTTCAGCATTAGACTCTTACCACGGTGAAGCGATGTCGTTGGGTGAGCGTACACCGGTGGCATTATTAAACTTTGGCGCCTCTGCACGCTTAGCGGTTGCTGAGTCATTGACCAATATCGCCGGTACTGACATCGGTGATTTAAATCGCATTAAGCTTTCAGCAAACTGGATGTCGCCAGCGGGCCATCCTGGTGAAGATGCTGGTTTATATGAAGCCGTTAAAGCGATTGGTGAAAAACTTTGCCCTGCCCTTGGTTTAACAATTCCAGTGGGCAAAGACTCAATGTCAATGCGCACGCAATGGCATGAAAATGGCGAGCAAAAATCAGTGACTTCGCCGATGTCTTTAATTATTACCGCCTTTGGTGTGGTTGAAGATATTCGCAAAACAGTAACACCACAATTACGCACAGACCTTGGCGATACGCGACTTGTTGCTATCGACTTATCAAAAGGTAAACAGCGTTTAGGTGGCTCATGTTTAGCACAAGTTTATAAACAGCTTGGCAATGAAACGCCTGACGTTGATAGCCCTGAAACCTTAAAAGGCTTTTTCAATGCTATGCAAACACTGGTGCGTGATGAAAAGCTCATCGCATACCATGACATTTCTGATGGTGGTCTATTCACTACCGTTGTTGAAATGGCATTTGCTGGCCATACGGGTGTTGATATCGACTTATCAAAACTTAGCTCAGCTTCAGGTAACGATGTTGATGTGCTATTTAACGAAGAACTTGGCGCAGTGATCCAAATTCGTGAAAGTGACGTTGATGCAATCCATAACGTGTTAGCTGAGCACGATATATTAGACTGTTGTACGGATATTGGCCGCATTAACAATGAAGATACCTTGCGCTTCAGTCGTGACGGCGAAGTCGTGTTAGAAAACTCTCGTACATACTACCGGACGACATGGGCACAAACCACGTATAGAATGCAATCACTGCGTGACAATCCAGAATGTGCACAACAAGAGCATGATGTTAAATTTGACACTGAAGATCCGGGGCTAAACGCTGAACTAAGCTTTGATATTAATGACGATGTTGTTGCCGATTTAATTGCTAAAGATGCACAACATGGCACTAACCCACGCATCGCAATTTTACGTGAGCAAGGGGTTAACTCTCATGTAGAAATGGCCGCAGCGTTTGATCGTGCGGGCTTTATCGCCATTGATGTCCATATGTCAGATATTTTATCTGGCCGTACTGATTTAGCCGACTTTAACGGCTTAGTTGCTTGTGGCGGTTTCTCATACGGCGATGTTCTCGGCGCAGGAGAGGGTTGGGCAAAATCAATCTTGTTTAACAAAGATGCCAAAGCTATGTTTAAAGCCTTCTTCGAACGTGAAGATACTTTCTCATTAGGGGTGTGTAACGGCTGTCAAATGTTATCAAATCTAAAAGAAATTATTCCAGGCTCTGAAGCTTGGCCACGCTTTGTACAAAACAAGTCAGAACGCTTTGAAGCCCGCTTTAGCTTAGTTGAAATTCAACAGACACCATCGATTTTCTTTGATGGTATGGCGGGCTCTCGTATGCCAATCGCCGTATCACACGGAGAAGGTCGAACAGAGTTTAGCTCTGATGAAGCTATTGATAAGGCGAATGAGTCAGGCACGGTTGCCATGCGTTATGTCGATAACTATGGTCATATCACCGAAACTTATCCAGCTAACCCCAATGGCTCACCAGATGGCATTACTGCCTTGACCACCACCGATGGCCGAGTAACGATTATGATGCCACATCCTGAACGAGTATTTCGCACCGTTGCCAACTCATGGCATCCTGACGAATGGCAAGAAGATTCACCTTGGGTTCGTATGTTCCGCAATGCCCGAAAATTTGTTGGCTAAACGATTAACACCCTGACTAAAAAAGCGCCTTCATGGCGCTTTTTTTTTATACTTCTCAGGTACTATTATGCCGTACTGACATTGGCTTTAAGAATAAGCGCATCACAAGACAAGGTATCGACAATATAATGTGAGGTATGACCTTTGAGTATGCCAAGAATACCACGATGTTCACCAGAGCCAATCACCACGATATCGATCTGATATTTATCAGCTTCATGTGGAATGACATACTCGGGTAGCCCTGGTTCAACGTGGATATGATCCGGTCGCACGCCTAGTTTCAATGCAGAATCTTGTAAATGCTGCCAATGTATGTCTGAGGGCTCATCAGTCCCCTCCACTAGTAAAGGCGTGGCCAATGACATATCAGGTTGCTCTTGGTAACAATTAATCAAATGCACATCACTTTGCAGTAGTTGTGCTAAATATTGACTTTCCTCCAACATAAATTGATTTACTTTTTGGTGCTTATCCGTCGACTCTTCTGTTTCTAGCGCCGTCAAAACATGTCCTTTTTCCGGCCATGGTTTATCACCCACAAGCAAAAGGTTAGTATTAGCTTCGCGCAACAAATAGCGATTATCTTTCCATGTAAGACCCCATTTTAATTTTGCGGCGTGAATATCTCTGATCAGCAAGTCATAGTGGTGGTTTGCAATTTCCGCCAGTATTTCTTTGTGCGAAAATGGCGCAGTGCAATATTTTATCTTGATATCAAATGGCAGCTTGACAGTCTCGCTTGCAGCTATCGTTGCTGTACTCGCATTTTGTTGTTGGTAAATCAGCTTGAGATGCCGATCTATGTGTTGATCTGCTTGATTGGCGATTATCGTTAAATTCGCTCTGGCGCTTTGGGCCAGCCTTAACGCTTTATGTAAAACAGCTTGTGTAGGGCCAATAGCTTCAGCAATCACTAAAATATTTTCAAAGCTTTTCATATTAAAACCTTATTGTTTCCCTAAATAGCTTGTCCATAATTTTAGCTTATTTAAATTTTTTTGCTGTGTGTTATTGACCTTAATCAGCAAAGATTATTTATAACCTTAGCTATCTAAAGTCAGTAAAAATATAAATAAGGTGTTATGAACAACCATTCATCAGTGAGGATGTCACGCTCGATTAGGTTAGAAACTTAACCTCTTTCATAGATGAATTTCGAATAGAAATTAACTTATCTATTCCTATTTACTTAATTATACTGTTTGACTGATAATTCGTTTACCTAAAGAAGCTTGCCCTTGAAAACAGTCGCGCCTTTGATGCCACTCTCGAT
>JBFJQB010000027.1:0-23639 GCA_041616855.1 Cognaticolwellia sp. | reverse complement strand
TTTTTCATGACGTCAATAAAATATGGTTAAAGCCACAATATTATGCTGCCCAGCAATCTAGCTATCAAAAATATAGCAGTCAATACGGCGAACAAAAACAACTTACCTTAGATGATGGCACTATTGTCGCACTCAATAGCAATACCGTTATCGAAATAGCTTATAGTCAGCAGCAACGTAAAGTCACCATAATACGTGGTGAAGCAAAGTTTGATGTGGCGAAAGACATCAATCGTCCTTTTAGTGTTGTTTCCGGACATAGCTCTTTCACCGCGCTTGGCACAGTGTTTAATGTTCAGCGAAACAATATCAGTTCAGTAGAATTACTAGTGGCAGAAGGCAGCGTATTAGTTGCAGAGGCAAACACCTCAGTTAAGACACTATTAAAAACCATCAAAATGGCAAAAGAACAAACCATTCAACAGCAATCGGGAAGTGGCAACGTCCTGACTGCCGGTGAAAAAATTGCCATTGTTAATGACGTTAAATCCGCTATAAAGCAATTATCAACGCAAGAAGTTGAACAAGAATTAGCTTGGCAACAAGGCATATTGATTTTTGATGGTGAACCTCTATTGCAAGTACTCCAAGAAGTTCAACGCTATAACCCGGTTAAGTTTATGCCAATCAATGCCGAATTAGCCAAGCTTAAAGTTTCTGGTTATTTTAAGACTAATGACATCAATGGTCTGCTACAGTCCTTACATTATAACTTTGCTATCGTAGCAGAAGAAACGACGAGCAATACCTATGCGCTTTCTAGTACACCGCATAAGACATAACGCAATATCGCTAGCATTTGATGGGACTTCACGATTGATAAATAAGGCTGTTAGTATAATAAAGGTGGCCGTTTTTTTTTCGCCTTTTAAGATACAACGAACACTTTGCCAACTCGCACTGGTGTTCTTTGCTACTTTTGCCAGAGCCGATGAGCTCGTCTATTTTGATATCGACCACGAAAATGCCAACCAAGCACTGATCACCTTTGGTCAGCAAAGCCAAAAAACTCTGCTGTTTTCATTTGAACTCACCAAACTTGCTAAAAGTAATCCACTGAAAGGTTATTACACGGTTGATTTTGCCCTGAGCAAACTTTTAAGAAACTCTGGTCTGAGCTTTAACAAAGCTAACAACGGTGCTATTGCCATTATCACCAGCGAATCCCAGCAACTAGCGCCGGCAACTGTGGCCATTAATAAGACCAAACTGACTAATGCACCTTTAGCTATTGAAAAAATAGCGATCGTGGGTAGTCGCACTGCTAGGCGCTCTATCACCGACTTACCTGTACCGGTAGATATTTTACCCTTTGAACAATTAAAACATTCGGGGCAAACCAACCTTGGCAACATGTTGCAAGCAATTGCACCATCATTTAATTTTTCCAAGTCAGCCATCAGTGATGGCAGCGATGTATTACAACCTGCAACGCTTAGAGGCTTAGGCCCAGATCAAACTTTAGTGTTAATTAATGGCAAACGTCGCCATCAGGCAAGTTTAATACATATCAATAATTCAGTAGGAAGAGGCACCGCCGGTACTGATTTAAACGCGATCCCACTGGCAGCAATTAAACGAATTGAAATTTTACGCGACGGTGCTGCTGCGCAATATGGCTCAGACGCTATTGCGGGTGTGATTAACCTAGTGTTAAAAGATGATAGCTCACAAGATTACGCAGAAGTTTCCTACGGCAAATATGGTCAAGGGGATGGCGCTAGCAAACAGCTTGAATTTAATAAAAACTTTAGCTTATTTTCTCACGGCTTTATTAACACCTCAGTCAGCATTAGCAACCATCAAGCAACTAATCGCTCAGGTCAAGACGGGCAATGTATATATCATGGCTGCATTGAAATAGCCCCTGGTAAATACCTAACAACAAATGAAAATGAAATCAAAGCTAATCGACAAACATTCGAAATTGGTAACCCTAAATATCAACAACAAGCTGCAGTAATAAACGCTGGCTACCCACTAGGTTTAGGCGAACTGTACGGTTTTGCTAGCTATTCTAGAAGAGATAATAGCTCTGCTGCCTTTTTCCGCACGACTCTTCACAACAACACCAACCCCCAACTGCAAGACCATCAGGCAACCATGATTCATGGTTATTTACCTAGCATAGCGTCAAATATTAAAGATGTATCCGTTAATATCGGTTATGCTTTTGAATTAGACAATGGCATCGCTATTGATGCTTCCTATACTCATGGCAAAAACTCAATTGATTACCAAACTAAAAACTCTATCAATGCTTCCTACGCCAATTTTTTACGTTTCCAGCAAGAACTAGCAGCAGATGATATTCGCGCAACTATACCACGTTCAGCGCATGCCTATGATTTATCTTTATCGCTACAGACCTTGAATTTAGACATTATAAAAGACTTAGACTGGTCACTTTTAGCCTTTGGTTTTGAGTTTCGACGTGATCATTATCAAGTTGAAGCCGGTGAAAAATACAGTTACTTTGACTACGACACCATAGACAACCAATCACAATTTGACCTTGATGCGATTGCGGGTATTCAAGGGTTCCCAGGCATTGGACCAGAGTCTTCTGTTAATGAGCAACGCTATGTGCGCTCCGCTTACCTAGAATTAGAACATCAATTTAGCACTAATTTAGCACTTAATAGCGCCTTAAGATTTGACGACTATGATAAGTTTGGTTCTTCAACAAATTTGAAAATAGCAGCTTATTGGCAAGCAAATAACTGGTTGACTTACCGGGGAGCCTTCAATACTGGCTTTCGAGCCCCTTCTATGCAACAACTTTATTTTAATAACACCAGTACGCAATATTTAGTTGATGATAATGATCAGCTTATCGGCCAAACAGTTGCTACGTTTAGAAACGATAGTAGTTTAACCAACAGCATCGGCATTCCGACATTAAAGCAAGAAAGTTCAAAAAATTTAAGTTTAGGCGCCATTGCAAGCTTTAGTAATGATGTCACGGTAACGCTTGATTATTACCAAATCGCGATTGCTGATCGAATAGTGCTCAGCAGCGGCTTAGGCTTAGGGTTTAATAACGTTCTTGACCAAGCGCTAACTACTGAAGGTGTTGATAAAGCACAAGTATTTTTAAATGGTGTCGACAGCAAAACTCAAGGTATCGATCTGATTAGCACTTGGCAATATCCGTTTGCAAGTGGCTTATTCGACTTTACCCTCGCGGCTAACTTTACTGATACTAAAGTCACACGCTTGTTCACTCCGAAAGCGAGCGCTTTAAATACCTTGCCTCAAGAGCAAGTATTTTCTCAACACGATATTGCCATTATTGAAAGCTGGCAGCCGAAAAATAGGATAAGCTTTAACATTAACTACCAACAGCAAAATTGGTTATTTAAACTGGCCTTTAACCGCTTTGGTCAATACAGTGTTATTGATGGCGAAAAACAAACTTATGGTGCTAAATTATTAACCGATGTGCGTGCAGAGTATCGTATCAATAAAAACACCCAGATCTATATTGGCAGTAATAACTTTTTTGATGTTTACCCTGATAAAAATACGATAGGTAACTCAAGACAAGGTAGCATCATTGATGAGGCCGGTAATAGTGTTGTGGACAGTGATGGCGTGTTTCAATATTCACGCCGCTCAGCACCATTTGGCTACAATGGTGCCTATTTTTATGCCGGTCTTACGATAAACTTATAAAATATATGTGACATTAATTTAGCGAATCAGCACGCCAAAATTTAGTGCCCTTAATCGTTGCTTGTAATGCTAAGCCACTTTCAGTAAAGGTATAAACGGTGACATCACCATAATAAGCTTCACCTTCAACTGAGCCTCCTTTGTCACCCGCTTTTGCTGACGCATCAGCATTGCCACCAAACGTCCAGCCACTATTAACGAAATGCTCCATAGCAGCTTTGCTATGAAATACCATAACAATACGGTAATCCTTCACACCAAGGCCGAGGCCGACACCACCTTCTGCCATATTCATATAAGTATGAGTATTTTTTTTCTGATCTTTAACGACACCATAACCAGTACCAGCCGCTATAAAAATTAAATTAATATTAGCATTTGAAAATACCGCATAACCTGGAGCTGCGTTAAGTTGCTCTCGCGTATCTGGTTTATGAGCAAAGAGTTGCGTTAAAACCGCGTCTTTCATTTGCAATATTTTTTGTTGTTGTGCAACTTTATTGCCACCGCCCATGGTGGCACACGCGCTTAGTGTAAAAGCAATCAACAAATATAAAACAGACTTAATGTTTATTGTTTGATAAATATTCATCATAAACCTTTTATTAAAATTAACTTAGGGAGTTGAACAGTGAATAACTCGCTAGAGAGCGATAAGCTAATAATAGCTTAATCACTAACAAAGCAAACATAACTCGCTAGCGCCTCATACCTAAGCTATTTATAAAAGAATACGCGATTGAATGATTAGCATAGTTATACTTCTTTACGGGTGAACACCCAATCATTACCTTTACTTAATTCGTTAGAATATTGATAACCGGCAACATCAAACGCTTTTAATTTTTCTACATCGTTAATTTGGTGCTCAATAATATAACGCGCCATTAGACCTCGGGCTTTTTTCGCAAAAAAACTGATCATTTTAAATTGACCATTTTTCCAATCCTTAAATGCCGGCGTGATCACCTCAGCCTTGAGTACCTTTTTATTAACGGCTTTAAAATACTCATTTGAAGCTAAATTAATTAAAATATTATCGCCTTGGGCAACGAGTGCCGCATTTAAATGCTCGGTGATAATATCCCCCCAAAATTGATATAAATTGCTGCCGCGATCATTCTCTAACTTCTTACCCATTTCAAGTCGGTACGCTTGCATCAAATCTAACGGCTTTAATAAACCATATAAGCCTGACAATATCCGCATATGCTGCTGAGCAAAGGTGAAATCAGCATCGCTAAACGATTTTGCATCTAAGCCAGCATAAACATCGCCATTAAAAGCTAACACCGCTTGTCGGGCATTATCCGGCGTAAAAGGTGTAGACCACTCACCAAAGCGTGCGGCGTTTAAACCGGCTAATTTATCGCTGATCGACATTAATGAACTGATATCGGCAGGCGTCAGTGTTTTACACTTTTTCATCAACACTTTACTATGCGCTAACAGTTCAGGTTGAGAAAATCGTTCGGTAGCAACCGGCGATTCATAATCTAGATTTTTAGCTGGAGAAACAACAAGCAACATGATTTATCGACTCTGTCTGGAAAATTTTTTGCCACTATAGCACAGGAAAAAGCGAATATAATATTCTTCATTAAGGATTTTATCTGCCTCTTTTTAGCGACTACAATCAACAATAGCGATATTTATCGAAATTATTACAAATCCATACTTGCTAAATAATGAAAATTTGATACAAATAGGGACGAATAAGACAGAAACTTAACTATTTCCAATCAAAATGCTTGTAAATGTTGTAATATTTCACCAAAGCTTACTCAATAAAATCATCTGATTACATTATCAACGTCAAGGGACATGTTATGACCGATCAACTTTCTCAATTAAAAGCAATGACAACTGTTGTTGCTGATACCGGCGACATTGAAGCTATTACTAAGTTTCAACCACAAGATGCCACCACGAACCCTTCTTTATTATTAAAAGCAGCGGCGCTTCCAAACTATCAGCAGCTGTTGAGCACAGCGGTTAAATGGGCAAAAACACAATCATCAAGCGCCACACAACAAGTTATTGATGCTGCAGATAAACTCTCTGTATTAATTGGCTTAGAGATTTTAAAAATTGTTCCCGGCAGGATCTCAACAGAAGTCGACTCACGGTTGTCATTTGATACCCAAGCCTCAATTGCTAAAGCCCATAAACTTATCGCAATGTACAACGAAGCGGGCATTAGTAACAATCGTATTTTGATCAAGATAGCCTCAACATGGGAAGGCATAAAAGCTGCAGAGCAATTAGAACGTGAAGGCATTAACTGTAATTTGACTTTACTATTTAATTTCGCACAAGCTCAAGCCTGCGCCGAAGCTAATATCTATCTAATTTCGCCATTTGTCGGTCGTATTTTAGATTGGTACAAAAAAGATACTGGTCGCACTGACTACCCTGCAAATGAAGATCCGGGCGTAGTGTCAGTAACTAGCATATATAATTATTACAAGGCTAAAGGTTACAAAACGGTGGTCATGGGTGCCAGTTTTAGAAACATTGGTGAAATACTAGAATTAGCCGGTTGTGACCGCCTAACTATCAGCCCTAATTTAATGGATGAATTAGCAAATTCGAACGCACCAGTGACGCAAAAACTTTTCAGCGATCAACCGGCATTAGCCAATCAAGCGCCACTTAGTGAAGCAGAATTTAGATGGCAAATGAACGAAGACGCGATGGCGACAGAAAAGTTAGCAGAAGGCATTAGAAACTTCACCCTAGATCAAATAAAACTTGAGCAACAATTACAGGCGTTACTCTAAAGCTTTTAAATTAACGCGATTGAAATTCAAGGTTTTGTGACAGCATAGAAAAATAATATTGCTATTTTATCAACAACTATGGTATTAAAAAGCTGCAGTTGTAGAAAAAAGGAGCATACCATGGATAAATTTCAACAAGTTTTGGACTCTTTAGGAACACCAGCTAAATCAAGTTCAAGTAACAATAAAAAACGAAAATGGCGTGAAATTGAACAACTGAAAGAAAAATTCCAACTAGAAAAAGAATTAAAGGCTTATGATGATTCTTTGGAAAGTATGTTGGAAGAGTTTTAACTAGGCGAAGTAGCGCTAAGAAAACGACTAAAAACCCGGACTTTACCGGGTTTTTTTATTGCCTTTTTATTATTTATAATCGCTTTAAATTAGAGACCGTAATGCACAATACACCGATTGGCTTAGGTAATCCTGACGCCAAACTTGTTTTCTATATACGAAACCGCCCACCGATGCCCACCTATGAAAATCTAACCCGTGTCAAAGCGTTAATGACCGGTGACATTGCCAATATTTGTCTTGAAGCAGGTAATCATTGGCGAAAAATTTTTAATGTTTACGCGAAATTATTATTTGAGTTGCAGCCAAGGCAATTTTCTTCATGGCAACACTTAAGGGATAACTCGCTTTTACAGGCAGAAAGTGCTCATTGTTTGCTTTTTTCAGTGCCTAGGCTTGCAGCAACTCATGGGACAGCCATAACTCACGTTAAACAACTGCACATAATAATAGGCAAAGGTTATGCTGAGCAACTTGGACTGAGTCAAGATTGTACTTGGCTCAGTGATGACTTTGCTATTAATCAAAAATCAGGTGTTATTATCTGCCCTTATTTTGATTACCGGCAATTATCCAATAAAAAAATCAACCAACTTAGCGGGCTAATAAAGCAATTAAGCGCAGATACTAACACTACAGACGCCGATGAGTTATAAGGCAGTACTTCAATCGGATATAAAACAGAGGCCGTCTTAGAGCTGCTCGAGGCTTAAACACATTAAAATTTAAGTTCATCCCTTTGCCTATCTTTGTCCATTAAAAAAGCCCTAAAAGATTAACCTTAGGGCTTTTTAAAGTGAGTTTTCTCTGCAGTTAATTCTCTGGCGACTCAGCTGTAACTTCCTGCGCTGGTTGTTCGATAACAACATGATCAACGCGCTGTAATCCCCTAGGTAATTTATTACCCCTGCGACCTCGCTCGCCCTTATAATGCTCGATATCACTCGCTTTTAGGGTTAACTTGCGTTTACCTGCATGCAAGGTTACTGCGCTTTCTGGTGGCAACACTTCGAGTAAGGTGACATATTCTTCACGCGCTTTCGCTCTCGCTGAAGGTATATTAATGATTTTATTACCTTTACCTTTACTCAAAACAGGTAAATCTTTAATTGGAAATACCAGCATCCGTCCTTCCGACGTAATAGAGAGCACCAAATCCGTCGCTAAGTTATGAATAACTCTAGGTGTCATCACTTTCGCTGCTGCAGACAAGCTTAGTAACGCCTTACCGTTTTTATTACGGCTGACCATATCTGCGAAGCTTGCAACAAAGCCATAACCAGCATCGCTACTGAGTAAATAACGACTTTCATCTTCAGCCATTAATACTTTTTCAAAATTTTCTCCGCTTGCTAAATTAAAACGCCCCGTTAACGGCTCACCTTGGCTACGTGCTGTGGGTAAACTATGCGCATCAGTAGCATATGCCCGACCTGCTGAGTCTATAAACACCACAGGTCGATTACTGCGCCCTTTTGCTGCGCATAAATAATCATCACCTGATTTATAGCTTAAGGCTTTAGCATCAATATCATGGCCTTTTGCACAACGTGCCCAACCTTTTTCAGAAACCACGACAGTGACAGGTTCACTTGGCATCAGATCTTTTTCAGACAAGGCTTTGGCTTCACTGCGTTCAACAATAACCGAGCGACGATCATCACCATATTTTTCAGCGGCTTCAAGTATCTCTTTCTTCATTAAGGTGTTCATACGCGCTTTAGAGCCGAGTGTTTTCTCAAGATATTCACGTTCTTTGTTTAGCTCATCTTGCTCAGCGCGGATCTTAATTTCTTCAAGCTTTGCCAATTGGCGAAGTTTAATTTCTAAGATCGATTCTGCTTGACGTTCTGACAACTCAAAGCGAGTCATTAACTCCGCTTTAGGATTGTCATAACCTCGGATAATTTCAATCACTTCATCAATATTAAGATAGGCAACCAATAAACCGTCTAGAATATGTAGACGAGCTAGTACTTTATCTAGTCGGTATTGTAAACGACGACGAACAGTTTCTCGTCGGTACTCTAACCACTCACTTAAAATGGTCTTTATATTTTTAACCGCGGGTTTATTGTCTAAACCAATCATATTCAAATTAACACGGAAATTTTTCTCTAAATCGGTGGTAGCAAACAAATGCTGCATCAACTGATCAATATCGACGCGATTAGAGCGTGGAACAACCACTAAACGAATGGGATTTTCATGATCAGATTCATCACGTAAATCCACGACCATAGGTAGCTTCTTAGCCTGCATTTGACTGGCGATTTGTTCTAATATCTTTCCGCCTGATGCCTGGTGCGGCAAGGCAGTGATGACCACTTCACCATGTAACTGTTCATAAACCGCCCGCATTTTAATACTGCCGCGGCCGGTTTGATAAATTTTTTCTATATCGGCTTTAGGCGTAATAATTTCTGCATCGGTTGGGTAATCAGGCCCATGAATAATATCAAGCAAGTCTGCTAACTCTGCTTTAGGTTGCTCAATCAGATGGATACAGGCACTCGCCACTTCTCTGGCATTATGAGGCGGAATATCAGTTGCCATTCCCACTGCAATACCAGTTATACCGTTAAGTAATATATGGGGTAAACGAGCCGGTAAAGTTTTCGGCTCCTTCATCGTACCATCAAAGTTAGGCGTCCAATCAACTGTGCCTTGGCCTAACTCCGCTAACAGTAATTCACTAAAGCGTGATAAGCGCGCTTCGGTATAACGCATAGCAGCAAAAGACTTTGGATCATCAGGTGCACCCCAGTTACCTTGGCCATCAACTAAAGGGTAACGATATGAAAACGGTTGAGCCATAAGAACCATAGCTTCATAACAGGCTGAATCACCGTGAGGATGAAACTTACCTAACACATCACCGACGGTACGAGCAGACTTTTTATATTTTGCTAAGGCAGATAAACCAAGCTCTGACATCGCATAAACAATTCGACGTTGTACCGGCTTTAGGCCGTCACCAATATGTGGTAAGGCTCGATCCATAATGACATACATCGAGTAATTTAAATAAGCTTCTTCAGTAAACTGTCTTAAAGGACGCTGTTCAATACCGTCCAAACTAAAGTCGATTGCATCTGACATGAAAATGTTTTCCTAAAAAAGTCCGATTAATGCTGAGTTATTAAGCGAAATTTTATTGTTATTGTTCTGTGGTTAGCTTAGCTGATTATGCCTGTGGAAAGAATAGTTTTAGGCGATAAAAATGATAAAAGACTGACAAATAGCAATCAGTTGAATTAACTCTTAATTGGCGATAAATATAACAGTTAATGGTTTAGCTAATTCAAAGCAAATATCGCTTCCCCCTTAAATATAAGAAGATCAGCAATGATTATTTTAGTTGTGAATAATTACAAACCTGATTACGCCCCTGGGCTTTTGCCTGATACATTGCCATATCAGCCGCATGCAGCAACTCATCAAAGCTATCTCTAACATCTTTAATGCTGGCAATACCAATACTGACACTCACTTCAATATGATTTTCGGGACTGATACATGGCGTATCTTGAATTTTTTCTCGAATATGCTCTGCAATAGCCCGAGCTTGTTCAATATTCGCATCGGGTAGAATGGCTGCGAACTCTTCACCACCAATGCGAGCCAAAAAGTCTCGAGAGCGCATAGTTTCACTTCCTAACGTTGCAACATGGCAGATGACGCTATCGCCAACATTATGACCATAGCTATCATTGATGTTTTTAAAGTTATCTATATCTAAAATTAAGACACTCAGCTCTTTATCTGCCATTAATGCTTGCGCCATATAAGTATAACCGCTATTAAAAAACGACCGACGGTTTGCTAACTGAGTTAAATTATCCGTTCTCGCTAGCAACTTTAACGCCCGGCGTATTTTAAACTGGCGCAGTAATAGGAAAAAGAACACGATTGCTACAACGATAAATATAGCAATATTCAGCTGTTGTTGCGTGCGCTCAGCTTCCGCGCTCGCCAACTCAAAATACTTGATTTGATTATTTTGCTCCAGCAATTCATTTTCTTCATGGCTTTTTTCTATATTATATTTTTCACTTAAACGTTGAACACGCTCTAATTTTTGTTGTTTCAAATGTGCCAAGTATTTGTCAATGTACTGACGCTTACTATCAAAGGCCTTTTTTGCTTCCCCCTGTTGGTCATAGATACTGGCTAGGGTTAAATAAGCCTCGGCAAATAAAGGCGTGTCGAGCTGTTTTTTAGCTAAAAATGGCTCAAGCTTTATCGCTTTATTCAGCCAGTTAATGACCTTGTGCTCTTGCCCTTCAATATTGGCAATGTTGGCACGAATGACATGCAAGAGGTATTGCTCAGCAAAATTGAATAGTCTAGAAGACTCTTGCAGGCCTAATAATTTAACTTGTGCTGCCGCTTTGTCTTGCTCACTCAAGGTTATTAGCGACAATATTTCGCCATCAATCGGGAAAGTGTTTTTTAAATGTTTTTCTTTTACAAATGAGCTTTCTAGTTTATTAAACACCTGTTGTTGCCCGATAATTTCATCAGCAATAGCAGTGAAATTAACCGTGTTTAACAGTATAGATAACACAACAACTTTGAGTCGATAGTATTTATTCATCAAAACTCACCTTATTACGACCCGACTGTTTTGCCTTTAATAATTGTTCATCTGCGGCTTTTAACAAAGCCGAAAAATCACAGTAATTATTGTGCCGGAATGTCGCGACGCCAATACTAACAGTTAACTGCTTTATTTGTTGAGTTTGCCAATTAGCCCGTTCAATATTTTCTCTTAGTCGCTGTGCGACCTCAATGGCTTCCCTGTGATCTGTGTTAGGCAACAAAGCAATAAATTCTTCACCACCACATCGGCCAAAAACATCACTGGTTCGCATTAAACTTTGACCTAGCGCGGCAATTTCTTTTAATGCTTTATCCCCGACACTATGGCCAAATTGATCATTAATTTTTTTAAAAAAATCAATGTCAATCATATAAACACTGAAAGCTTGCTGTTGCTCTTGTGCCGTTAGAAAGTAAGCATTGCCTAACTGAAGTAATCGGCGTCTATTTGCCACACCGGTTAAACTATCGGTGCGTGTGACATGAATTAAATTTCTTTGACCTTTAATAACGCGAAATAAAAACCAAGCGAGTACTAAGGTGCAAATAGCTAATACCGCAACGAGGAGCTGACGACTATTCGCTTCAAGTTTCATTTGTTGAAGCTGCAAGCTTTGCACGCGTTGTTTTTTCTCTAATATATCGTTATGTCGTTGTGCGGCTTCGCTTTCAAATTGTAGCCTTAACTCATCTATTTCTGTTGTTTCGCGTGCCTGTTGATAAGTTAAAAACTTGGTGAAATATTGTGTTTGCATTTCAAATGCTTGGCTAAATTGACCTAAAGCATAATGCAATTGTGCTTTTAGATAGAGGATATCTAACGCACTGGCGACATAAAGATCATTATCTTTACGTTCGAGTAATATTTCGGCTTGTTCAAGACTAACCAAAGCTTCTTGAAAACGTGCCATTTTCTCTAGAACATAAGCTTTATCGACAAAATATTGCAGTTTAACAAAATGTTGTTCCACTTCTTTTACATACTCCCCAGCAAGGAGAATATATCGGTATGCATTTTCGATATCGGCAACTTTTTGATTCATCAATGCCCAAGCAAAATCGCGATATAAAGTAGCAATAAACTCATTACTGGTATTAGGTTGAATTTCGCTTTCTAACAATCGATACACGCTCACCGCTTGCTCATACCGTTGTATGTTAGCGTGATTAATAGCAATGTTATGTAAACTATTAAGTGCATAAGTGTGTTTACCTGCCTTTTTAAAGTGTTGATATGACTGCTGCAGGTAATCGTTTGCATGATTTTGCTCCCGTAAGTAGCCGTATAATATTCCCAATTCACTTTTGATATCACCTAGCAGCGCTTCATCGGCTAATTCATTGGCCAGTTGCAATGCTTGATTAAGGGTAATTAATGACTGTTTGTAGTCTTTACTTAAATAGAATATCGCGCCAATATTTATCAAGCCTCGCGTCGTCATTTCCTGATTGTTCATCGACCGAGCAACGTCTAAGCCATTTTGGTAAAATTGCAAAGCGCTATGAAGGTCGCCAAGATTTTCTCGTGAATAACCTTTGGTGTAGGCAAGTTCAGCAATAAATATACTAGGGTTGTTCATTTGCTTCGCTAGGTTTAAGCCTTTTTCTGCCGCGGCTTCGCTTAAACTATAAAGTGCTTGATCAGAATACGCCGAGGATTGAATACGTAAGTAGTTTACTTGATTAGTGATAGGTTGCTTGTTTACGTCATTTTTGTGAGCGTCTAATAACATTAACGCAGCTTTAGGGTCACTGTCTTTTAGCTGTTCTGCACGCGATAACAAAGCGGAAAACTCGCTATCACTAAATGATTGCAAAGCGTTTGATTTACAAGATATTAACAATAAAAAAAAGAGAATCGCGCCAGAGTTTAGAAAAGTTAATTTGACAAATTTTTTCAACAAAACCTACGCTCCAACAACCCATACGATAATATGGTGCTCACAGTATAAAACGAATTTAAGCAAATGATAAACTATTATTTAGAGAGATATACAAACAACTAAGCACAACTAATGAAAAATAAATATGTCGTTATTTTTCATGTGCTTGCCAATAACTCGCTTCTATTTTATTACCATCAAGGTCGATGATGAAACAGCCATAATAGGGTTCGCCATATTCCGGCCTCGCTCCAGGTTTACCGTTACAGCGTCCACCTAAAGCGATCGCACATCGATAAAAGTCATCAACCTGCTGCTGGCTTAAGGCAACAAAACCAAAATGCACCCCATTACCAGCGGTTGCTGGCATTTTATCAAAGGGCTGTTGAAGCCAAAATTCTGGATAACCTTTACCGTAGGTTATCGCCTGCTCGTATTCACTTACTACTGCGATGTCCAACGTTGCCAAAACGGGCGTATAAAAAGCTTGTGCACGCTTCAGGTCGTTAGTGCCAATAGAAGCGTGACAAATGCTGCGCAAGCGACGATGTTCAATCATAAATTTCCCCTATAAAAAAAGGCAGCAGCTCTAGAGCCATGCCTTTTTATTAATCGTTAACAAGATGTACGTTGAAAATTTAGTATTTACCAAATTAACCAGTTAAATACATAAATTTACTAGGGCTGTCCTTAGAGAAGCTTACGCCAGTTCAACCATATCACCTTTAGATTGCAGCCAATCTTTTCGATCGCCGCTACGTTTTTTCGACAGTAGCATGTCCATCAATTCCATGGTTTCTGCATGTTCATCGACCGTCAACTGCACTAAACGACGTGTGTTTGGATCCATAGTTGTTTCCCGTAATTGTAACGGGTTCATTTCACCTAGGCCTTTAAAGCGCTGTACATTAACCTTACCACGTTTTTTCTCGGCTTCGATGCGATCTAAAATCCCGTCTTTTTCGCCTTCATCTAAAGCGTAAAATACTTCTTTACCGACATCTATTCGATAAAGTGGCGGCATCGCGACATATACATGGCCTGCTTGTACCAAAGGGAGAAAATGCTGGGTAAATAACGCACAAAGTAAGGTGGCAATATGTAAACCATCGGAATCAGCATCGGCAAGGATACAAATTTTACCATAGCGCAGTCCCGTTAAGTCATCGGTATCAGGGTCTATTCCTAAAGCGACTGAAATATCATGTACTTCTTGCGACGCTAAGATTTGCCCAGAATCAACTTCCCAAGTATTTAAGATTTTACCACGCAGCGGCATAATCGCTTGAATTTCACGATCTCTTGCTTGTTTTGCACTACCACCGGCTGAATCACCCTCCACTAAAAATAGTTCAGTGCGCAAAATATCTTGGCTGCCACAGTCGGTTAACTTGCCCGGTAAGGCCGGACCTTGAGTGACTTTTTTACGAATAATTTTTTTGCTAGCGCGTAAACGACGTTGTGCATTAGAAATACAAAACTCCGCTAGTTGCTCAGCGATTTCAGTATGCTCATTGAGCCATAAACTAAAAGAGTCTTTAACCACACCAGTAACAAATGCTGCACATTGACGTGAAGATAGTCGTTCTTTGGTTTGTCCGGCAAACTGTGGATCTTCCATTTTCACCGACAATATATACGAACACTTATCCCAAACATCATCTGGCGTTAACTTAACGCCGCGTGGCACCAAGTTTCGAAATTCACAAAACTCACGCATTGACTCCAACAAGCCTTGGCGTAGTCCATTAACATGCGTACCACCTTGCACTGTGGGGATTAAGTTTACATAGCTTTCGCCGACTGATTCACCACCTTCTGGCAACCAAGTCACCGCCCAATCAGCGGCTTCATGCTGGGAAGTAAAGCTGCCAACGAAAGGTTCTTCTGGCAAACTTTCTAAGCCTTTAACTGACTCTTTTAAATAATCAACTAAGCCATCTTCATAACACCATTGATATTTATTATCTTCGTTTTTATCATGAAACTTTATCGTTAACCCAGGGCACAGTACCGCTTTAGCTTTTAATAAATGTACTAAGCGACGAGCTGAAAACTTCGCTGAATCAAAATACTTTTCATCCGGCCAAAATTTCACCCGCGTACCTGTATTACGACGCCCTACCGTGCCTGTTTCTCGTAATTCTTCTACTTTATGGCCACTTTCAAATGCCATTTCATAAACTTTACTATCACGTCTTACCGTGACATCGACACGCGTAGATAAGGCATTGACCACAGAAATGCCTACACCATGTAAACCACCAGAAAACTGATAATTTTTATTAGAAAATTTACCACCGGCATGCAGCTTACAAAAAATAAGTTCTACCCCTGACACACCTTCTTCTGGGTGAATATCAATGGGCATGCCGCGGCCATCATCAATCACTTCTAATGACTGGTCTTTATCAAGAATCACGGTAATATTTTGTGCATGCCCAGCTAATGCTTCATCAACAGAGTTATCGATAACTTCTTGGCCTAAATGGTTAGGACGAGTGGTATCTGTGTACATGCCAGGACGATGGCGTACCGGGTCAAGGCCACTTAAGACCTCAATGGAGTCGGAATTATATTGTTCGCTCATGTAATAGTTCTGATAATTATTAGGCTAAATTTGATGATAAATTGAAAAACGACGCAATGCTAGGTAGGACATTTTCATAATCGATAAAACTATGATCTCCACCTTGCTGTATTACCAATTGGCAATGGCGGTATTTTTCAACGGCTTGTTGGTAATCTAACACTTCATCACCGGTTTGTACCATGACCAAGTAATTATTTTTAGAAATATTTTTTTCTTCAACTGCTTTGAGTTCAGCAATATGCTGCTCTGTTACTTGATAACGCTCTTGTGTATATGGGTTGACTTGTTCACCGAGATATTCATGCATCAAATCGAATGGTTTCACCGCTGGGTTAATCAGTACGGCTGGCCGTTGATATTTTTCTGCGAGATATGTGGCAAAATAGCCACCTAAAGATGAACCTACCAATAACCAAGGCTCTTCTGGGGCAAAAGCGATAAGACTTTCAAGTTGCGCCATAGCTGCATTAGGTGATGACGCTATTTGCGGGCAATAAAAATTTACCTGTGGATAGTTTTTGGCAAAGTACTTTCGCGTTAACTCAGCTTTCATTGATTGAGGCGAAGAGTTGAAACCATGCATGTACAAGATATTAATCATTGTGACTTATTTCTACTTATTATTTTTTTAAACAAAAAAAACCTGACTAGTGATCATGCCATTATCAGCTAAGTTGTAAAGGCGATAACCAGGCGGTTGTCCACTTGACTTAGCTGTGGCTGAATGAATATCAAATTGTATTGATGTTGCCGGACAAGTATACAAACTCAGTGTTCTTTCCGGCAGATTTACCGGTAATGTTAATGCTCGATGAATATGACCGCAGCCGATGGCTTTTATTGAGGGATACGCCGATAAAAATTGCTGAAATTCGGTTTTATTGATTAAACCATGGTGATCAATAAAAAAGCCAACATCAACCGCATGATGATGCATTAACAGCAATTGAGTTTTAATTGGGTCAATAACCGCCGCCGCAATGTCAGCTTGTGCTTTACTAAACACCCCAGCTGGTGTGGCACTTTTACTTTCCACCAATAGCACTTGCCACTGATTAAATTCAATAAGTTTATCCTGGCAAAAAGGGGCACAGGACAAATAGCGCGTTAATAATTTTGGTTCATCATGATTACCTGCAAGATAGTATACCGGCAAGCTAATTTCGCAGCTTTTAAAGGCGGTGACAAACAGTTGGTAGGACGCTTCACTATGATCTTGGGTTAAGTCGCCAGTAAAAATAATGGCATCAATTGACGGCTGCTTTTTAATCGCCAACAGCACGTTTTTTAAATTCTGATACACATTCGCCTGATGATGCAAGCCATTGCTGTCAGCAAATAAATGGCTGTCACTAATTTGCGCTAAGGTGAATTTTTTTGCCATTGATTTAAGACTTTTTTGTCAAATTGACATCTACTTGACCTAATTGTAAACATAACTGTAACCATTCTTTTAAGAAATAGTTTACTTGTTGCTTTTCATCAGGCAAATGCATTTTATCGTTAGGGTAATCGTAGCGGGGCTTAATCTGTTGGACATCTTGATTACTGATCACTTCAGCCATCCGCGCATCATGATACAAACGTATCACCATTATGGGACGAAATAACGCAGTTAAATTATAGCCGTGAATATTCGCTTCTTGATTAATGGTCACTAATGTTGTGTATTTTGTCACTTCGTTGACCTGAACTCGGTAACTTAAAAAGTCTGAAATAAAAAAACAGCGTTGTTCCCCTACCTGCTCTTTATCCGCAAGAATGCGTAGCAATAGCATATAATTAACCTCACACAGGGTCATTAGCGTAGGTAAATGGGGGCGATATTTTTTGGCAACAACGGACATTTATTTCCAGCTTGCGTTAAGCTTTTCAAGATTGAGTGCTAACCATTGTAACGCAATAATAGTGGCAGCATTAGGGATCTTTCCCTGTTCAAGTAATTTTTCAGCCTCTTTGCGGGCCACTACATGAACTAAAATATCTTCTCCTTCATCGGCTAAACCATAAACCCCTGCAACATTTGTGCTATCGATACAGGCACAATATAAGTGAATACATTCGCTCATGCCGCCTGAGCTTGACAGGTAATTCATTACTTTTGTCACTTTCTCTGGTTTAATATCTAGATTAGCTTCTTCTTTTGCTTCTCTAATAGCGACCGTTAAAGGCGACTCATGTTCTGAAAACATGCCGGCAATTAACTCTAATTGCCAAGGTCCTGTTTGACTGCGCAGGGCACCAGGGCGAAATTGCTCAGTTAACACCACGCAATCGGTTACTGGATCATAAGGTAGTAATGCCACGGCGTTACCACGCTCAAAAACCTCACGCGTTAATACTTTACTATAGCCACCTTGATAGAGTTTATGGCGAAATTGGTATTCATCAAGGGCAAAAAAACCTTGATATTTCCTCGATCGCTTAACTACCTCTACGTCAGTTAAATTAAAGCGCAGCAGCGGTTGTTTAGTTATCGTCATATATAGCGCCTCTTGAATGTTGGTCGGTGAAGTTTGCTTTACACTAGCACTTAACATTTTGTTACACTAGAATACTTCCCTAAACACTTATTTTATTTAGCTAATTCCTTATTCGCGATAAGATAGTTACAATTAAAAAAATAATAGCAAGTTCATTATTACAGGAATCGCTTCATCATGAATAAAAAAATAACCGCATTATTTATTAGCCTTGCATGTGCTGCAAGTAGCTCTTTAGCGAATGCCGAAGATTTACTGTCTGTATACCAACAAGCTCAAGCGAATGATCCTGTAGTACTTAGAGCTCATGCACAATATTTAGCAACAGAAGAAGGTATTGAACAAGCAAGAGCGATATTATTACCACAATTAAGCGCATCAGCAAGCTATACAAAAAGTGAAAGCGAGTTTATTCCTACATCAGATGCAGGTGAGTCTTCAGGACAACTCCTGACCAGTAAAAGTGACACTACTCGCTATGGTATTAACTTAGACATGCAGTTATACCACCATAATTCTTGGTTAAAGCTCGACAATGCTAAGAAGCGGGCTCACCAAAGTGATGTATCATACCAATTAGCTAAGCAAGATCTAATAGTACGAGTCACACAAGCCTACTTTAACGTCCTTAGAGCTAAAGATGATTTGGAGTTTTCAATTGCAGAAAAAACCGCGATTGAGCGTCAGTTAGAACAAACAAAGCAACGTTTTTCAGTCGGCTTAACCGCGATTACTGATGTACATGAAGCACAGGCGCAATATGATAATGCGGTAACAGATGAAATTAGAGCTGAAAACAAAGTCTTTAATGCTGAAGAAGCGTTGCGTGTTATCACTAATATTTATCCGCGCGATTTATACATTTTAAATACCGAACGTTTTAGTACTTCTCGCCCTTCTCCTGATAGTGCAAACGAGTGGCAGCAAACTGCAGAAGCTAAAAACCTAGAATTAATTGCTGAAAGAATTAACATTGATATTGCTAAAGAGAATATCAATATTGCCAGATCGGGCCACTACCCAACTTTAAGTTTATCGGGCAGTTATGGTAGCACTGAACAAGATAATGAAATCAATAACCTCAACTTCAATAATCCAGCACTCGATAGCCACTCGATTGGAGTTTCTTTATATGTTCCACTTTATTCAGGTGGTGCTATAACCAGTAGCGTGCGACAAGCGCAAAGCAATTATGTTGCTGCTAGTCAAAATATGGAACAAGCTCATCGTAATATCGTGCGCAACACCCGTAATGCCTATAATACGGTTATCGCTGCAGTGTCAGCGATAAAGTCATTAGAGCAATCCGTGATCAGCGCCGAAAGTGCCTTAAAAGCCACTGAAGCAGGTTTTGAAGTAGGTACCCGTACGATTGTCGATGTTTTAAACAGTACCAGAAACCTCTATAACGCCAAGCGCAACTTATCGTCTACTCGCTATGATTACATTCAAAGTGTATTAACGTTAAAGCGTGCTGGCGGCACTATAACTGAGCAAGACTTAGCCGATATCAACCAAGGATTAATTGCCGCTAAATAACTCCTTGATGAGGATTTAAAGCGAGATTAAATCCCTAGCAATAAAAAAGCAGCTTAATTGCTGCTTTTTTGTGCGCCCTTTCTATGGTTAATCTTCTTGTTTTATTGCGTTAATAATTTTGGTAGTTGAAATACCATCTTCAAAGTTAAGCACTTTCACTTCACCACCAGCAGCGATGACTTCAGCGCCGCCCGCAATATCTTCGATTTTGTAATCACCACCTTTCACTAATGTATTAGGCAATATATTGGCAATTAATCGCTGAGGTGTATCTTCACTAAAGGGGACAACCCAGTCAACAGCGCCTAACCCCGCTAACACCGCCATACGACGGTCTACTGAGTTAACCGGGCGACCTGGACCTTTTAATCGTGTCACTGATGCATCATCATTCACCGCAACAATAAGACGAGTACCTAGGGTATTTGCTGTCGTTAGATAAGAAACATGACCAGCATGTAGAATATCAAAACAACCATTGGTCATAACAATAGTTTCGCCACGAGCTTTTGCCAGTTCAACGGCAATTTTTAATTGCTCTTCCGTCATGACGCCAAAGCCACTTTCTTGCCCTGAAGATAATTCCGCATTTAACTCTGCTTCGCTGACCGTTGAGGTGCCTAATTTACCCACGACTATACCAGCCGCGATATTGGCTAAGGCACTGGCTTGATCAAATTCAGCTTTTGCCGCAATGGCGAGTGCTAGTGTGGCAATAACGGTATCACCAGCACCGGTTACGTCATAAACTTCTTTCGCTTGCGTCGGTAGGTGAAACTCTTCTTGGTCATGGCGCAGCAAGGTCATGCCCTGTTCACTACGCGTCACTAACATTGCTGTTAAATCTAACTCTTTGAGCAGCGCTTGGCCTTTATTGACAATTTCAGCCTCAGTTTTACAATGACCAACAACGGCTTCAAATTCTGCCAAATTCGGGGTAATTAATGTCGCACCACCATAACGCGAGAAATCAGTACCTTTTGGATCAACTAACACCGGAACGTTATGTGCTTTAGCCACTTTTATTAAGGCTTGTACATCTGACAAAGTACCTTTGTCATAATCTGATAAGAGTATGAGGTCGTGCTGTGAAACTAAGGCTTCGGTGCGTTCAAGTAACGAATTTTTGTTTAGTTCAGCAAAAGATTCTTCAAAGTCTAAGCGTAATAATTGCTGATTACGGCTCATAATACGAAGTTTGGTGATAGTTGGATGAGTTTCTGCTTGAATAAATTCACAAGCGATGTTCATCGACCCCAATTGCGTTTGCAAAGTGCTTGACGCTTCATCTTTACCTGTGATCCCAAGTAAAGTCACTTGGCCATTAAGCGAAGCAATGTTCAAAGCTACGTTAGCTGCGCCCCCTGGGCGATCTTCATCTTGGTGTATTTTAACAATCGGCACAGGTGCCTCGGGTGAAATACGTTGTGTTGGTCCGGACCAATAGCGATCTAACATGATATCACCAACGACTAAAACACGCGCTTTTTCAAAAGCGGGAATATCTACTTTCATCCTGTGCCCTATAACAGATATAATAGCCAATATTGTATCACAAGCAATTCAATGAGTTGAAATCATCCCGTGAGTAAAAACAAAGTTTTACAACCAAATTTTAAATTATCTTTCCTGTTACCTAAATATTGGCCGACCTGGATTGGGGTATTTATTCTCTATACCATCTCTTGGTTACCTTATCGGTTTCAGCTATTTCTTGGCAAAATGATCGGTCGCTTACTCTACAAAGTTGGCTCAAGCCGTAAAAAAGTTGCCGCTCGAAATTTAGAGCTTTGCTTTCCAGACATGGCAGATAATGAAAGAGAAGCCATGCTCAAACGCAATTTTGAGAATACCGGCATCGCACTATTAGAAACGGGCATGGGTTGGTGGTGGCCAAACTGGCGTGTTAAACGCAAGACCAAAGTTATCGGTCTAGAACATATTGAAGCCGCTCAAAAGCAAGGTAAAGGTGTGCTGTTACTTGCTATGCATTACTTAAGCGCGGAAATTAATTGCCGAGGTATTGGCACTGAACACCCAATGGTAGTGTTTTATCGCCCACATAATAATCAGTTAATGGAATATTTCCAGTTTCGTGGTCGTGGCCGTTCTAATAAATATATGTTGGGTAAACGGGATGTCAAAGGCTTAATTAAAGCATTACAAGATGGTGAGGCCTGTGTTTATTTACCCGATCAAGATTACGGTCGCAATCGTAGTGTTTTTGTACCATTTTTCGCGGTACCTGAAGCAGCATCAACCACAGGGACATTAATTTTTGCGCGACAAAAAAACTGTCAAACTCATATGTTGATCCCTACACGCAATGAGGACGGTAGTGGTTACACTTTAGAGATAAAGCCCCAACTGGAAAACTTTCCTACGGGTGATGATACTGCCGATGTTTTAAGAGTGAATCAGGAATTAGAAAAAGCCATCATGGTAAAGCCTGAGCAATATATGTGGTTACACCGACGCTTTAAAACTCGCCCGAATGAAAGTGACCCATCATTGTATAAATAGCTTTTGTTCGCTATGGTATTAGGTAAAGCGTAAACTTAACTATAAGTAATTTATGAATTTCTGGCTGCGAAACATTATTATAGGCGTGGTTCTAATTGGCTTAGCGACAGCGTTATTGTTAAATCAAGAGTCATTATTTTCCATCAGCGAAGAAGCGGCTGAAGATATTGTTGCAGCCACCACAGACCTACACCATGAAAAACACGCAGAAACTGTCGCCACTGAGCCAGAAGAAAAGCCAGTTGTAGCTAAAAAAAGTAGTAATGCTGCCGCTGATGGACTCTCTAAATTCTATGCTAACCTACACGGCGACAAAGATGATAAAGGGCCTAAAATTCGCAATAATATTGTCTATTTACCTGAGCCAGAAGGTGATTTAGAGCAAATATTAGAAGCAAGACGTTTGCTTACTCGAGCATTGCCTAAAAATTGGACGGGAAAAACTGACACCCACCCTTTTCGCCTTGGAGAAACCTTATTTCAAAAATTAACAGAGTTTGCTCAAGATAATGGCCTAGAAGTCATTTGGTGGCTTAATCGTGACTTTGTCGTCAAAGACGCGTTTAGAGTGAATAAAAATATCATCGCCACCTCTTATCAAGTTGGTAAAGCTATCGAAGGCCACTTTGAAAATGGCCTTTCAATCTATTTTTGCTACCAGCAACGTACCCTAGTATTGATTGAAAACGATATCCCTTATCTAGCTAATCAGTGCATGCTGCTCCCAAAAGTCCGTCGCAGGTAAAGTCATGATTATGCTGACTCCAGTCTTAAAATAAGTTCGAATTCATCCGGTAACTGACATTACTGTAATAACTGCTCAACAATGTCAGTGACCTGGCTGTGCTGAGCTGAGAATTCAGTAACTGGTAGCATTGCGGGACTATTTTGCAAGGTGGCATGATGGCTAAAATCACGTAATTGGCAATAGTTATCCACTAAAATCTGTCGCTGTTGCTCGGAAATTGCCGCTATACTTGCTAAATACTTCAATAGATTAATATTGTCTGAAAAGTCACTCAAGTTCGGATGTTGAGCACTATGTGTTAACACTAAATATTGCACCAGAAATTCAATATCCACTAAACCACCACGGCCCTGCTTAATATCAACATCACTAGCTGATGATTTATCTAAGTGTTGCCGCATTTTATTGCGCATCTTGCTCACCTCTTCACACAATATTGACTTATCGCGCTTTCTCATTAAAACATCGCGTTTAATAGCTTTAAACTTTTCCGCCAGCACTGGCTGACCG
>JBFJQB010000026.1:0-23784 GCA_041616855.1 Cognaticolwellia sp. | reverse complement strand
CGATAAATTATTAGAACAGTCAGGTACGCTAGACGCCCGTGGCGGTTTAGAAGAACGTACGATGGATTCAAATGATATCGAAAAAGAACGTGGTATCACAATCTTAGCTAAAAACACGGCTATTAACTGGAATGGCTACCGTGTAAACATTGTAGATACTCCTGGCCATGCTGATTTTGGTGGTGAAGTAGAGCGTGTAATGTCAATGGTAGATTCAGTTTTACTTATTGTTGACGCTCAAGAAGGTCCTATGCCACAAACGCGTTTCGTAACGAAAAAAGCGTTTGCTCAAGGTTTAAAGCCAATCGTAGTCATTAACAAAGTTGATAAGCCAGGTTCTCGTCCTGACTGGGTAATGGACCAAGTTTTTGAATTGTTTGATAACCTTGGTGCTACTGATGAACAACTTGATTTTAAAGTGGTTTACGCTTCAGCAATCAACGGTTGGGCTACGCTTGAAGAAGGCGCAACTGGCACAAATATGACACCATTATTTGATACTATTCTTAATGAAGTGCCATCACCAACTGCAGATCCTGATGGCCCGTTCCAAATGCAAATATCTCAACTTGATTACAGCTCATACTTGGGTGTAATTGGTGTTGGTCGTATTACCCGTGGTAGTGTTAAACCAAACCAACAAGTGACCATACAATTAGCCAATGGCAATGTTCATAATGCTAAAGTGGGTAAAGTATTTGGTTACTTAGGCTTAGAGCGTCATGATATTGAAGAAGGTTTTGCCGGTGACATCATCGCCATTACTGGTCTTGGTGAATTAAAAATATCCGATACGATTTGTTGTCCTAGTGAAGTCGTAGGTTTACCGGCATTGTCTGTTGATGAACCAACAATCAACATGACTTTCCAAGTAAACACATCACCATTTTGTGGTAAAGAAGGCAAGTTCGTTACTTCACGTAACATCAAAGATCGTTTAGACAAAGAATTAATCCATAACGTTGCTTTACGCGTTGAACAATTAGAAGATGCTGATAAATTTAAAGTATCTGGCCGTGGTGAGCTTCACTTAGGTATTTTGATTGAAAACATGCGTCGCGAAGGTTTTGAAATTGCGGTATCACGTCCAGAAGTTATTATTCGTGAAATCGATGGCGAATTACAAGAACCATACGAAACAGTAACGATTGATGTTGAAGAACAACATCAAGGCCCTATCATGGAAAGAATGGGTGTTCGTAAAGCTGAATTAACTGATATGGCACCTGATGGTACAGGTCGCATTCGTATGGACTTTATCATGCCAAGCCGTGGCTTGATTGGTTTCCAAACAGAGTTTATGACTTTAACCTCGGGCTCTGGTTTGATCTATCATACATTCTTTGAATACGGACCTCATAAAGGTGGTGAAATTGGCCAACGTAAAAACGGTGTAATGATCGCTAATGCAACGGGTAAAGCCTTAACTAACGCAATCTTTAACTTACAATCACGTGGTCGCATGTTAATCGGACACGGTGTTGATATTTATGAAGGTCAGGTTATTGGTATTCATAGTCGTGATAACGATTTAACCGTAAACGCCCTAAAAGGTAAGCAGTTAACTAACGTTCGTTCATCAGGTACCGATGAAGCACAAACATTAACTCCGCCTATTATTATGTCGCTAGAGCAAGCTTTAGAGTTTATTGATAACGATGAGCTAGTTGAAGTAACGCCAGACAGTATTCGTATACGTAAAAAGTTCCTTAAAGAATCTGATCGTAAGCGTGAAGGTCGTGCTGCTAAATAGCCACAAAAGTTAATCACAATATTGAGCCACCTGAAGCACTTCAGGTGGTTTTTTTGTATCTGTAATTATGCATAGTACGCCGTAAAAGCGACAGTCCTTGTAAGACATGTCTCAAAGATTGGTTAACACCATACAATACATTCACCTTCAACTTTAATATAAATCAATAAAATCAATATAATAGGGTTTTCTTTTTATCATTGTTCAGTTTTTTAAAAATAGTGTGCATAAATTCAATCACCTTACCTTTTAGAAAAAATTTCAAGTGCTATATTTAGCTGAGAAAAGGATATTTATTTTTATATATGCGAGGGAATGTTGATGAAACCAGATAAACTTGCCAGGTTAAATTGCTTATTTGAGAAAGCACTTGAGAATAAAGTGAAATTATTGGAAAAGCGTGAATTAGCCGATTTGTATAATGAATATATCAATCATGGTCGAGATAACATTGAAGGTAACATGGTTGCGTTTCCATTAGGCGTGAGGCGAACAGCCAGTTAACCCCTTTGACAATAAAAAATAATAATAATAGCAGTATCAAGAAAAAGGAAATTTCTGCATGTCTCCAGAACAATTGAAAACCCTTCAAAAACTTAGTCAATTATTTGAAGAAGGAAGCGCTGGGCCTAATCAAATTAAACAATTATCGGCACTTCTAGCAGAAATTAATCAGCTGGCTAATAGTTCTGAAGAAGACTTCAAATCAATTTTACCCTCACACTAAACGAGAATATTTATTTTTAGCTGGCTAACATCACTAGTTAGACAGGTATATTTACTGGTATTAGCACTATCGTTATTTTATACATTACCTTATTATTAAGTTAATGGCTCTCACTAGTATTTTAATATGCACTCCAAATTAGAAGAATTTAAACAACATCGTTATGTCGAAAATGTTCTGGATTTTTTATTATTATTTGTAAATAATTTCAAGACTGAACGCATTCACGTCACCGCGGGCTATCTTTCTTATGTTACTTTAATGTCACTGGTGCCTTTAATGGTGGTGATGTTGTCAGTGATGACGGCTTTCCCTATTTTTTCAGAAATTAGAACATTAATTGAAAATTTTGTTTATCAAAACTTTGTTCCTGCCTCGGGAGATGTCGTACAAGAACATATAACGGGCTTTGTTAAAAATGCCTCTAAAATGTCAGCCGTTGCGATTACAGCACTATTTGTGTTTGCGATGTTGCTGATTTCCGCTATCGATAAATGTTTAAATAAGTTGTGGCGAGTCAATGAAAAACGCCGAGTCATTACTTCATTCTCAATGTATTGGATGGTTTTAACCTTAGGACCAGTGCTAGTTGGTAGCAGTTTGGTGATTAGTTCTTATATTATTTCATTGGTTTCTTTAGGAGATTATGATTTATTAGGTATCACTAATATTTTTGTTCGGGCGTTACCATTAGTTGCCTCGGTAACGGCTTTTTTCATTTTATACATGGTAGTACCCAATAAGGTCATACCGGTTAAGTTTGCACTGGCAGGTGCAACGCTCGCCGCTGTTTTGTTTGAGATAGCGAAAAAAGCTTTTGCAATATATGTAACGCAATTACCCTCCTACCAAGCGATATATGGTGCACTTTCAAGTATCCCTATTTTATTTTTGTGGGTGTATTTGAGTTGGTTAGTGGTGCTAATTGGTGCGTTGTTCACTGTGTCGTTAGAAGACTTTGACAGCAAAAGAGAGGCAGAGTTAGCTCAGCAAGAAGCTGATTAATTTATTATTTATAATCAAATGCAGTATGTCGCTATTTGAAAGCAGGGCTACTAAACTGAATAGATTCTTTAAAGGAGCTGTATATGTCTAGAGTGCTTTTTCCAAATATTGCGCCTTCCAAACAAGAGTGGCTTGATGTCGGTGACGGCCATCAATTGTACTTGGAACAATCGGGCAATCCGGAGGGTATCGCGGTTGTTTACCTTCATGGTGGTCCCGGTGGGGGGAGCTGTAAAAATCATCGTCGATTTTTTGATCCCGAAAAGTATCATATCATTTTATTTGATCAACGTGGCTGTGGGCGATCTAAACCCTCACCAAGTATTCGTGACAATACTCCTGCCCACCTAGTTGCCGATCTTGAAGCAATCCGTAAGCATTTAAAAGTATCACACTGGTTAATTGCAGGAGGCTCCTGGGGAACAACTTTAGCATTGCTGTATGGTATCCAATATCCCCAAACCGTACTTGGCTTTATTTTACGCGGTATATTTCTTGGTACATCAACTGAGTATCACTGGTTATATGGCCAGGATGGTGCCGCCGGATTTTTCCCTGAATATTACCGAGAATTTACCGAGCAACTGCCTGAGATAAAGGCAGATAACATTTTGCAAAGCTATTATGATGTCCTTACCGACGCAAATGAAATTGCCGTTATTGCAGCCAGCAAAGCTTGGTGTTTATGGGAGCTAAGGTTATCAAGTATCGAGCATCATCATATTGAACTTCAGCACATAGAAGATTCTCATCAAGCGTTATGTATGGCAAAAGTATCAAGCCATTACTTTGTTAATAATTGTTTTATTGATGAGGGTTATATTTTAGCCTGCATAGATAAAATAAAAGCTATCCCCGCGATAATCTTACAAGGTCGTTATGACATGGTTTGTCAATTACGCCAAGCTGATAAATTGGTACAAGCTTGGCCAAATGCACAATTACAAATATTACCTCAAGCGGGTCATGGCGGGTTTGAGTCACAAACCATTGATGGCTTTTGTAAAGCAACAGATACTATGGCTGATTTTATTGCAGAGAAGGGCAGAATAGATTAAATGATCGCATTATTACAACGAGTTTCCCAAGCCAGTGTCAGTGTTGATAAGAAAGTTGTGGGTGAGATAGAGCATGGTTTATTAGTACTGTTAGCGATTGAACCTGAAGACACAGAGGCAAGAGCGAAACGTTTAGCCGAGCGCGTTGCTGGTTATCGAATTTTTGCTGATGACAGTGGCAAGATGAACTTAAATGTGAAGCAAGTTGGCGGCGATATATTAGTGGTTTCTCAGTTTACTTTAGCGGCTAATACGTCAAAAGGCATGCGACCAAGTTTTACCAGTGCCGCATCGCCAAAAATGAGCGAGGAACTCTATCAGGTTTTTTGTCAGCACTTACGTCAGCTAGGGTTTGCTACGCCAACGGGGATTTTTGGCGCTGATATGCAAGTATGGCTAATAAATGATGGTCCGGTGACGATTAACTTACAGGGCTAATTGTGCCTGATATTACTGGGTTTTATAGTGTGCGCTCATGTTAATTTGCGCTCATATGATGGCTAAAAAACTGCCGCCATCGACGATATTGTATCTGTGGTAGATATGTTATTTTTGAGCGTTTCTTGAGATTATTTATCAGCCAAGGTTTTGGCAGCAAATGAATGATGACATTAAGATAGCGTGGAATGTGAAAATAGATTATATGATGGCTACTTTGTAGTTGTCTAAGAATGGTCAAACAGAGATTAATTTCCTGATCATCAAGATCGGGCAAATTAAGTGTTAAGCAAGCATTATCTGCTAAGTTGTCTATCAATGCCGTTAGTAGTGTAACTCTGCCTTGAAAGCTCTTAGCATGATGTTGATAGACGTCACAAATTAACCAGTCAACCTGTTGTGTTGTTGCGCCAGACGTTTGATGTAACCATGATAGTGCCTCGGCGTTTTTGATGTGAATATTATGTTGTTGTGGATTAAAGTAGCGCTGAAAGCATGCAATAACATCTTTTGAAAGCTCAATACTGTGCACTTCAATATGCGGGTTTAACGCTGTTAAAAATCGACTCAAGTTGCCACCGCCCAGCCCAAGTTCAATAATATGATTTGGTTGAAAAAACAATAAAGGCATCAAAGCAGCATAGTGGTGCGGTAACGTTAACTTTTCAGGCCGGCGTAAATGCATAACACTTTGGATAACATCATCAAATGCTAACCAGCGATAATATTCATTTTCGCGAATGGTTATTTGGTCTGCGCTGTTACTGAGGTACACTAGTCGACCTTGACTAACATGTTGAGCAAGTTTCACGTGTTATTAGACCCTTAAAATCAAATATTTAACCAATTAAGAACAATAATGTACCACTGTAGAGCACCTAAAAACCAAACTGAGTTAGAACAATATTATCAAGTACGTTGGCAAATTCTGCGTCAGCCGTGGCAACAGCCAATCGGTAGTGAACAAGACGATTTAGAAGCCCAATCCTATCATCGCATTATCGTTGACGATATCGATAACATTGTTGGTGTCGGACGCTTACACAAGTATAGCCAAGATCACGCGGTAATTCGTTATATGGCAATAAGTAAGAATGTTCAGGGCCAAGGGCTTGGTAAACGACTGATTAAGGAGCTAGAGAGTGTGGCGGCCCAATCTGGCGCGAAAACACTGGAGTTAAATGCTCGAGAAAATGCCATCGGTTTTTATCAGCGACTAGGTTATGTTAATCAAGGTTACGCTCATACGCTCTATGATGAGGTTAGCCATGACAAAATGACTAAAGACATTGCCAAGCCTGATTCACATTTAACTCAGGTTGCCGATAGCTTACAACAGATTTGGCATCAAACTATTCCCCTGAGTAAGGTGATGAATATTAATATTTGTTACTTTGACCGTCATTCCCTGATCACGAATTGTGATCCCAATATTAATAAAAACCTCCATAACACCATGTTTGCCGGCAGCATTTATACCCTGGCAACCTTAACTGGGTGGGGCTGGGTTTATTTTGCTCTGCAAACGCAATCTCAGCAGGCTGATATTGTCCTAGCCGAAGGCAATATCCGTTACATCGCGCCACTGTCTGGTGTTGCTAATGCCCGAACTTTGCTAAATCTAGTTAACGGTAATGTCGAGCCTTTAGCGCAAGGAAAAAATGCGCGCTTTAAAGTCGAGGTTGAAGTGTGTTGTGGTGATAAAGTTGTCGCGGTATTTACCGGCTCTTATGTCGCTATTGCCAAACGCAAGTAGTTATGGCTATTTGGTTGGCATTATTCAAACTGAAAGTTATGGTTAATTCGGTTATCATTGAGAGACTTATACCAAGAAAGGAAACAAGTCAGTATGTATAAAGTGATACTGGGGTTTATATTTTTTAGCTGTTTTGTTACTGCCAATAGTGAACTTGATAAGGTACTCGATAGTTTTCATCAAGCGGCAGCAGAAGCCAATTATGAAGAGTATCTGGGGTTACTTGCTCAAGATGCAATTTATCTAGGTACCGATAGCAGCGAACGATGGAATAAAAGCGAATTTGCTGCCTTTGTGAAGCCTTATTTTAGTCAAGGTCGTGGTTGGTTATATACGCCAGTTGAGCGTCATATTACGAAATCTCAAGTGAGTAATATTGCCTTTTTTGATGAGTTGCTTGAAAACAAAAGCTATGGCCGTTGTCGCGGCAGTGGTGTGCTGATCAATACTGAGCAAGGCTGGAAAATATTGCAATATAATTTATCGATTCCTCTACCTAATGAAATTGCTCGTCAAGTAGTTGATGTTATTCAAACGCATCGCGCGTCAGATAATAAATAAAATTCATCAAAGTGAAATGAACGTTTACGGAGTAAGAGCGCATGAGCGTCAGTATTATTGGTTGTGGTTGGTTAGGGCAAGCGCTGGCCAAGTCATTAATGGCTGAAGGTGTTTTTGTGCTAGCGAGTTATCAATCTCAATCAACGCTAGACAAACTTAACGCGTTAAAGATTCCCGCCATACCATTAATATTGCCTTGTGCGGTTGACGAACAAGACGAAATTGTTGGCGTCGATAAAGCCTTGTTTGCACAGGATGTGCTGGTTATTGCTATCCCACCACAATTAAAAAAAGGTAAAGTTGACTATCTATTGAAAATTCAACAATTAGTCAAGCTAGCGGAATTAGGCAAAACTAAAAAAATTATTTTGTTGAATTCTACCGCGATATATAATGGTTTGGTCGGTAAAGTTGATGAAAACAAAGCCTTAAACTTCAATGCTGAAAAAGTTGCCACATTATTTGCGGCTGAACAGGCAGCACTGGCGTTTTCTCAACAAGTTCATATTTTGCGCTTAGCCGGCTTAGTCGGACCAAATCGTCATCCCGGCAATTTTTTACAGTCTGATCGCATTTTTACTAATGCCAGTGCACAGGTGAATTTAGTGCATCAAACTGATGTGGTTAATATCATTAAGATGTTGATTAAAAACGTCACAGAAAGCCCAGCAACCGTTTATAATGTCGTTAGTGGCACTAAAGCGTCTCGCAAACGTTATTACCAAGTTGCAGCAAAAGCTTTAGGTTTATCTCCTCCTCGCTTCGAAGCCGAGCAAGTAAGGCATGAGAGTAAACAAGTTGTCGGCGATAAGCTTCGCCAAGAATTACACTATCACTATCTTTATGATGATTTATTACAATGGCTAACCGTCTTGTGATCACTATTAAGAACTTCAGGTAAATATTTTATGGCCTCTAATGTCATTACTAAAACACTAAAAACGCTTTATCAATATAAAATAGTGCTGATGTTTATTGTTTTATGGGCGCATGTTTCGTTGTTAAATTTATTTTTTGTTAATTACAGCGGTCCCGTTTTTCTCTGGCAGGAAAATACTGAGTTACTAACCATTCAGGTGCACTTTTCTATTGCCTTATTAACTACCGGTTTTTATTTGCTCTTGAGTAAGCTCAGACAGGCCAACAAGACAAAACAAGTGAAAATAGCTGACAGAATATGGCTCAGTTGTTCGGTGCTATTAATTGCTTCAATAGTATTTGTGCTTATTTAACTGCTAACGTTCTTAGTATATTCAGTTAAGAGCGTGCCTTTAACTCGATAGCTAATAAAAAAAACCGACTTAGATAAGGTCGGCTTTTTTATGTTGAGCTTATTAGGTACTAGTTTGAACCAATAACGTTAAGATTTATTATGAATACCTGCTGTGGCTAGCCACTGTTTAAAATCAAGCAAATTTGCCGGCAAGATAACTTTGGTTGATGGCGTGCTTAAGCCTTTCATTTGTTGTAAATATTGCTCACTTAATTGCATATCAAGCGCTTGTTGGCCGCCAGGTTGCTCTATCGCCGCGGCTAACTTACTAATTGAGTCTCCAGTGGCTTGAGCAATCGCTAATATTTCCGCCGCTTTACCTTCTGCAGAGTTAATTCGGCGTTGCTTTTCACCTTCCGATAAATTAATTAACTCGGTCATCTGTCCTTCAGAGCGATTAATACGACTGGCTTTATCACCTAAACTTTTCGCTAAAATGGCTCGGCGTTCACGCTCAGCATTAACCTGCATTTCCATGGCATTTCGCACTGTAACCGGTGGCGTGATATTTTTAATTTCGTAGCGATGTACTCTTATCCCCCAGCTTTCGCCGGCTTTATCAAGTACCTCAACCACTTTCGCACTAATAATATCGCGCTCTTCAAATGTGCGATCTAATTCAAGCGTACCAATGACGGATCGCGTTGTGGTTTGAGCAAGTTGCATGGCGGCGAAGCGGTAATCGGTAATACCATAACTGGCTTTAACGGCGTCAATTACTTGAATGTATATTACGCCATCGACTTCAACATTCACCTCATCTTTTGAGAAACATTCTTGTGGGGGGACTTCTATGGTTTCTTCTTTAAGGTCTTGAATAAAGGCAACGCGGTCAATAAAAGGCAACAATAAATGAAATCCGGCATCAAGTGTACAGCGGTATTTACCTAGACGCTCAACAACATAAGCTGACTTTGTCGGTACTAAGCAAATGGCTTGGAAAAATTTAAACGCGAGGAATAGGAAGATAAATGCCCAAATGGCCAATACCGCTAAATCAATAGTATTTGCATCAACAGCGATCATGATTTTGCTCCTTGAATATTTTGTGTCACTTTATCCATACCTTGGAAAAAGCCTTCTAGCTTTGCCACTTCACTGGGCACGATAGAAACATCAGCACTTTTCAAAATATTGCCGGTTTGTGAAATAAATTGTTCTAATAGGCGCATTTTTATTGCTTGATCGCCACTGGGTAATGCCGCTGCTTTGGCAATTAAATTAATGCCTTCGGCAGACGCTTGGGTCAGAATGGCAATTTCTTGCGCGCGGCCATGCGCTTCGTTGATTTGCTTTTGCTTATCGCCTTCGGATAAGTTGATGGCTTCTTGTCGCTCACCTTGAGATAAGTTGATAGTCGATTCTTTTTCTGCTTCCGCTAAGGTAATTTCAGCACGTTTTTGGCGCTCTGCTTCCATTTGTTTCTCAAGCGTATGAATGACATTATCTGACGGGGTAATATTGCGTACTTCATAACGTAATACCTTGATTCCCCATGGATCTGAGGCTTTATCAATCTCTCGAACTATGGTTTCGTTTAAGGTGTCACGTTCCGAAAATGTTTGGCTTAAATTTAACTTACCTATTTCCGAGCGCATGGTGGTTTGCGCTAAGTTAATGCTAGCGCGGCGATAGTCTTCGATACCGTAACTGGCTTTCTCACCGTCCATTACTTGAATATACACTAAGCCATCGACACTGATTTGAATGTTATCACGAGAAATACAGCTTTGCGCAGGAATATCAAGCACTTGCTCACGAGTTTCATGACGATAGGCGACCCGATCAATAAAGGGGATCAAAAAATGCAATCCCGGCTGCATCACTGAGCGAAACTTGCCTAAACGCTCAATGACGCACAGTTCTTTCATCTCTACAACGAGCACAAGTTTCACTACAATAAAAAGCAATGCTAGAAAAGCAAAGGTAACAGTAGCTAACATAGGTATTCTCCTACTTAATTTTAAGGGGTTAAATGTGGGGGGATTTAATCAGATTACTTGCTAGGTTCAACGACTAACGAAATATTTTCTTTGCAAACAATGGTGGCTTGACTACCAGATTGAATAATAGAGCCGTCACCTAGTGCTGTCCATGTAGTGCCTTGAAATTCAACTCTACCTGCTTGTATACCAGGACCTATTTGTTCAACAACCTGAACGGTTTTTCCATAAATATCTAACTCTTCATAGACATTTTCAACCGTGGTTTCTCCGGGGAAAAATCGTTCGGTAATAAAATAAACTAATATCAATAATAAGGTGGCGAGAATAAACCAAGTGGTTAAGGTTAATACCCAAGTGTCGAGAATTTGTTGATGCACGCCTATGGCCACTAGCAATGAGGCTATTCCTAGATTAAGCAGGATACCGCCAGGGACAAAAATTTCTAAACAGGCGAATAAAAGAGCGAGGACGATCCAAGTTTCAAAAAATAGTATGTATTCCATTACCACCTCCAAGATGAGTTTACTGTTAACTTAACGTTAACAAGAATTCACTCAAAGTAGCAAGCTTGACATATTATGTCAAGTTACATGCATTTGTTCTGTGAGAAAGCTGGAGACTAAAGCTATAGAGTACGATAGCGTATGTTCTAATATAGAGAGGTTGGTACTGCAATAGCAGGTATCTAGATTATACCGCGGTGTTTTTTTCTATTTTCATTTAGCGCGTTTAACAATATATTTATGCAGCACTTGTTTTCTCGTCAATTAGACATATTATGTCTTTAGATGTTTTTATTTGGGAATAAAAGATGCAAAGAATCGTATTATTTTTACTGACTAACCTAGCCATTATGTTAGTGCTTAGCGTGACGTTAAGTATTTTAATGTCGGTGTTTGGTATCGATCGACAAGGGCTGGGTGGCTTGTTAATGCTTGCTTGTGTTTTTGGTTTTGGTGGGGCCTTTATCTCGTTATTGATGTCCAAATGGATGGCAAAACGCTCGGTAGGGGCTTATGTGATTGAACAACCGAAAAACAATACTGAACAATGGCTATTAACCACAGTGAAACGCTATGCAGCCGAAGCCGGTATTGGCATGCCAGAAGTCGCGCTTTATCGCTCGCCTGATATGAACGCTTTTGCAACGGGGGCCAATAGAAATAATGCTTTAGTGGCTGTCAGTACAGGTTTATTAGAAAACATGAGCCAAGCTGAAGCTGAAGCCGTTATCGGCCATGAAATCAGTCATGTGGCTAATGGTGATATGGTGACGTTAACGTTGGTGCAAGGGGTGGTGAATACCTTTGTTATTTTCTTAGCGCGATTAATTGCCGGTATCATTGATAACGCGACACGAGGTAATAACAACCAAGGTGGTTTAGGCACATTTGCCTATTATGGTGTGGTGCTTGTCTTAGAAATGATCTTAGGTGTGCTCGCCAGTATTATCGTGGCTTGGTTTTCAAGAAAACGCGAATATCGAGCCGATATTGGCGGTGCGCAGCTAGCCGGAAAGTCGGCCATGATAGGCGCGTTAGAAAAATTAAAGCGCAGCCATGAAAGTCAGCTTGACGGTTCGATGGCGGCATTTGGAATTAATAACAAGTCGAAAATGCTGCAGTTGTTTGCCAGCCATCCACCACTTGAGGAGCGTATTGCCGCACTGCGAAACGCTCCATAATAAAATCGCTTATTTTAACGGGTGCACGCTCGTTAAAATAAGCTAAATAAGTTTGTTATATTTGCTTAACCGTGGCGAATGACGCTAACAATTTAGGCACTAGCCAGTCTTCAAATAGCTGCACTTTTTTCCAAGTAAACTGTTGCTCAGGCGCGACCAGATAAAGCGAATACGGACTTTTACTGGCATAGTTAAGTAGTTTAACCAAACGCCCAGCAGATAAGTGTTCCATGACTAAACTACGATTGACTAATAAAAATCCACGTGCTTGAACCGCACTGTCAATCAATGGCAGTGCATCATTGGTTTGAATAATAGGCGTTAAAGTTTCGGAGTTAATGTTGATACTTTGACAATAATTATCAAACCTTTGCCTTATGCCTGAGCTTGTGTCTTCTATCCAAGGTAAGCGAAAGATAGCCTCCGGATCATCCTTATTGATACCGGTAATCAGTTGTGGACTTGCCACAAAGATAAGGTGGTCATCATAGATTTTTTTCTGTCGTAATTCAGTATCAGCGCCGGTGCCCAAACGAATAGCTAAATCGATATTTGATTGCTTAAAATCAATAAGTTCGGTCGACGGTGCGATTTGCACCATGATGTCGGGATGTAACTTTTGGAATTCTTGAAGGTGCGGGATCAGCCATAACGAGCTAAATGAATGTGCGGTTGAAATACGCAATACTTGCGGATTCTGATCGCCCGTAATGCGCTTAATGCCGGAAGATAACTGCTCAAATGCACTTTGAATAAAGGGCAACAGCTCTCTTCCTTTATCGGTAAGCATGGTTTGTTTATTGGTGCGGTCAAACAATTTCGTTTGTAGGTTTTGTTCTAATAATCGAATTTGTTGACTGACAGCCGCTTGGCTAACATGCAATTGCTCAGCAGCCTGCTTAAAGTTTTTTGCTTGTCCCGCAACTAGAAAAAACTGTAGCGACTTTAAAGGGGGTAAATACCTCATGATTAAGTTTTTCTTAATTATGGTTAATTTTATATCGTTTGTTTTCCTACCTTATCATAACTAATCTGTTACTAACACCCAAGGCAAGAGCTGAGAGATAAAATGAAAGATATGTTAATTAAATCACTTGAAGTTCAATTTATTATAGTTTTTTTGTTGATTAGCAATATAGCCAAGGCAGAGCACATGATGATTTTTTCTGCCAGTAATTATCCTTATCAAAATCTGATCAAGCGCACGGATGAGGTTAAGATTTTCTATATCAATGATGATGAGGGGTTGAGATGCAGGGCAGAAATAAAACGTAACAACCAGAAATGGACAACGGCGTTGCAGCACCCTAACAAAGAGGCTTTTGATCATGATCCGCTAGCGCATTGTTTATCGAGTGACACCGCAGAGCAAATCCTAATACAAACCTTTATACAGTTTGGACGAGGCTTGTAATGCAATAAGTTAAATGTCTGAAATATGTAAGAGAGCCAATGAACACGGATGTACCAATATCCTGAAAAATTGATTAATTTTACCTGTAAAAGCCCGTAGGAGAGGTCTGAATATAAAAAGCCAAACCTTAAAGGTTTGGCTTTTTAGCTAGTTGGTAGCAGTATTGTCGTTAAGTATTTAAAAGGCACTTAAGCTTTTTCAGACTTGCTGCCACTTAAATGCCCGTATTTACAGCGATAAATTATCTAAAATATCATCTTCAACTAAGTTTGCTAAGGTGACTTTAAGTTTTGGTGTGCGGGCCATTTCGCGCTTAATGGCAAAATTAGCCTCTTCATTACGCGCCCAACTACGACGAGCAATACCATTGTTGACATCAAACAATAACATTGATTTTAATCGGCGCTCTGCCGCTTCGCTGCCATCAAGCAACATACCAAAACCACCGTTAACCACTTCACCCCAGCCTACGCCGCCGCCATTATGAATTGATACCCAAGTTGCGCCACGAAAACTGTCACCAATAACATTGTGTATAGCCATATCCGCGGTAAATCGGCTACCGTCATAAATGTTTGAGGTTTCACGAAATGGTGAATCAGTGCCACTCACATCGTGATGATCTCGGCCAAGTACTACTGGGCCAATTTCGCCATTATTAATCGCATCATTAAAAGCTTTGGCAATTTCCATACGGCCTTGAGCATCAGCATAAAGAATGCGTGCTTGCGAGCCCACCACTAATTTGTTTTGTTTCGCGTCTTCAATCCAGGTGATGTTGTCTTGCATTTGTTGCTGAATTTCTTCAGGCGACTCTTGCATGATTTTTTTCAGCACGCGTGCTGCAATGGCATCGGTTTTATCTAAGTCTTCCGGCTTACCTGAAGCACAAACCCAACGGAAGGGGCCAAAACCATAGTCGAAACACATTGGACCTAAGATATCTTGCACGTATGACGGGTATTTAAAATCAAGTCCATTTTGAGCCATGACATCACCGCCTGCACGTGATGCTTCTAGCAGGAAGGCATTACCGTAATCAAAGAAGTAAGTACCACGTGCAGTGTGCTTGTTAACCGCATCAGCATGACGTTTTAATGTTGCTTGGACTTTTTCTTTAAATACTTCGGGTTCTTCACGAATTAAACGATTCGACTCTTCATAGCTGATATCAACGGGGTAGTAACCGCCTGACCAAGGGTTATGCAATGACGTTTGGTCTGAACCTAAATGAACGTATATCTCGTGCTCATAAAAGCTTTCCCAGACATCGACAATATTACCGATATAAGCAATTGAGACCACTTCTTCATTGGCTTGCGCTGATTTAACACGGGCAATAAGCGCACCCATGTTATCAATTAATTCGTCAACCCAACCTTGTTGATGGCGCTTAGTGGCCGCTTTGGCGTTCACTTCAGCACACACGGTTACACAATTGGCAATGTTACCCGCTTTCGGTTGCGCGCCACTCATGCCGCCTAAACCTGCCGTTAGGAAGATTTTTCCCCGTGGGCTTTCGCCCTTGTTGAGGACTTTACGAAATGCATTCATTACCGTGATAGTCGTGCCATGGACAATGCCCTGTGGGCCAATGTACATAAACGAACCGGCCGTCATTTGGCCATACTGAGTCACGCCTAAGGCATTGAATTTTTCCCAGTCATCAGGTTGAGAATAATTAGGGATCATCATACCGTTGGTCACAACGACACGTGGTGCATCTATCGATGATGGAAATAAGCCCATCGGGTGACCCGAGTATAAATGTAAGGTTTGATCGCTTTCCATCTCACTTAAATACTTCATCGCTAATAAGTATTGTGCCCAGTTTTGGAAAACTGCGCCATTACCGCCATAGGTAATTAACTCTTCAGGATGCTGAGCAACCGCTGGATCTAAGTTATTTTCTACCATTAACATAATAGCGGCCGCTTGCTGACATTTAGCTGGATAGTCACTAATAGAACGGGCTTTTAAGTGATAACTTGGCTTAAAGCGATACATGTAAATACGACCAAAGTCTTTTAACTCTTGGGCAAATTCAGTTGCTAGCTCTTGATGCCACTCTTTCGGAAAGTAACGTAGGGCGTTTCTTACCGCTAATTGCTTTTCTGCTACAGATAAAATGTCTTTACGCTTAGGGGCACGGTTAGCATCAGCAGGGTAAGGCTTAGCTTCTGGTAATTCTTTTGGAATACCTTGCTTTATACTGTCTTGAAAAAGTGCTAGTTGTTGAGAATTCATTGCTGTTTCCATGGTTTTTCGCTCCCTTTATTCATCAAAACTAACAGTAAACGCTTGTGATCTTACTAATGTGATCATGGCATCGATATCAGGCTTTAACAGTCTATCTTCTTCAAGTTTTGCCACTTTCGCTCTGATCAATTTTAAGTTTTTCTCAACTATATCTGAGCATTTATTAGGACGTCTAAAGTCAATTGCTTGCGCGGCATACATCAATTCAATCGCCAATATTTTCTCTAAATTGCCTAAGATTTGATTAAACTGTCGACTTGAAATGCTGCCCATAGAGACGTGATCTTCTTGTCCCATCGACGTAGGCACACTATCAGCAGAAGGCGGGAAACAAAGTGATTTGTTTTCAGTTACTAAGGCAGCTGTGGTGTATTGTGGGATCATCATGCCTGAATTTAAGCCACCTGAAGCGGTTAATAGGCGCGGTAAACCGTGTAAACCTTCAAGTAGTAAGTAACAACGACGGTCTGATATATTACCCAGTTCAGCGGCAGCAATAGAGGCGTAATCTAGTACCATAGCTAACGGTTGGCCGTGGAAGTTACCGCCAGAAATAGCCTCTTCACTGCTGATAACAATAGGATTATCAGTGACTGAGTTCATTTCAATTTCAGCAAGCTCTTTTAAGTGGTTGTATGCATTTCGAGACGCGCCGTGCACTTGCGGTATACATCGTAGCGAGTATGGATCTTGTACTCGATCGCAATTGCTATGAGATGCCATATTTTGTGAGCCAGTAAAGAACCTTCTCATACGGCTAGCCACGTCTAAACTGCCCTGGAAAGGACGAGTCGCATGTAGCTCTTCTCTAAACGGTGATTGACTACCTTGCATACCTTCGATGCTCATAGCGCCAGTTAAGTCAGCTAAGTCTAGTAAATAGCGCATCTTGGTTAAACCCGTGATGGCATGCGATAAGATAAATTGCGTACCATTAATTAACGCTAAACCTTCCTTTGCATGTAAGTCCATTGGCACTAAACCATGTTTTTGTAATGCTTGCGCCGCAGGTACGATTTTCTCGCCTTGCCAGAACTCACCTTCACCCAATAACGGTAAAAATAAATGCGAAAGTGGTGCTAAATCTCCCGATGCCCCAACCGAACCTTGCTCGGGTACGACAGGGATAAGGTCAAGCTCAAGAAATGCTAGCATTCTTTCAACGGTCTCTAGTCGTATGCCTGAAAAACCTTTACTTAAAGCATGCACTTTGGTGATCAACATTAACTTTGAAATAGCTTTGGCAATGGGCTCGCCAACACCTACGGCATGCGTGATCAGTAAATTCTTTTGCAGTAAGTTGGTTTCTTTAGGTGTGATTTGAGTGTCACATAAAGGGCCAAAACCAGTATTGATACCGTAAACCGCTTTATCAGAAGCGGCCATTTTTTCCACTCGTTGACGGCTTGTATTAATTTTATCTAAAGCTTCCTGGCAAAGCTCGGCTTTGATACTGCCGTTGGCAATACCGTTGACAATATCAAGGTCTAGATGGTCGATACCATATTTAAACGTCATGTTAACGCTCCTAAATTAATAATTAAAAAATTAGATGGCTGCCCGGTCGAAATTTATGACCAGCTGCCGTTCAAGTGACTTTGATTCTGCCATCAGCAAGAGCATTTACGATATCAAGCTTTAAAAGGTCGATAACATATTTAAACATCACATTAACGCTCATCAGTGCAAAGATTAAAAAACTAAATGGCTACCTAAGCGATACTTATTACCGGGTGCCGTTAATATGGCTAAGCTGACAACCCCCTGGCTTGACCAAGTACGACGCTTAACCTGTAAACAAGGGGCAGACTCCGTAATGTTTAACAACTTACAAATATCAGCACTAGCAAGAATAGCTTCAACTTCATGTGTCGCTTCCGTTAACGGCGCTTCAGAAGATAAATATTCGTGTGGGGTTATTTTTGTAAAATCTTGGCTGAGATAATTACTCACTAATCTGGGATTAACAAAGCGTTGCTCTAATTGGATCGCCGTGGCGTTTTCAAAATGTAAAACGCTAGAAAAAAAGGCTTTGTCGCCCGCTTTTAATGACAACAAAATAGCCATTTCTGCGTTAACTTCAACTGATTTTAAGTCAAGTTGCTGCGCATGGTATTGATGACCGCGCTCATGTATTTCATCAGCGATATTGCGAATTTCTAATAACGAGGACTGTGACTTAAAAGTAGCAACAAAAGTACCTGAGCCTTGAGAGCGCACCAACAAACCTTGCTCCGTTAACTCTTGTAAGGCTCGACGTGCAGTCATTCGGCTCACGGAAAACTGTTCGGTTAATTCATTTTCAGAAGGCACTTTGCTATGTTCAAGCCATTGGCCTGATTCTATTTTCTCGCAAATATATTGCTTGATAACACGATACTTTGCTGTTTTTACTGGTGTCATTGTCATGCCTAATATTGGATAATACGCAGAGTAAATTTTTAACTTGTATATACAATCTCACTTTTTTTAACTCAGGTCAATAGTTGTATATACAAGCTTGCTTGTTAATTTATGATCAGCTAGAGTGCAAATTATAGATGAAGGCTAAGCCCTGTACGACCTGCAAGTTAGGGCAGTTTTGTGCACGCAAATGAATTGGAATTTTTATGTCAACCACTACCCCACACTGGCAAACGCTTTGGACTAACGTCAACCTCGCTACCATGAGCGACGGAGCCAATAGTTATGGCGCAATTGAAAACGCTGCTCTGGCAATTGATAACGGCAAAATTGTTTGGCTAGGCACAATGGCAGAATTAGCCAATTTTGATGCTGAAGCGGTCGAGGTTGTCGATGGTAAAGGGGCTTGGTTAACACCGGGCTTAATCGATTGCCATAGCCATATTATTTATGGAGGCAACCGCGCGAATGAATTTGAAATGCGTCTTGAAGGCAAAAGTTATGCAGAAATAGCTAATGCTGGCGGTGGTATTGTGTCAACGGTAACGGCAACCCGTGCTGCCAGTGAAGACGAACTGTTCGACAGCGCATTAAAACGGTTAACTGCCTTACACCAACAGGGTGTTACAACCCTTGAAGTTAAATCAGGTTATGGCCTCGATACGAACAATGAAATTAAAATGCTCAATGTTGCCGGTAAACTGGGGCAAACATTGCCCGTAACCGTACAAAGAACATTTTTAGGCGCCCATGCCTTGCCAATTGAATACAAAGGTCGCGCTGACGATTACATCAACTTAGTCTGTGAAGAGATGATCCCGAAAATTTCAGCCAATAAGTTAGCCGACGCGGTGGATGTGTTTTGTGAAGGTATTGGCTTTAGTTTAGCGCAAACCGAAAAGGTATTTGCTGCCGCCAAAGCCCATAATTTGCCAATAAAAGTGCATGCAGAACAATTATCAAATTTAGGCGGCACGGAATTAGCGGCGCAATATCAAGCTATGTCGTCTGATCACATTGAATTTTTAGATGAGGCTGGCATCAAAGCGATGAAAGCGGCCGATATGACTGCGGTATTACTACCGGGTGCATTTTACTTCTTACGTGAAACCCAGTTACCGCCAATAGATTTATTGCGTAAACATGGGGTGAGCATGGCCATTGCCACAGACGCTAATCCAGGCTCATCACCAATTAACTCCATTCAACTGATGCTCAATATGGCCTGTACCTTGTTTAGATTGACACCCGCAGAAGCATTGGCAGGAGTCACTTGCCATGGTGCTAAAGCGTTAGGGTTAGCCAGCAGTAAAGGACGACTGGCGCTTGGTTATGATGCTGACATCGCTTGTTGGGATATTAATCAGCCGGCTGAGTTATGTTATCAGTTTGGTGTCAATCCACTAACGCACCTGATGCAAGCGGGTAAAATAGTTATTTAGCTAGGTGTTACACCTAAAGTATTAGCAAGAAGCTAATACTTGCCAATAAAGGTTATCTGGATAAGTGCAATTCTTTGATTTATCCAGAGCTTAAATAAGTTAGGTTACTGTACAAAGACTACTGGATTGATTAGTCTTAGGGGATGTTATCGGTTTGGGTTTTATTATGACTAGCTACCGTGCTGTACGCCTTGCTATGTTTTCCTTATTTTCATTAATTGCGAACGTTAGTATTTTCTCTTTTCCTGTTTATGCAGCGAATGCATCATTCTCATTTGTTGAGTTTAATATTGCTTTTATTTTAGGCTTGAGCTTACCCGTTTTGCTTATGGTTTTTATTATTAAATCCAGGCCAGCGATTAAAAAACGCTTACCCTTGTTATTGACCCTGAGCTTGCTGGGTTTGCTTTATTCGCTCAATTACAATCCGCAACAACATGTTGGTATTAACTTGATTTTTAGCAGTTTATTCTTGTTAATAACCAGTTATTGGTCGAGTAACTATCATCTCGTGGTAAAAAAATTAACCTTCAAACCCCTCATCAAAGATAGTGTTTTTGCGTTAGTGTTTTCGTTATTTATGGTTTTACTTTTTTCGGCCATTGTTAGCAGCAAGGTAGCTTGGTTAATATTTGCTAGCCTGCAAATATTTGCTGGTTTAGGTTTTGTTTGGATAGCACGTAACACTAGTGATGAAAGTAATAAGCGTGCGATGAGCCTGTTGGCGATTAATGTTGTTTTTTCGCTGAGCGTTTACTTTTGGTTGGCTGAAGAATTATCGTTAAACCTGCTCGTCGTACTTAGTGTCGTAACCTATTTACTGGCAATGGCAAATGGGTGTTGGCACCTAGTTACTACGTTGATTGCCAGAGAGAATGAACAAAGAAGCCTATCAGCTAAACCCTCAGTACCCGTTGCTTATGATCCGGTCACGAATTTGCCGAACTATCAATATGCCTTATCATTTTTTCAACAGAGTTTAAAAAACAATTTGTCGGCTCGATATGCGGTCATTGTTTTTAAACCGACAAATTTTCAACAAGTTAATGGTGTCTTAGGCCATCATAATTCAGATATTTTACTGTTGCAGTTGGCATATTGTTTACAGAAATCTATTGCCAATCGCACGGAGTTACTGAATTTTTCCGAAAAAAACGAGCCAGTAAGACTTGCGCGCTTACAAGGTCTACATTTTTTAGTGGCGATGGATGTTTCACAAAGTAAACACAGCGACGAAATTATCATTGAACAGTTGTGTAAAGAACTTGCGCTCGCCGTACCGGGTCCCATGAGCTTTAAAAGCTTTTCATCGTTTTTTAAACTAGCATTTGGTGTCGCATTTGTTGCTCCAAACAGTGACAACCTCAGTGAAGTGATCGCTTTTGCCGAAGATGCGTTATTACAAGCTGAAAAGCAGCAGCAACTCGTGAGTTTTTTCAACCAAAAACTTGCGGTGTTTAATCAGCAGCAATTACATAAAATGGAGCAGCTTAATCATGCCATTCTACACGATAGCTTACAGTGGTGTTTGCAGCCGCAAGTGCAACTGAATAACAAGGCTATTAGTGGTTTTGAAATGCAAGTCACTTGGCAACGACAAGATGATGAGCTGTTAAGTTTAGCTGACATTATGGCGATTGCAGAGCAAAGCGGAGATGCTTATACCTTGAGTCGGCTGATGGTCAAGCAAGCATTTAAAACTGTTGTCGAATTACAGCGCTTAAACACATTAACGCCCGTGGCGATTAAATTAACCGAGCATAGTTTATTAGAACCCGATTTGGTTGATTATATCGAGCAACAATCGGTCACGTACCAGGTTGATTGCAAATTCCTAGTGGTGGAGATCCAAGAATCCATACTGTTAATGTCTTCCTCGCAAGCCAAAGCGAGTATCGACCAATTAAAATCTCTAGGAGTGCAAATTGCTATTGATGAATTTTCTGGTAGCTATGACGCTTTGCGCTATATTCGCCGCATGGCGGTCAGTAGCATTAAGATTGATTGTTATTCATTGGCACAAGCAGCGGCAGGCTCGTCTGATAAAGCTATCATCAATGCGTTGATCAACTTAACCCGTAAAATGGATTTACCCTTAATCGGCAGCAATATTAATGTCCAAGCAACCGAAGAAATGTTCATCACCATGGGCGGGGAATATGGTCAAGGGCAACGTTATAGTGCCGGTATAAGCCTAGACGAGTTGCCACACTGGTTGATAGCGTGGCAAAAACAGTACCCAGTGCAGGCTAATTAACGCCAGGGGAGCTATTCAATATCTAATGGCTCAGGAGAGAGGATTACACCGGTATTGTCGGCATAGATATGATCGTCAGGTAAAAAAGTTACGCCGGCAAAGTTAATTGCCAAGTCGCTTTCACCAATGCTACTGTCACTGGCGCCAACTGGTATCGACAATAAGCCTTGTATGCCAATGTCAATATCTTCTAAGGCGTCAACGTCTCGAACGCTACCATAGCAAATAATGCCTTCCCAATTGTTTTTCGTCGCTTGTTCAGCGATTTCAGCATTAATTAGGGCGCGTCGTGTTGAGCCTCCGCCATCAATTACCAATACTTTGCCCTTACCGTCAGTGGCAGCGACTTCGGCAATTAAGCCATTATTTTCGAAACATTTTACCGTCACAACTTTACCGCCAAATGAACTGCGGCCACCATAGTTACTAAATACCGGTTCAAGTACATCGATTAAATCAGTGTAAATATCACATAACTCTGAGGTGTTGTATTCCATAGTAAGTTTTTCCTAGTTTCGTTTTCTCTTAACTAGTATAACGGCGAAATACTCAGGCACAACCGCAAAGGCGCGATAGGTGTAAAAAATACAGGAGACACTGTTACTTGTAATTAGCTAGAAAACATTATTTAATAACAGCTACTATTTTTCTATAAGCGTTGTATTTATGGCTGATCGGGCGTTAACCCATAGCTTAATTTATTCTACAGAAACTCTTATTTTTAGCATTCTTGCTGTACTTCTCCTTGCTTATTATCGCGGCCTTGGTCGTGTCTATGTCAAATATTGGATGTTGAGTTTATCAGCATTAGCGGTTAATCAATTAAGCCAAGCCTTAGGTAGTATCCTCAACGAACAAGAAGTGGGTAGTTTCGTTGACGTCACTATCGCGTTAATCAGGCAAATTAGTAATTATTTATTTTTCCTTTTTTTGATGTTTGGCATTTATAGCGCCAGCAAACAAGAAAAAATATTACCTAAGGTTGTGTATATAGGCATTTTCGCCGCCATTGCTATTGGCAGTGCTGCTGCACTTTTATACGGTTTTGATGCTAATTATGTCTTTAATCGTTTCTATCTACGTGAAAGTTTATCGGCTTTTATTTTCGGTTGTGGTTATATTGCCGCGGCAAGTTTCTTATTCTCATCGAATGTTAAGCACTTCTCTGGAAAAATCTTATTCGTTTTCTGTATTTTAGTTGGCAGTCGTTTTGTGGTTTATTCATTCGCCTCGATAGTTGCGCTGACCGAAGATTGGTTCCGCCACCTAACCCAATGGTTGATTTATGTTGATATGGGCATTAATACGGTACTGGGCTTTATTTTACTCATTTGGATGCAAGGGGCAGAAAGACACTTAGCCGCAACGGCAATCAATCGGGCAAAATATTTAGGTAAACATGACTCGCTTACTGGTGTGTTAAATCGAGAACAGGTACTTGAAAAATTAACCCATGAAATGAAAATCGCCAATGATAATGCGAAAAACTTGTCAATTTACTTGCTGGATATCAAACGCTTTAAATTTGTAAATGATACTTATGGTTTAAAAGTGGGTGACTTGATTTTAGGGGAAATAGCACGTCGACTTAATCACAGCATACTAAAACCTAAAGTGGTCGGCCGTTTAAGCGGCGACTCATTCATGTATGTCATAGATTATAGTCATGAACAGCAACAACAGGCGGCGGCAGAGCATCTTCATGCCGTGATTGGTCGACCTTATCAAGTGGCGCAGCAAGAAGTACATTTGCAATGTAGCGTTGGTTTTTGTGACTTCCCTGCGGATGCGGATAAAGCAGATGACTT
>JBFJQB010000025.1:0-24153 GCA_041616855.1 Cognaticolwellia sp. | reverse complement strand
GGAGCAAACACGCGTAAATATTCAAAGCTTAACTCAATAGTTTTATCGTCGTCTTGGTCAATATTATCAAACACGATTGCTAAGCTCGCGGTCGAACTATTGATAGTAAAGCGCTTAATTTTACCCATGATTTGCTCCAGTTTCTTATGATTGCTGATTACAGGATAAAGCGACTAAGGTCTTCATCTTTAACCAATTCGGATAAAATACTGGCGACAAATTCAGCATTAATGAGAATACTTTCACCAGCTCTGTCGTTAGCGGTAAACGACAGCTCTTCGATAAGACGTTCCATCATGGTATGTAAACGTCGAGCGCCAATATTTTCAGTGCTCTCGTTAACTTGCCATGCGGCATTAGCGATGGCTTGAATACCATCTTCGCTAAACGAAACATGAACCCCTTCAGTGGCTAATAACGCAATATATTGCTCAGTGAGCGAGGCATTAGGCTCAGTTAATATACGCACGAAGTCGTCAGTGGTTAGCGCTTTTAACTCAACGCGAATTGGCAGTCGGCCTTGTAATTCCGGGATTAAATCAGACGGCTTTGACATTTGAAAAGCACCCGAGGCAATAAACAGGATATGATCCGTTTTTATCATGCCGTGTTTAGTGCTAACGGTAGAGCCTTCAATTAATGGCAATAAGTCACGTTGCACGCCTTCTCGTGAAACGTCAGGGCCTGAGCTGTCACCGCGCTTACAAATTTTGTCAATTTCATCAATAAAAACAATACCGTTTTGTTCAACGGCGTAGATCGCTTTTTCTTTGATGTCATCTTGATTAACAATTTTCGCTGCTTCTTCTTCCTGCAAGGCTTTGAAGGCATCTTTGATTTTCAGCTTACGCTTTTTAGTTTTTTCACTCGACATGTTTTGGAACATGCTTTGTAGTTGTGAAGTCATGTCTTCCATGCCTGGAGGAGCCATGATTTCAACCCCAACTTGTGGCGCGGCTAAATCGAGTTCTATTTCTTTATCATCAAGTTGGCCTTCGCGTAATTTTTTACGAAATACTTGGCGAGTGCTGCTATTTTCTGGCTGCTCGTCATTACCAAAACCATCTCGAGGTGGTGGTAATAACACATCTAAAATGCGTTCTTCAGCCGCTTCTTCAGCTAAATGTTTAACGCGTGCCATCTCCTGCTCTTTGGTCATTTTAATCGCCATATCAGCAAGATCGCGAATAATGGTCTCGACTTCCTTACCCACATAACCCACTTCAGTGAATTTGGTCGCTTCCACTTTAATAAAGGGGGCATTAGCTAACTTAGCTAAACGACGGGCAATTTCTGTTTTACCCACACCGGTTGGGCCAATCATCAGAATGTTTTTTGGGGTGACTTCAGCGCGCAACTCTTCATTAAGTTGCATTCTACGCCAGCGGTTTCTTAAAGCGATGGCTACAGCACGTTTGGCATCACTTTGACCAACAATATGGCTATCGAGTTCGTGAACGATTTCACGTGGTGTCATATTCGACATATTAATTCCTTACAAAATGGCGGTTATAGTTCATCAATCACGTGTTGTTGATTGGTAAATACACAGATATCACCGGCAATTTTTAATGATTTTTCAACAATTTCTTTTGCAGAAAGTTCGGTGTTTTCAAGTAATGCCGTCGCGGCAGACTGGGCAAAGTTGCCACCACTACCAATAGCGATCAGATCATTTTCTGGCTGTACCACATCACCATTACCAGTAATGATTAACGATGCAGTTTCATCGGCAACGGCCAATAGTGCTTCGAGTTTGCGCAATGCGCGATCACTGCGCCAGTCTTTTGCTAGTTCAACGGCTGCTTTCGTCAAATGGCCTTGGTGCATCTCTAGCTTGCTTTCAAAACGCTCAAACAGGGTAAAGGCATCAGCAGTGCCGCCAGCAAAACCAGCTAGTACTTTGCCATTATATAAGCGACGCACTTTGCGTGCATTGCCTTTCATTACAGTGTTGCCAAGGGAAACTTGACCATCACCACCAATGGCAACTTTGCCATTACGTCTGACAGAAACAATAGTAGTCACAATTAACCTCTTACATATTGCCAACTGAGATAGTCGGCTTGTCTAATGTAGATTAGATAAGGGGCAGCTGAAGCTTTTTCAAGGGAGTGAAAGGAATTATAACGACAGCAAACGAGAGAACACTGCCAGCGTTAAGTTTTATGTTGCTATTAAAAGTGATGAAAGAGCTGTCAACTATTAGTTATCAGTAAGTAAAGCCGAAGCGGTTTAACTTGGGATTAAGATGCTTATGCCTAGAATAAAAGTTGAACTCTAGGCAGCTTTAAATATTAATTAAGATGGTGGAGAAAATTTGCCGTAAATTTAATCCCAACCCCAAATTTTACAACCGTGTACCGAGTTGTTTTTTAATTTGTGTTTATCTTTTTCGGCACTTCGTTTTTTCGCGTATGGCCCTAAATACACTTTATACCACGTAGAGCTAGTGCCTTTAGCTTTACTGACCTGTGCTTCTAAGCCAGTAAAGGCGATTTTTGCTTTCAATGATTCTGCTTGTTTACGCGTTCTAAACGAGCCACATTGCATTTTGTAAGGACCTTTTTGTTTAACCTCATATTCCCCTACCTCGACCTGTTTGCTTTTTAGGTCATCAACGTAAGTCCATTTCTCTTCTGGCGGTTTAGGTAGTTCGGTAGTTTTTTCAGTTTTGATAACTTTAGGTGTTATCACCGTATTGGGCTGTTTATCTTTAATACTCCACAGCATATAGCCAAAACTAGGGATAGCGACAGCTAAAAAAGCCGCAGTTAATTTTACTTTTAATGAAACACTTGGTGTCGGTTCAACATTTTTCTTATAAGGGCTTTGCTTTTTGTTTTTTGCTCGCGAGCGGGAAACGTAATCTTGATGCGCCATGGAAAATTTTCTACTGGAAGACTTTCGCCAATTCTAACCAACTGGTAAAGAAATATCACCCATTGATATGATTAACTTGTAAATAAGTCGAGGTTCTTGGCAATTACCAACTTAAGTCGACTGGGTCGATATCAATTGACCACCGCACTTTTGCTTGCCATTCATTGTTGGCGTGATGGTGAATCAATTTAAATACCGCTTGATGCAGCTGTTTACGAGACTTCGCTTGTAAAATTAAGTGAAAGCGAAACTTACCGGCTTTTTTCTCCATCGCCGCAGGTACGGGGCCTGCAAACTGGCAACCATCAAAGGACGTTTCGCTCATCGCGCGTAAAAACTTCTCTGGGTAAGACGGGTAGTTTGCCTCGGCTCTAAACAATGCTTGGAAGCTAAATGGTGGCAATAAAGCTTGTTGACGTTCGATAAGCGCTTGCTTAGCAAAGTGTTGGTAGCCGTTATTAACAAGGTCTTGTAATAAGGGATGATCAGGAAAATTACTTTGTACGAGTACTTTGCCCGGTTTACTTGACCGGCCTGCGCGACCAGAAACCTGCACTAACAATTGCGCCATGTGCTCAGCGGCGCGAAAATCATAACTAAATAAAGCACCATCAACATCAAGCACTGCCACTAAGGTCACATCGGGAAAGTGATGACCTTTGGCGAGCATTTGTGTACCAATCAGCAGTTGATGCTCTTTATTACTTACCTCAGTTAATAGTTTGGCTAAGGCCCCTTTTTTACGGGTACTGTCCCGGTCGATTCGCACCGTTGAGTAATCAGGAAACAGCGCGCTGATTTTTTCTTCTAATTGTTCAGTACCTTGCCCCAATGGTTTAATGCGAATACTACCGCAACTTGGGCACTGGGCTGGAATTCGCTTTTGGCTAGCGCAATGGTGACAAATCAGTAAGCCTTGGCTTTGATGTAAGGTATAAGGTTTATTACAGCGCTGGCAGTCTGCTACCCAATGACACTCTTGACAGTTTATGGCCGGCGCATAGCCGCGGCGATTTAGAAAGATTAACGCTTGTTCACCACGGGCTAAGGTATTTTCTATCGCTTGTTTTAAGGTGCCGGAAAGGCCATGTTGCATTTGCTGTTGTGCAACATCGATTAAGCTGATTTTTGCCGTCGAAGCGTTACCCGCACGTTTGCGTAATTGGTGGTAATGATATTTGCCACTTAAGGCATTTTGCAGAGACTCAAAGCTTGGGGTGGCCGTGCCGAGTATAATAGGAATATCGAGCTGGCGGGCTCTAAGTATGGCAATATCTCGGGCATGGTAGCGAAAGCTATCTTGTTGTTTAAATGAGCCATCGTGCTCTTCGTCAACAATGATCAGGCCTAGATCATGTAGCGGCGTAAAAATAGCCGAGCGGGTACCAATAACGATGGCGGCTGTACCGCGTTGTGCTTCTAACCAAGTTTGTAAACGCTCTTTGTCATTCAATCCTGAGTGATGCAAGCTTATTGGGACATTAAAACGTTGCTCGAAGCGGCTTAAGGTTTGCGGTGTTAAACCGATTTCAGGCACTAGTACTAGCACTTGTTTATTGGTCGCCAAAATTTGCTCCATGGCTTGCAAATATACTTCGGTTTTACCACTACCGGTTATGCCATCGACTAAGTGGCAGGAAAACTGGGATTGCAGCTCTTTCACGGTCGCGACAATGATGGCTTGCTCAGCAGATAAATGGAGTCGGTTTTCTTGTTGCAGTGCTTGCTCTTGCCATAGGAATTTTGTTACCGCGCGAGTTTTGCTGTATATAAATTGTTTTTTCTCCAGCGCGTTCAAATGTGCCTTATTAAAGCCAAGCGTTAATAACTCTGACCAAGTCATACCTTGGTGCTGCTTGAGGTAAGTTAACAACTCTGCTTGTTTTGGTGAACGCTTAGTAATTACCAGTTCTTCATCTTCGCTTAAGTCTTTTTTGGCAAACCAAATATCGGGCAACTCAAGATTAGGTTGTTTTATTTGTCGCAGTAGCGCTGGTAACGCTTGTTGGAAGACATCGCCAATCGGGTGGTGATAATAATCACTGCAGCGTTGAATAAAGGTCAGCAGTTTTGGCGAGAAATTAAAGTTATCATTTACCCTACTGAGCACCGACTTTATTTTTTCGGCCGCATACTCAGTGCTGTCATCAATGGATAAAACAATGCCAATCACTTGCCGAGAGCCAAAAGGGACAATAACCCGTTCACCTAACTGTAAGGGTTTAGTATGTAGTTCAGCAGGCACTTTGTAAGTGAATAACTGGCGCATAGGAACCGGAATGGCAACTTGCAGGTATATGTCTGTTGACGTGTTCGGCAAAATACGGCGATATCAAAAGCAAATGTTGGGCTTATTCTACTGCTTAATGACGCAATGCCAAGCCAGAAAATTGCCCTAAGTGGATTTTTATGAAATAAAGCACGCTATTGCTTAATTAATTAGCAATTTTTATTGCTATGGGGGTAATGATCCTTTAACATTCGCCTCCATTATTTTTAACTCGTATGGTGCTTGACAGCAATAATGACTGATCAAGTGGCGATACGGCCTTAACAGAGGTTCCCATGAAAGACGGTATTCATCCAAATTATGTAGAGTTCAAGGCAACTTGTTCTTGTGGTAACGTTATTACAACTCGTTCAACTGTAGGTAAAGACTTACACCTTGACGTATGTTCAGAATGTCACCCATTCTACACTGGTAAGCAAAAAGCTGCTGAGACTGGTGGTCGTGTTGATAAATTCAACAAGCGTTTTGGTGCTCTTAGCAAGAAGTAATTCTGCTAAATTACCAGAAAAAAAGCGCCTTTTGGCGTTTTTTTTGCCAAAAATTTAGCTATTGTTAAATTTTATAGTTGCTGAACATTTATTAAAAACGCAATAAGCGCTAATACTTAGTTAGAAAACTTAATCAACTTACGGCAATTTATTTATTTTGCTTTAAACCCTTTTGCTCCATACTGCATCTAATCATTGTAATGACGTAAACACCGAGAGTTTACTTTTTGGATAAGTTAAAAATTATTGATGCCAATGAACATTTTAGCCCAGATCTTGAGTCGCAGTGGATAACACAAGCGCAACAAGGCGATCAGCAGGCATTTCATCACCTTTATGAAAACTACCATCGTCGTATTTATGCGTTGTGCTGGCGTATGATGGCTGATAAAGACAGCGCTGAAGATGTCTGTCAGGAAGTTTTTGTGCAACTGTGGCAGAAAATAAGTAACTTTCGCGGTGAAAGTAAATTTTCAACCTGGTTACATAGTGTTGCCAGTAATATTGTTTTGGGACATATCCGTAAGAATAAAACCTGGTTGCAACGCATTTTTAGTATTGAAGAGCAGGCAATTGAAGACGCTACGGTTGAAATGCCAGAATGTTCGAGTTTAGATAAAAAAATTCAAAAGCTCCCTGAAAGAGCGCGGTTGGTGTTTGTGTTATTTGCCATAGAAGGTTATCGCCATGAAGAAATTGCTCAGATGTTAAGTATGGCCGTGGGCACGAGTAAAGCGCAATACCATAGAGCAAGAGGTTTATTACGCGAGTCGTTAAGCGAGTAAATGATGAAAGAAATAAATAGTGAACACAAAAGTGCTGATGCAGGCTTACAAGCAGCAATAGCACAGTTGCCGAAAGAAATGACCCCACAACGAGATTTATGGTCAGGCATAGAGAAAGCAATTAACCAAAATGCTGGCGCGGTCAAAAAACACTCAAGCCATAAGGTTTTTATGCCAACTGCATGGGCTGCGTCAGTTGTCGCTGCGGTGTTATTAACTTGGTTGAATATCAGCCCAGAGTCATCAAAACAACATCCGTCACTAAACTTAGTCGCGGCAATGCAGCATGACTTTGAGCAGCAAAAGCAAACCCTGTTAGTTAACTTTGGTACGCCCGATATTAAGCAATTACCGGTCGCAATGCAGACAGAATTAGTTAAGCTCAGCTCAGCACAAAAAACAATTAGCAAGGCATTGGCAAATGATCCGAATAATAGTGATTTATTAAATCTATTACGCTGGACACAGCAGCAAGAGTTAGACTTGCTGAAACAATTATATAGCCCTCAGTGGCAACAAATTTAGTCATGATGATATACGAGATAAGAGGTTAATATGGGAAGCTTACGAAGTTACTTACCACTGTTATTGTTAATGACTGCGACACCTAGTTGGGCAGGCGAACGTGTCGATGAGTCGATGGTATTGGGCAGCATTACCAACGTTACTATTGAAAATTTACGCGGTGAGGTGACCGTTATTGGTAACACGGGCGATACTGTGTCAGTCAAAGGTGAGTTAGATGATAAAGCCGAAGGTTTGACTTTTGAACGATCTGGCTCACAAATTATTATTCGCGTTGAAACACCACAATCTAACCATAATAGTTGGGGAGCTGACGGCTCCGATTTAACCATTGAAATGCCTAAACATGTGCGTGTCAGTTTTAAAGGCGTTTCATCGGATATCAACATTAGTAATTTTACCCATGGCAGTGAAATTCAAACTGTTAGCGGTGATATCATCGCAAAAGATCTGATGAAGCAAGTGGAATTAGCAACGGTAAGTGGCAATATTGAAAGCAGAAATTTAGCGGGGAAAATACGCCTATCATCGGTCAGTGGTGATATTCATGATAGAAATTCGACTGGGCGAGCGCACTTTAAAAGCGTTAGCGGTAGTGTAAGTTCTAGCTCTAGTGCTAATGAAGTTTCGGCGAACTCAGTTTCTGGTGATATTGAGTTGCGTTTGGCTGAAGTCGATGAAATGATGGTCTCGACCGTTAGTGGTGAATTTGAAGGGCAACTATCACTTAATCATAATGGCTTGCTAAAAATGTCCAGTGTCAGTGGCGATTTAGCCGTCGAGTTTAACAATGCGGTCCAAGCCAGTTTTAATTTAAAAGCTAACGCCGGTGGCAATATTGTTAATGGTTTAACATCAGCGAAAGCAAGGCGCGCGAAATATGGCCCTAGCTCGAAATTGTCTTTTGAAACCGGCAACGCCAGTGCCTCTGTGCGAGCAAGCACGGTAAGTGGCAGGATAGAAGTTAAATAAATCAAAGACTAAGATAGCGCGCACGTTAAATGCCTTATTCAGGTGTTTAGCGGCTAGCATTTTCCGGCTCATGCCTTGATGGTACGCGCCGTTCTACAGTGTTATCGTCAACGCTGACAAGGACTCTCAATACCTGCATAAATTCACACCAGTGAAATATTTCTTTTCGATTGATCATTTTGCTTAAGCGTAAATTCTGCTACATTAGCTCTCTTTATTTTCGAATAATTTTTTATACGTAAAAGCGCAATAACCGCGCCTTTACGTAGAGATTATCGCCAAGCATTTAAGGTGTGATATGGCCGATCGCAAGCCAGCCAAGTTTAGTAAAAACAACCAATTTCCTAAAGATAAACAAATTGATGAGTTAAAAGTTCCGCCGCATTCATTAGAGGCCGAGCAATCAGTACTGGGTGGTTTATTATTAGATAATGAAACTTGGGATCGCGTCAGTGAGCGCGTTGTCGCACAAGATTTCTATAGCCGTTCACATCGTATTACCTTTGAAACCATAGGGACTTTAATCGAATTAGGTAACCCGGTCGATTTGATCACGTTATCTGAAGCACTGGAAAACGATCAAAAACTCGATGACGCCGGTGGTTTTGTTTACCTTGCTGAAATGATGAAAAACACGCCCAGCGCAGCCAACATTACAGCTTATGCAGATATTGTTCGTGAGCGAGCGGTAACGCGTGAAATGATCAGTGTAGCCAATGAAATTGCTGAAGCCGGTTATGACCCTCAAGGGCGCACGAGTGCCGATTTACTCGATTTTGCAGAAACGAAGGTTTTTGCCATTGCAGAGCAACGTGCTAATAAGTCAGAAGGTCCGGAAAATATTAATTCGGTGCTGGAAAAAACCGTTGATCGTATTGAAAAACTTTGTGCTTCACCGACTAACGGGGTGACAGGGGTCTCAAGTGGCTTTACAGATTTAGATAAAATGACCGCAGGTTTACAAAAGTCTGATTTGATCATTGTGGCCGCCCGACCTTCGATGGGTAAAACTACTTTTGCGATGAACTTGGCCGAACATGCTGCAATGACCGAGGATAAGCCGGCGTTAATTTTTAGCTTAGAGATGCCGTCAGAGCAGTTAATGATGAGGATGCTAGCGTCACTTGGCCGGATTGATCAAACGAAAATACGTACCGGTCAATTGGAAGATGAAGACTGGGCGCGATTATCTTCAACTATGGGTTTGTTAATCGAAAAAGGTAAAATGTTTATCGATGATGCGGCAGGGCTGACACCCACCGACGTACGCTCAAGAGCGCGACGTATTGCCCGAGATCATGGGGGGATCAGTATGATCATGATCGATTACCTGCAATTGATGCGTGCGCCACAATTTGCCGATAACCGAACCTTAGAAATTGCTGAAATATCTCGCTCATTAAAAGCATTAGCGAAAGAGTTAGAAGTGCCAGTGGTTGCACTGTCTCAGCTTAACCGTGGCTTGGAGCAGCGCTCTGATAAACGCCCAATCAACTCAGATTTACGTGAATCAGGTTCAATTGAGCAAGATGCCGATTTAATTATGTTTATTTATCGTGATGAGGTTTATCACGATGATTCTGAATACAAAGGCATGGCAGAAATTATTATTGGTAAACAACGTAATGGTCCTATTGGGCGAGTACCATTGACCTTCCAAGGGCAATTTTCTCGCTTCGATAATTATGCGGGTCCACACGTACTGGATGAAGATTAAGTCCTCATGGCATTGCGCACAGCAACGGCAGTTATTGATTTAGCTGCCCTCAATGATAATTACCGCTTAATTCAATCTACAGCGCCAAACGCTAAGGTGTTAGCTGTGCTAAAGGCTAATGCCTATGGTCACGGTTTAGAGCTTATTGCGAAAGCCTTACCTCATGCTGATGCTTTTGGCGTTGCCCGTATTGATGAAGCACTTGCTCTTAGGGGGGCTGGTATTACCAAACCGATTGTCTTGCTTGAGGGCTTTTTTGCCATAGAAGATATCGAAACGCTTGCGGCTAATCACCTAGAAACCATTGTACATAACGAACAGCAACTTGCTGCTATTGTGGACGCTAACTTAGCTGCGCCGCTAAAAGTTTGGCTGAAAATTGATACCGGTATGCACCGTTTAGGTATTAACCCTGAACAGCTCTCAAAGTTTTATCAAGCGTTAAGCCAATCAAGCAATGTTGCGCAACCACTCGTTTTGATGAGTCACTTAGGCTGCGCGGATGAAAAGAAAAATCAAGCGACTGCAAAACAAATTGCCTTATTTGATGAATTGACAGCTCAATACCCCCTTGAGAAAAGTTTAGCTAATTCGGCTGGCGTATTGCAGTGGCCAGCAAGTCATTATCAATGGATTAGACCTGGCTTATTGCTTTACGGTGTTTCACCACTTCCGTCCAAGGATAAAGTGGAGGGTATTGCGCCGGTAATGACTTTGCAATCGAGTTTGATTGCCGTGCGTGAAATTGGCGCAGGTGAAGCGGTGGGGTATGGTGGTGCTTGGGTTAGCGACACCAATACCACGATAGGTGTTGTTGCGATTGGTTATGGTGATGGTTACCCGCGTCATGCGCCAAATGGCACCCCTGTGCTGATTAATGGTCGGCGTGTACCGCTGATTGGTCGGGTATCCATGGATATGATCACGGTAGATTTGGGTCATGAAAGTCGAGATAGTGTTGGCGATATTGCCACCTTGTGGGGTCAAGGTTTAGCTGTTGAAGAAGTGGCAGAATATGCCACGACTATTCCCTACGAGCTGCTCTGTAATATTTCTCGTCGTGTGCATATTCAGCTAGCAAAATAAAAATATGCAGACTCACTAACCTCAATTTGGGTAAATTCAATGAGTGACGATAATGTTGAACTCCCCATTCTTCATACCTCATCCCCCATTTACAACTTGCGAATGGGGGGAATATAAGCGCTAGAGCATTAAATGATGAACTTAGATGTCGCATCTCTGATTAATATTGCATTGCCATCAAGTTGATGTGCGACGGCGCCGATTTCTTCTACTGCAAGGGTGGTCGCGCCAAAACTGCTGTACATATCTTCGATGTTATTCACGACAGTTTCCGCCACAATCGATTGCTCTTCTGTTGCTGTCGCTATTTGATTATTTAGAGAACTAATATGGCCAATTTGTTCTTTTATTTTGGTTAATGAGTCATCAACTTCTCTGGAAATAGCTTCATTACGCGTGGCTTTATCTTTAGCCGTTTCCATAGAGCTAACCGATTGATCTGCCGCTGAAATTAATTTATCTAACAGCTCTCGCACTTCAGTAGTTGATAATGCTGTTCTCGAGGCGAGATTCCTGACCTCATCTGCAACGACAGCAAAACCACGACCATGCTCACCTGCACGTGCAGCTTCAATTGCAGCATTAAGGGCTAATAAATTTGTCTGCTCTGCAATACTATTAATCACATCGAGAATTTGATTCATATTCTGCGAATCGTGAGCCAATTGATTAATGACGTTTGATGCGATAGAAATGTTTTCTGTTAATTCACCTGAAACCGATAATGAATGCTGAACGTTTTCCATGCCTTGGTTTACTTCGAGCTCACCAGCCTCTGCCGCACTCGCTGCTTTTGCTGCGGACTTAGCAATATCGGCGACGCTATGTTGCATTTCCACCATAGATTGCTTGGTAACTTCAGCAACTTCTGATTGTTCTTTAATATTGCTGTCTACTTGTTGAACTTTTTCTGTCAGTTGTTTAGCACTAAGCGTTAAAGGGGCAACCACGGCCACAACTTCTTTGACTATACCTCTAAGTATCTGTGTGAAAATGTTAAAGTGCTCAACAACACTGCCCAATTCATCCTTACTATTAACCGTGAGCTGATTTGTTAAATCACCATCGCCATCGGCAAGTTCTTTTAATGAATTATCGACAGAGATGACAGATTTACTAATTGAACGCGCAATCATGACACTTAACACCGTCATGAGGAGTAATAAAATTATACCTAAGAGGACACTGAGATCGCGCGATTCACTTGAGTTATTAACCGTTTCTTCAACCAAGTTATCAAACAGGGTGGCGGCATTTTTTTTATCGTTATTCAATGATTCTGCGACTTCTTCAAATAATGTTGATTTTTTTTGTATCGCGGGTTGTGCAGATTGAAAATCAATTTCTTCATTGATAAAGTCTAAGGAAATACTATTGGCTATCGTATTATATTCATTAGCCTTAGTCGTTAGTTGACGAATATCAGCAAAACTACTGTCTAAGGCATCAATTTTTTGTAAATTGGCTAATAAACTCGCTAGCGCAGCGTTTGCGTCCTCAACTAAGTCTTCATCACCAAAGGACACACTTTGTGTATAAAGTTCGTCGATTCTTTGCCAAGCGGTGACATTTTCACTGGTTAAGTTCACTAAATGAATTGAGCTGCTTTGCAGGGTTTTAAGTAACACTTGGTTTTTTGAGATAGCGGATATATTGATTGCCAAGTTTACCGCAAAGCTAAGTATAGCAATTGCCAATATGGTTATTATTTTGTGAAAAATTTTGAATTTTTTAAATATTTTCATGAACAGCCTCTAGCTTGGTAATTCAATACTTACACAAAGTACAAATTAATTTATCATTATTATTATCAAAGAATCAGCTACTAAAAGGTCGCAATGACCTTGACATCGTCAGTGACAGCACTACTATCGACAAAGCCAATTGATGAGGTGTTAGCCTTAATAGCCTGGATCATTTCGGCGCTAGTCGACACTTCTTTCGGCGGTGTACCTTTACCGGTGAAAGCTAGCTTAGACCAATAGGATTTAAACTGACTATTCGATTTCTTTAAAGCACTTTGACGAAACTGTTCAGTTTCAGGTGCACCATCTTCTAGAGTCAAAACAGTTATCTTGCCACCATTAGGAAATGCTTTTATTTTGCCAAGATAAATGCGTTTAATGGTTTTTGCATCTAATGAAGCAGGATTATCAGCGTTTATAATTACCGAAACATCAGCCTGACTAACAAAGCTTATTACAAGTAAAATGCTAATAAATATGGGTTTTAATAAGTTCATTTTACAGGTTCCTTAATAAATAAAGTCTACGCCAAAAGTAACTAAGCTTGCACTTTCATTCGCTAATTCATTATTAATGATGGTGTACTCAAGTTTATACGCTACTCCTTGATCGGCGTCATAACGAAAATGTATTCCTTGTGCATCATATGAGTCAGGTTTGAAAAAGCTATCGGTAGCGCCGATTACGAAGGCGTTAATAAACGGATCAGCAGAGCTTGCTTGTTCATAAGTGTAGTCAAAATCATAATCTTGATGGACAAACGTCACGACTGCTTTATCAAAGCGATAGCCAAGTGAGACATACATGACCTGTGTTTCTTCAATGAACGAGTCATCAATGTCGTAAGCGGCATATTCAGCATTAAATAACCAGTTTTCATGATCAATGGTAAAGCCCGTAGACCAATAGAGTGCTTGGTCTTCTTCAGCATATAAATCAGCCATATTATAAACGGCGTCATTATTAGGGTTAAAAGCCACACCGTTGCTGACCGCATACCCAGGTAATGTTTGCATCAGGCTCGCGTCAAAACTTGCTTGGGTATCAAAAGTTGCATCACCGGTTAACACGCCAGCAAAAATAGAAAACCACTCGTAGCTATATTCAATAGAGCCTTGGAGTATAGTATCAAGTTCAAAACCTACACCGTTAACTGCTCCCGAAAATGAGCCAAATGAGCCTTTGAAAGTTAAATCACCATCGCCAACAAATGTGCTATGCATAATACGAATACCTTCAATAATATCGTACTCCTCACCTAAGTAGATTGATTTAGGTAAGCGACTATAATTATGGCTGTAGCCAATATCTTGCGTATCGGAATTTCTAAAATAAGGTAGGGCAAAACGACCAAAAGATATTGTTGTTTCAGGAGAGTATTGGTAATTCAAATAGGCCCAGCGTGCTTCAACATCAAAATTTTCTTCACCTCGTGCTTGTAGCACTATGGTGGCATTCCATTGCTCATTTAACGTGGCTTTAACTTGTAGCGCAAATAAAGATTCATTTTTAAAGTCAACCTGATCGTCATAGCCAAAAAACTGTGGCGTTATATCATCATTAACTAGTAGGCCACCCCGAATAGAGCCATAACCGCTAAAATTAATATCGCTAGCTTGTGCCTGGCTAGCTAACATGGCAGCCATTAAGCTAGATGCTAGTAATGTTTTTCTCATTATTATTCCTCGTCGTTGCTGATCAATGACATTGATGAGTGCAGTAAAGTTATTTAAAGCATAGGACTAGGTTATTGTTATTACAATTAAAAGCTTAAAAAAAGTTCAAGCGTTTATTCATCAAGGAAGAGAGCGCTTACTTTAGTTTTGGCTACAGTTGATTTTTTCCTGTCTTGGTGGTTCTGTTTGTTTATTCCTGTTGCTTTATGCTGCTAGTTATCGGTAACAGTTATCTTTAACAATCACTAGCAATAATGTTTATAAAGTAGAGCGGTGCAACTAGAGAAGAGTGAAATAGGGCGGATATTGAAAAATTATTCACCACTCACGGTTAAAATTAACGTTCTAGAGCTGCTGATATCGCGGTGCTCTCCTAGGTATACACCTTGCCAAGTGCCTAAATTCATTTTGCCGTGACTCAGTGGTATGGTAACGCTACTGCCTATGGTGCTGGCCTTGATATGTGCCGGCATATCATCAGGGCCTTCATAAGTGTGGCGATAGTAGGGCGCATTTTCTGGTACGAATTGATTAAAGTGCCGCTCTAGATCTTCCCGAACCGTCAGGTCAGCATTTTCATTAATGGTCAGTGAGGCTGACGAGTGTTTAATAAAAAGGTGCAGCATGCCGTAGCGAATAGGCGAGAGTTCAGCGAGGGCTTGGGCAATTTCGTTTGTGATCAAGTGAAAGCCTCGATGGTAGGGTTTTAGCGTTATTTCTACTTGTTGCCACATAAACGTCTCTTCAAAAGTAAAATTTATAGCATAACATCAGTGTTTTTCTTTCTCACCCTAGAGAATATTACACTTCGTAAAAGATGTAGGTATATAGTTTTTTCTCTGGAAAAAAAGCTTATCGTTTATCGTAAAGATAAAAAAGCCCCGTTTAAACGAGGCTGATTAGGGTGTTTAGATGAGCTATTTATCAAAACTAAATTCAATGTAGGCTTTACCGTACTCAGAAGACAGAGGAATAATGACAATCGGGCCGTCAGCCTTATGGTTAATGGTGTGGTTTATGCCAGAGACGACCATAGGCGTTGCCATATCAAACTCAATGCCTTTCTCGCTGAGCATGCGTTTTGCGCCGCCAGTGACCATGTTGGTGATTTCACCGACAAGATCGGTAATTTCTTCGTTGATTTCATCAGGGCCTTCGCCAACCATTTTTTTCATGGTAGCAATGGCTAATTTACCTTCAAAAGTAATAGATAAAGAGCCTTTTGTTTGCTCACTCACCATCCCAATTAAGCCTGATACATCACCCTGAGCTACTTCATTCTTTTTTAAACGCGGTTTTTCAGGAGTGAGCTCCATTTGCGCCATAGTTGACATAACGTTTAGCATTGACGACAGAAATGGGTTGATAAACTCTACATTCATGAATGTTTTCCAAAAGGCTTTTGCTTTAATCTAGAGAATTGATTTTGCACGTATATCGACAAAATGTAAATCTAACTAGTTTAATTATTAATTTCGATGTGTTTAATAGTAACTGATCTGTTGAAAGTTAGGCTACCTTTTATCACGTTATCACGATAATTAACCGTATTGATTTGTTTTTTGTAACGTTCTATTAACAAGTTATTCGTTATTTGTAGCCCCGTCAGCGCGTGTGGAAATGGCGCTTCTTGGTAAAGAAAAATATTGCCTTTACTCACTTCAAGTCCAACCCAATTTAAAGGCACGGCTTGGCCTTGAAAGTGCATTTGAAAGTGCGTTTCAAGGTATTGGCGAATATAGCTTTCGTACTCAGGATGAGCAACTGAAAAATGTATCTGCTTGGCATCAGCTATAGCATTATTAATGTCGTGAGTGGTTATCTGATGAATAACTTCTATTGCTTGAGTCTTATCATTTAACGCGATATCGGTAATGCTAAAAAAGTAACGGTGGGCAAGCGCATTAGCGGCTAGCCCACACAGTAGCAAAACAAAAATACGTTTAGCTAGGCTTAACATCATTAGTGCTCTTTAACCTTTGCTTTTGGTTTTGCTTGCTCTTCGTTTTCATTAGCACTTTTTAATTCGACATTATAATCACGCATCATGTCTTTTTTCTTGCGTTTGTACAGCTCAAAGCGAGACTTGATTGGACGGGCAGGCCAGTAGTTGTTATTCACATCGACATCAGCTGTTTCCCAGTTTGGATCTATGGCGATGGCGGTGATTTCTTTATCGCGAATAAGCAATTTAGATACTTTTTTACTATTACGACGCCAAATTTCAGCCGGTAATGTCACGCGTTCAATCGTGTTGTCAGCATAGGTTAGGTCTAAAATTATTGGCATTACTAAGCCACCTTTGTTTTCAAAATCCACAATGTAGAAATTACGCTCATCAACAAGCAGCTCTTTTTGCCATTGTTCAAGCTTTTTGACGCTTTTATTATATTGATTACGTGCCGCGTTGGTGGCCGTGAACTTGTCATGCTCGTTGTAGAAATCTAATAACTCAGGCTTGTCATGAGTGCGAACCCATTGGCCGTTATTGCGGATTTTACTAATAAAGTCTGGTTTTTCATTATCTAGTGCACGTTCCCACGCTGCTTCCGTATCCGGATTTTGGCTGTTAGGGCGGTATAAGTGAATGTTACCTAAGGCAATATCTACATGATCTGTGGTGTAGAACCAACCGCGCCAGAACCAGTCTAGATCAATGCCTGAAGCATCTTCCATAGTACGGAAAAAATCAGCCGGGGTTGGACGTTTAAACTTCCAACGCTGGGCGTATTCTTGAAAAGCAAAATCGAATAATTCACGACCCATAATGGTTTCACGTAAAATGTTTAATGCCGTTGCCGGTTTTCCGTAAGCGTTGTTACCAAACTGCAAAATAGACTCTGAGTTGGTCATAATAGGCACTTGGTTATTACTTTTCATGTAATTAGTGATGTTAGCGGCATCGCCTCGACGTGAGGGGTAGTTTTCTTCCCACGCTTGCTCAGCAACAAATTGGAGGAAAGTATTTAAACCTTCATCCATCCATGTCCACTGACGTTCATCCGAGTTTACAATCATTGGGAAATAGTTATGACCCACTTCATGAATAATAACGCCAATTAAGCCGTATTTAGTCGCACGAGAATAGGTTTTTTCACCGGTTTCTTTATCTAACGTTGGACGCGGACCATTGAAAGTGATCATGGGGTATTCCATGCCACCCACTGGACCGTTTACTGAGATAGAAACGGGGTAGGGGTAATCGAAAGTATACTTATTGTATTGTTCCATGGTGTGAATAATTGACTCAGTCGAGTATTTTTCCCATAAGGGGTTACCTTCGTTCGGATAAAAAGACATCGCTATGGTTTCGGTTTTGCCACCTTTATAACCTTGTGCGTCCCAAATGAATTTTCGGCTTGAGGCGAATGCAAAGTCCCGGACGTTTTCCGCTTTAAATTGCCATGTTTTAGTTTTGCTTGAGCGTGATTTCTCGTTTTCTAAAGCTTCTTCAGGGGTAATAATCAATACCGGTTTATCGGCTTTTTTCGCTTTATCTAAACGCTTGCGTTGTGTTTTGCTTAACACATCTTTCGGGTTTTGTAAGACACCCGTGGCAGCCACCACGTGATCCGCAGGAACGGTAATACTAACGTCATAATCACCAAATTCTAAAGTGAATTCACCACTACCGATAAACTGCTTATTTTGCCAGCCCATAACGTCATAATAAGCGGCCGCACGCGGGAACCAACTAGCGATTTCGTAAAGGTAGTTATCGTCTTCTTTAAAGTATTCGTAACCTGAGCGACCACCTAATACTTTCTGTTCATGTAATTGGTAGTTCCAATTAATATTTAGCTCTACACTATCACCCGACTTAAGTGCTTTGGGTAGGTCAATGCGCATCATAGTGCCGTTAATTACGTAGTTTAAGGCTTTGCCGTTTGCCCCAGCCACCTTAGTAATATCATAACCGCCATTAAACTCTTCTGTTTCAATCGCGTTGCGTAAACCGCGATAAGTGATTTTTTTCTTCGGTGCTGTGCGGGTTGTTTTTGCACCAGAGTTTTCTGCTAATTTATTTTGGTCTAATTGCAGCCATAAGTAACGTAAGGTATCAGGTGAGTTATTGGTGTAATCAATCGTTTCACTGCCTGATAAGGTTTGCTTGTCATCATTTAAAGTAATGTCAATTTTGTAATCAACTTCTTGCTGCCAATATTGATGGCCAGGTGCGCCAGATGCGGTACGGTAAGTATTTGGCGTGGGTAAGTTTTCTTCTAATTGACGAAATTTATCGTCACTTATACTGCTTTTTGCAAAGGCGTGGCTACTAGCAGCAACGCATAAGCAAAGTAAGGCTGATTTGATTGAATAATTCATGATTGTCCTGATAAATTTAACGCGAATAAATTTTAAAATTATTCCTCCTTATAACATTTTTACGTGGGCAGGTGACTGAACCAAGGTGAAATATGCGATAAAAAGCAGAATTAATAGGTTAAGTTGTGGCTAACTGCCTCATTAACAGCTGCAAGGTGCTGGGGATTAAAGATTACTAAAGATATAATAATTATCCGCCTCCGCAAAAAAGTAAGCATTTGTTGGTTTTTTACTTGGTATTAGCTTAATAACGGTTAGAATGAAATAACTCTTTGGGCAATAAGTTGGAATGTAAATGTTAGTATTGAAGTCTAATTATGAATTACTTGCGAAGCAAAACATCGAGTTATTAGCTCGTATAGAGGATCTTGAGCAGAATAATACCAGCCTAGAAGCTGAGTTAGAAGATGCCAGTATAAAGTTAGAAGTGCAACTCAATGGCCCTGAAGCAAAGTTCGAGCGCTTACTTTTAAACAATGCTGTTGAATGTCTTAATCGTATTGAAAGTGTACGTGAAACAGTATTGTCTTCCTATATAGCTATAAATGAAGAAAGTGAGGCGTCAGACCACATTCATGGTTTGCTTGACGGTTCGAGTAGCTCTTTAAAAGACATTGTTAAAAACATGCATAGTTTAGCCAGTAAAATGGGCTCAATGACTTCCAGCATTTCAGGTTTATCTGAAACGGCAGACAGCATTAATGGCTTTGTCTCAACTATTTCTAAAATTTCCGATCAAACTAACTTATTGGCACTTAACGCGGCTATTGAAGCGGCGCGTGCGGGCGAAGCTGGGCGCGGCTTCAGTGTTGTAGCTGATGAAGTGCGTGCTTTGGCAAATAATACCAATACCTCAGCCAATGAAGTGGCTGAGTTGGTCAATGAAATTATTCAGTCAACGTCAGAAACAGTGACCTCAGTTAACGACATTCAAAGCAGTAACAATGTGCTTTCACAAGGCGTTGAGCACTTAAATGATAACTATGCTGAAATAATTAACAGCTGTACCTCAATGAAAAGTACGATTGGCCATTCGGCATTACAAAGCTTTATACAAACAGTAAAACTTGATCATATTGTTTGGAAAGGAGAGGTCTATGGCATTGCTTCAGGTATCAGTAATCAAGCAATTGATAGCCTAGGCGATCATACGATGTGCCGATTAGGTAAATGGTGTAAAGCGGAAGGAAAAACAGAATTTGCTAACAGTAACGCCTTTCGCAGCCTTGAAGAACCGCATAAACAAATGCATCGTAGCGGTTTAGAGGCGCTAACCTTGATCGCCTCAGGCAATAAATTACAAGCCATTGAGCAGTTAAATAAAATGGAAGCGGCCAGCGAATCGGTCATGCATTACTTAGATCAACTCACCAAACAAAACTAACCGCTATTAAACACCCAGTAAGTGCTTGCTGGGTGTTGTTTTTCCTATTCTCAAAGGTTAATCGCTGCTTTTTTTAGTATCACCTGCCTAGTCAGAACAATACACATCAACAGACGCGAGCAGAGGTTATAGGTTTGTGTCGATTGTGGCGATCAATTATAATCCATTAAAATTTCAGTAATGCTGACATTACTGGGCTCGCAAACTATGAAGATATATTCCTTTATCTATGATTTCACATAAACTATCCATTGCTCCCATGCTTGATTGGACTGATCGGCATTGTCGTTATTTTTATCGTGTTATGTCCAAACATACAGTGCTATATACCGAAATGGTCACTACCGGCGCTATTTTACATGGCAAAGGTAATTACTTAGCGTATAACGAGCAAGAACATCCATTAGTGCTGCAATTGGGCGGTAGTGATGTGAACGCTATGACCGAATGCGCAAAAATTGCTGAGCAGCAAGGTTACGATGAAATCAACATTAATGTTGGTTGCCCGTCTGATCGCGTACAAAATGGTAAATTCGGTGCATGTTTAATGGCAGAACCGGAGTTGGTGGCGGATTGTGTCGCTAGCATGCAAAATGCGACTAAGATCCCGACCACAGTAAAATCCCGGATTGGTATTGACGACTTAGACAGTTACGAGTTTTTACAACAGTTTTTAACTACGGTTAGTGCTGCAGGTTGTAAGCATTTCATTATTCATGCTCGTAAAGCTTGGCTCAGTGGCTTAAGTCCAAAGCAAAACCGAGATATCCCACCGCTTGATTATGAAAGAGTTTATCAACTCAAAAGAGACTTGCCTAAATTGGAGATCTCAATCAATGGCGGTATTACTTCGTTCGAACAAGCTAATGAGCATATGCAACATATTGATGGCGTGATGATTGGCCGAGAAGTTTATCAAAACCCTTACATGTTAGCGCAAGCTGATAATGAAATTTGGCACGCGGGTACTGACGTTAAGTCACGTCAAACGGTGCTTAATGAAATGGTCGGCTATATTGACCGTCACGTCGCCAACGGCGGCAGAGCCTGGCATGTAGCGAGGCATATGCTAGGTTTATGCAATGGCTTAGCCGGCGCGAAACAGTTTCGTCGTTACTTAAGTGAAAATGCTAATGGCCAAAACGTTGGTGGTGAAGTGTTGCAGCACGCCTTTGCTAAAGTGTTACAGCTTAATCCTGACTTAACTGAAATGTAGACTTAACGTCAATTCGTCACCGTGGTGCATATTTATCCCCCCCCCCTTAAATTGAATGCCCATAAACGTGTTTAACAGTCCCAAAATCGGTAAAGATTTTCTCGATTTTGGGATTATCTCATCAATTTCCATTGACCTGGAAGTGCGGCATAGATATCACTATAAATTAGTAAATTTAACCACATTGAAGCGATAGCCGCGTTTTTTGTAAGCATCTCATTATCCGATAAAAACTAAATGTTATTTAAAAACAACAGTTTAATCTTTCTTGCTGATTTTGGCACAACCTTTGTAAGTGTTCCTGCAACTTAATAAGTAACACGATAAAAAATATAGCGTCATAAACGACTTTAAAGGAATGATTCAATGCCAACGTTAACTTTGTTATTTACCCTATTTATGTTGCCCAGCGTTTGTATGCTGGCCACTTCGTTTATCGTCGCTCATTTAGAGCAAGGTAAATAATGAGGATGAGTGGACGTTAGCTTTAAATTTAAATCCTTTCCTTCCCAATCAAAGTAAAAGTTATTTGTTCAATACAAGCTTTTGTACCCGCTAATTGCTTAACAGCCGGATTTACTGATTGAATCATCCTATCTTTAAACACTGTACATTGGTGTTAATCTCAGCTAATTTTCTTTATATTAACACTCATTATTAAGCCCTAGATCATGACGTATTTTCAGCAATTAATTTCCTGTGTTGATTTGCACTCTATGCTGGCGAGCAAAGATTTGGTGGTGCTAGATGCAAGCATCCCCCCTGTTGGTAATATGGCCGCGCCAGCACATAGTTGGCCACACTATCGAATTCCTAACGCGCGTCGTTTTGATTTAAACCAGGGCTTTTCCGATTTAAATCATCATTTACCTCACACCATGCCATCAGCAAAGCACTTCGAAAAAGCAGCGCAAGCGTTAGGTATTAATCAGCAAAGCCAAATTGTGGTTTATGATGACTTAGGTTTGTTTTCTGCGGCGCGAGCTTGGTATATGTTTAAGGCTATGGGCCATCAAAATATAGCGGTTCTCGATGGCGGCTTACCTTATTGGCTAAAATTAAACAAACCCATTGCTGACATACCCTATGATATCGAGGCTGAACAAAGGCCTATATGCGGTAACTTTATTGCGCAAGCACAAGCTGACTATTTTTGTGATTGGCGTGAAGTTCAAACACAAATACATTCGCAAAATGAGTTGATACTTGATGCACGCGCTAATCGTCGATTTAGTGGTGTAGATGCAGAGCCTCGCGCCGGTGTGCGCAGAGGGCATATGCCGAACGCGAAAAACTTACCCTATAACGATTTGTTAGACCAAGGACTGTTTAAATCAGTAGATGAGTTGAAGAAAATTTTTGCTAATATCAATGAACAAGAGCAAGCCATGATCATGAGCTGTGGCTCTGGTGTTACGGCTTGTGTTCTGGCGCTGGCAGCAGATATTATCGGTCATAAAGATGTGCGAGTATATGATGGCTCTTGGAGCGAGTGGGGCGCGTTAGCTGACACCGAAGTTGAAACGAGTTCATCACCTCAATGAATCTACATAAAACCAAGCGATATATTACCTATCATATTAGTACGCTAGGGGAGGCTTTCCTAGCGTGATCAAACTAAGCAGAATAATACCTGAATGATTAGCGATAAATTTACCTTACCGATAACTCCCTTTCTTTTAAATTAATGAATTTAACCAGTGGTCAATTTCACTATTTGCAGTGTGAATATTGACCAAATTATAGCGTGACATATTATGTCACCTAGCGGTCGGTAATTTCAAAAGTCAAAATAGCTCATATATAACAACACTTTAATTGTCTTTGAATAATTGGCACAGCACTTGTAATAGTAATGTCAGATACCAATACGATGAGTTAACAATTAACTTTTCATGTTACAGACATAAGGATATTAATAATGAAACTATTATCAAGTAAAGCTGCTGTAAGCAGTGTTTTATTATCTTGTACGATGTTATTTACTGTCAACGCTTCAGCAAACGAAGCCTCGTTAGAGCACTATTTAGCAGCAACTGTGCAGGCACAAGGACAAAAAGCTGAGCGTGATTTATCTGTCACGTTAGCTAACTCAATCCAAACTGAGCTACAACGTTTTTCAATGCGCTACACCACCGTGAAAACGCAAGAGCTAGTCGCAAAACAAACGAAATTATCACAATTAAACCAACAATCATTAGAAGAATAGTAGGAGAGATACCATGGGCATGTTTTCAAGATTTACAGACATTATTAATGCAAACATTAATGCGATGTTAGATAAAGCAGAAGAGCCGGAAAAAATGATCAAGTTGATCATTCAAGAGATGGAAGAAACTCTGGTTGAGGTCCGTTCAACGGCTGCTAAGTACATTGCCGAAAAGAAAACCGTGCTGCGCAATATTCGTGATATGGACAGTCGAGTGGAAAGTTGGCAGCAAAAAGCAGAACTGGCACTGAAAAAGGATCGTGAAGATTTAGCGAAATCTGCGTTAACTGAAAAACAAGCTTGTGCACAAAAGTTGACTGATTTTAATGCCGAGCTAGCTCAGCTTGATGAATACTTAACGGCGGTGCAGCAAGACAGTCAGCGTTTGCAAGACAAGCTCACTGAGGCTAAGCGTAAACAAGAAGCTTATGCAATACGCCAGCAATCTGCCGAGGTGCGGTTAAAAGTTCGCGAAAAAGCAGCCGTTTATAATATAGATGAAGCGATTAATAAGTTTGAACGTTACCAGCAAAAAATTGATCGTGTTGAGGCCGAGGTCGAGGCTTATGATATGACATCGTCAACAGATTTAGATAGCCAATTTCGTGCGCTAGAGAGCGATGAAAATATCGAGCAAGAACTTGAGCAACTGAAGAAAAAAGTTGTTAACAGCTAAGGTAAAGAGCTGATATTAGAGTGACGCTGTCACCATGAGTAATCACAGGGGTTATGTTAATAACACCTGTGCTTAGTTTCATTACGGGTGTCGGGGTAGTGTTTTTTCAAATCAAAGTTTAACAGTGTCCAAGCTGGGCACGAGGAGCAAGCCATGAGCTTTAATCGTGAGTATT
>JBFJQB010000024.1:0-24590 GCA_041616855.1 Cognaticolwellia sp. | reverse complement strand
TCACTGCCATTACCATGCAAGCAAAAGGTGGCACTTTTCTGCCATAAACCGTTTTGGCAATTGTTATTATGATGTTCAATCTGACTGAAATGCCCCAGTAATTGTGCAAAAACGTACTGCGCCACGGAGTTTTTTGCATAGCCACTAACATTGGTCACTGCGATATTGAATTCACGCGCCGCGTTTAAATCAACATTATTAATACCAGTAGCCGTTACACAAATGAGTTTTAACTGTGGTATTTGGCTTAATATTTCTCGCGTAAGTTTAACTTTATTGGTTAAAATCACTTCTGCATCAAGGCAACGTGCTACAACTTGTTCCGGCGCAGTTGTAGCATAGATAGTTAGCTCATCCACACTTTCATGCAGCTTGGAAAAATCAAGTTCAGGACTGAAGGTTTGACAGTCTAAAAATACACTTTGCATGTTGTTAACTCTACTGAAATTTTGCCACTAGTCTATCTCAACCCAGCTCATTATTCGATGTCATCAAGCTGCCTTATACTATTTAAAATACTATGGGCAAAGGTGTTGGCGAACAAAGAGGTTATCAGTTTAGTCTGGGCGGTTATCAAGGCGTGATTATACTAGCATAGGACCATAAATAAGAATAAATAGCGAAAAACGGCACAGCCAAATAAAACCGCTAATAGCAATAAATTTACGATGAGAGAGTGCTCTATACTTGTATAGTTTTATGGCACTGGTAATTCTAACTCTACAATTTGCTCGGAAATTAATTCAAGTTTTTCGGACATTAATGCTTGCGCGTCATATAAACCGCGATTGTAGTAAACTCCGCCTAATTCTGTAGTAAAAAAGTCGAGTAAAAAATCCGCGTCAAATTGGCCGAGCTCTTGGTCAAGTTCTTTAATGAAGTAGCGCTGCAGTTTCTCGATTAATAGAGACTTTTCGGTTGATGTAAATTTAATCTGTGACATAAATGACTCCTTAATAAGCAAATAATCAGACATATTGCTATGATACTGTTTATATGCAGGCTAAGTTAAGTGATATGTAGTGAATAAATTATCGTTTAAACAATGGTGGCACACCGACTGCCAATTTTGTCGCAAAGCAAGAATGATTGTTATCTGGTTAGCTTTAATGCTAATTGTTGATAGCTTATGGTTTGGCTTGATTATTCGTTAATATCTTAAAGAGGAAACACTATGGGCTACCGCTGGACTGATTCACTTGATATCGCGCTCGATTTAATCGAAGCACATCCGGACGTCGATCCGATGAAATTACATTTTCCAGAGTTAATGCAATGGGTGTTAGCATTAGAAAATTTTGATGACGACCCAAAACATTGCGGCGAGCGTGTGCTTGAAGCCATTCAGTTAGCATGGATTGCTGAGGCAGATTAAACCTTGGTTGAATAGCGATGTTTTAAATTGCTAGGGTTTATTCAGTACCGCAATACTATAAAAATTGTCTCTGATTAAAGATTCGCATAGACGTCTTGAAGCTCGCATCTTTAAGTGATTTGGGTATATAATGTGCGCATTATTATTCTTATGATGAATTTTCACCATTCACTTCAAATATAAAGAAATTACTTCCACTATGACACCCGAAAATAATCAACGTCCATTATATATCCCTTATGCGGGCCCAAGCTTGCTCGAAACGCCTTTACTTAATAAAGGCAGTGCCTTTAGCGAAGAAGAACGTTCAAACTTTAATTTAACGGGGTTATTACCGCCACGTTTTGAAACTATCGATGAGCAAGTTGAACGTGCCTATATGCAATATCGCAGTTTTGATACTAATTTGAATAAGCATATATACCTTCGCGCCATTCATGATAACAATGAAACGTTGTTTTTTAAGTTGGTACAGGCGCATTTAGCCGAGATGATGCCGATTATTTATACCCCAACAGTGGGCGATGCCTGTGAACAATTTTCCGATATTTATCGCAGCTCTCGTGGTTTATTTGTCTCGTATGATCAGCGACATCAGCTTGATGATATTTTACGTAACGCCACCAAAAACAAAGTAAAAGTCATTGTGGTTACGGATGGCGAGCGTATTCTTGGCCTAGGTGACCAAGGAATTGGCGGCATGGGTATTCCGATTGGTAAACTATCTCTTTACACTGCCTGTGGTGGCATTAGCCCCGCTTATACTCTGCCGGTCATGCTTGATGTTGGTACCAACAATGAAAAGCTATTAAATGATCCTATGTATATGGGCTGGCGTCACCCTCGTATTGAACAAGATAAATACGATGAGTTTCTAGCCATGTTTATCAGTGCAGTTAAACGCCGTTGGCCTCATGTTTTATTGCAATTTGAAGACTTTGCCCAACCCAATGCGACACCGCTATTAAATCGCTATCGCGATGAAATTTGTTGCTTTAACGATGATATTCAAGGTACTGCGTCAGTAACTGTCGGTACGCTATTAGCAGCATGCCGAACTAAAAAAGTACCATTATCAGCACAGCGTGTCGCATTTGTAGGTGCGGGATCTGCGGGGTGTGGTATTGCTGAGCAAATTATTTCACAAATGGTTAGTGAAGGAATATCTGAGCAACAAGCGCGTAGTCAAGTATTTATGGTCGACCGTTTTGGTTTGCTCACTGAAGATATGCCCGGCTTACGTGATTTTCAAGAAAAACTGGTGCAACCAAAATCGGCAATAGCATCGTGGCATGAAAAAGATGATTATGCCTCTTTGCTGGAAGTGATGCACGGCGCTAAACCTACCATTTTAATCGGTGTTTCAGGTGTGCCGGGCTTATTCACAGAAGAGGTGATTAAAGCGATGAAAGCACACTGTAATATGCCCATCATTTTTCCATTGAGTAACCCAAGTCGTCAAGTTGAAGCGACACCTGAGCAAGTGATTAATTGGACTGAGGGCGAAGTCATTATCGCTACAGGTAGCCCGTTTGACCCAGTAGAATATAAAGGCAAAGTGTTCCCTATAGCACAATGTAATAATAGCTATGTCTTCCCTGGCATTGGCTTAGGTGTGGTGTCAGCTAATATCAATCGCATTACCGATGAGATGTTAATGGCAGCCAGTGAAATGCTAGCGCAAGCCTCACCCTTAGCTAATACGGGGACCGGTGAGTTACTACCGGCCTTAGTGAAAATTGCCGACTTGAGTAAAAAAATAGCGTTTGCAGTGGCTAAGGTGGCATATGAGCAAGGTCTAGCATTACCGCTCTCAGATGAGCAACTAATTGAAAAGATTGACAGTAATTTTTGGACACCGCAATACCGTCAATATCGTCGTATTAGTACTTAGCCCTTTTAGTACAGGCTACTCATCACTTTGAGTAGCCTTTATTTAAGTGCTTGAGACTCAAAGGAGCCACCTACTTGCTAAAGTTGGCAGATTAACTTCCCCCATTACATGTAAAAATGATAAGCCTAGGCATTTGCTTTTAATTCGTCTATAATCGCGCCAAAATTTACACCATATTTTAATTCTAATTTTATTGAGAGGGCTATCATGGCTATCGAACGTACTTTTTCTATCGTAAAACCAGACGCAGTTGCTAAAAACTTAATTGGTCAAATCTACAACCGTTTCGAAACAGCGGGTTTAAAAATTGTTGCTGCTAAAATGGTACATTTATCAAAAGAGAAAGCAGAAGGTTTTTACGCTGAGCACAGCGAACGTCCTTTCTTTGGTGCTTTAGTTGAATTCATGACTTCTGGTCCAGTAATGGTGCAAGTTTTAGAAGGCGAAAACGCTGTTCTTAAAAACCGTGAAATCATGGGTGCTACTAACCCTGCTGAAGCGCTTGCTGGTACTATCCGTGCTGATCTTGCTGATAGCATTGATGAAAACGCAGCTCACGGTTCTGACGCTTTAGAATCAGCAGCTCGTGAAATTGCTTACTTCTTCTCTGACGAAGAAATTTGCCCACGTACTCGTTAATTTTAAATTTTGCTTAGTAGGCTGACATTTTATTTGTTTGCCAAATAGCGTTTAAAAATTAATTTGAAGGATTTTACTGATTAATCGGTAAAATCCTTTTGTCTATTTTAAGGCAAGACAAAAACGAATGTTTTTACTAATGCACATGCTATTGAGAACATTGGTTTTTGTTTAGTATTGATTCACTAAATTGTTTGTTTTGACTAAAAAGCGTACAATTTGTTCTGTAATTTTTTGTAGTTTTGAGAAGCTTTATCATGAGTGATGTAACCGAAGTAGTAACCCCAGTGAAGAAAAAAATTAACTTACTTAACCTTGACCATCAAGGCATGCGAGAATATTTTGCTTCTATTGGCGAAAAGCCGTTTCGTGCTGACCAAATTATGAAGTGGATATATCATTTTGGTTATGATGATTTTGAGTTGATGACCAATTTAAATAAAAAGCTCCGTGAAAAACTGCAACGTGATACCGAAATTAAAGCACCAGAAATTTCTGAGAAACAAGTGTCAAACGATGGCACCATCAAATATGCTTTACGTTTAGAAGGCGGTCAAGAAATTGAAACCGTTTGGATCCCTGAAAATGGTCGGGCAACACTGTGTGTTTCTTCACAAGTTGGTTGCGCTTTGGAATGTACTTTTTGTTCAACTGCTCAGCAAGGCTTCAACCGCAACCTTTCGATGGCTGAAATTATTGGACAAGTATGGCGAGTAGCTAATGATATTGGTGCTACACGTATTGCGGGAACTCGCCCCATTACTAACATTGTCATGATGGGCATGGGGGAGCCTCTGCTTAACATGAAAAATTTAATCCCAGCCTTAGATACTATGTTGAATGACTTAGGCTATGGCTTATCTAAACGTCGTGTCACGGTAAGTACGTCTGGCGTGGTGCCGGCTTTAGATATGTTAAAAGAGAAAATTGATTGTGCTTTGGCCATCTCTATTCATGCACCGAATAACTTATTACGTGACGAACTCGTACCGATTAACAAAAAGTATCCTTTGGAAGAGTTTTTAGCAGCAGCCGGACGCTATATTGATGGTTCAAAAGCTAATAAACAGGCGACAATAGAATATGTCATGCTTGATCATGTTAATGATAGTACTGAGCAGGCGCATGAATTAGCGCATGCATTGAAAGGTTTACCAAGTAAAATTAATTTGATCCCTTTTAATCCTTACCCTGGTTCGCCATATAAACGTTCGAGTAATTCGCGCATTGATCGTTTCGATAAAGTACTACAAAGCTACGGCCTGACAGTGATCACACGTCGTACTCGCGGTGATGATATTGACGCAGCATGCGGACAATTAGCGGGAGATGTTTTGGACCGAACTAAACGTAGTGGAAAAAAAGAGGTGAAAGCTGAGTCAATTTCAGTAAAAATGGTTTAATTGCTCCTAAATCAACAATTACTAAGTGACTGCTCTTTTATTATGACAAAATTATTTCCGTTGTTTATCGCGTTACTAACGACAAGTATATTAACCGCTTGTGTGACGAAAAATTATGGCAATGATAAAGATACGCCGATAATTCAAAACGAAACCAGTAAGAATGAAATAGCCATGACCCGGATCTCACTCGGGTTAGGTTATTTAAAAATGGGCAATACCCAGCAAGCCAAGCTTAATTTAGAAAAAGCGAAACGCTTCGCACCTAATTTAGTGCAAGTATATACCGCATTTGCTCATTACTATGACACCGTAGGCGAGTCTGATCTAGCGACACAAGCCTATGAGCATGCTTTGAGTATTGACAGTCAAGACGCTGATACGCTAAATAATTATGGTGTGTTTTTATGTCGACATGAAAAGTACGACGCGGCTGAGCAGCAAATGTTGAAAGCAATTGCCATTCCTAGCTATATATTAGTTGCGCAAAGTTATGAAAACCTAGCGTTTTGTCAATTAAAAGCAAAACAATTTATTAAAGCACAAATCTACCTTGAAAAAGCAATAGCTCATAGCCCAAATAGAGCAAGTTCGTTGTTACAAATGATGCGTTTGCAGTATGCAAAAAGTGACTATAAGTTAGCGCAAACTTACCTGTCTAAGTATGAAAAATCTACGCGTCGATTCAGTGCTGACGCCCTAGCTTTAGCATTTAAAATCTATGATAAGCAGGGTAATAAACGTATTTCGAGTAACTATGGCAATATGCTGGTTAAAATGTTTCCAAACTCTTTTGAAGCCAAACAATATATTTTAAATGGCCTTGAAACAATTGATGCAGACAAACTAGCAGAAGATTATCGAGCCTTGCAAGCCGGCGAGAGTCACAGCAAAAGTAAGAAGCGCGTTGTGGTGTTATCACCAAAGACGACAGCTGATAAAGGCGTATCAAGCTTAAGTCGTCATGGCTTAAAACCGATTATGGAAAACTCGGTTATGCCAACGACACAACAAGAGGCTGAGTTAAAAGCACAGTCATCTACTTCAGGTGATGAAAGCAACCGTCATGCTGATAGTGCTCTGGTAGACAAGAGGAAAGCAGTGTTGGTTCAGAAAGAGCGGGCTGCAAGCCAAGGTGATGAAAAAGTAAAGGCTGAAGTAGTAATTGCACAAACGCCAAGTAAAACAACAGAAATAAGTTCGCCCATGGTGTCACTACCTATTCATGTTGTTAAAAAAGGTGATAGTTTGTTTGCTATTTCAAAGCAGTACAATATTGTGATGAAAAGTTTGCAACGTTGGAATAAATTACGTCGGCCTTATACTTTAAAAATTGGCGATGTACTATATCTTGCTGATCCTAAATCAGCGGCTAACCGCTAAGAGAAAAGCTTGATGAAGCAAGAGCAGACAATATTGAACAATGCACAAGAGCACGTAGCAGAAATTTCTGACGATATAGAAATAGTCAGCCCTGGGCGTATGCTTAAAGAGGCTCGCGAGATGCGAGGACTCAGCCAACAACAAGTGGCGGATAAATTAAATTTTCGAAAAACCTTAGTAGAAGAAATTGAGCTAGACCAATTTGACCTGACTGTGCCAGAAGCTTTTAATCGTGGCTACCTTAAAAATTACGCCAAGTTGGTTAATGTGGCTCATGAAGACGTTTTAAATAGTTATGATCAATTAGGTGTGGCAAAACGCCAATATGCAGAAATGCAAAGCTTTTCTAAAGGTACAGAAAAGCAAGCGGAACATAATATGGTGATGTGGATCACTTATCTCATTTTAGCGACTTTAGTTATCGCTACTGTCGTTTGGTGGGGGCAACGACCTTCAGAGCAACCTGAACCAATAATGGTTGAGACTTCAGCCTTAGAAAGTCAAGAAAACAAAGCAGTAGAGCAGGTTAATTTACTTGGTGAAAATCAGTCAAGCAGTGAGGCTGATACACATAATGCTGAGCAGCAAGTCACCGATGTCAATGCAATAAATACCATCGACAGTACGGATGCAATTTCAGCAAGCTTACCTGCGTTGAAGGATGCTTTGAAAGAAAATGCAAATAAGCGGGATAACACAGAAGCTTCTGCTGCAGAGCAGGTGACAGCAAACGTGGATTTAAATAACAATGCTTTAGACGCCACCGGCCAACAAGCGCATAGTGAAGAAGATTTAACAACAACCGTAGCGAATGTTGTCTTTACTTTCTCTGGCGATTGCTGGGTAAATATTTCTGATGCGACCGGCGAAAGAATTGCTTGGGGCGTAAAAAAATCAGGTTATATAATGCGAATCTCTGGCCAGGCACCTTTTTCTATTACCTTAGGGCGGCCTGAATTAGTGCAAATAGATTACAATGACGTGTCAGTTGATATGAGCGCGTTTAATGCCGGAAATATTGCTAAATTTTCATTACCGATAGAGCCTTAACAGGGTAATTTTTTTAATTAACGTAACAATATTGAATTTTTATTATGTTTAAAGAATCTCCGATTATTCGTCGAAAGTCCCGTCAAATCATGGTTGGCAATGTCCCTGTTGGTGGAGATGCACCTATCACTGTGCAGTCTATGACCAATACTTTGACTACAGATGTTGCCGCGACAGTCGCACAAATTAAAGCGCTTGAAGCGGTTGGTGCTGATATTGTCAGGGTGAGCGTGCCAACAATGGACGCTGCTGAAGCTTTTCGTGAAATAAAACGTCAAACTAATATTCCGTTAGTGGCGGATATTCATTTTGATTACCGTATCGCGTTAAAAGTCGCGGAATATGGCGTTGACTGCTTGCGCATCAATCCAGGCAATATCGGGCGAGAAGATCGCGTACGTTCTGTTGTCGAATGTGCTCGAGATAATAATATTCCGATCAGAATTGGTGTGAATGGTGGCTCTCTAGAAAAGGATATACAAGAAAAATACAGTGAACCGACACCGGAAGCGTTATTAGAGTCAGCGATGCGTCATGTTGATATTCTCGATCGCTTAAACTTTCATGAATTTAAAGTCAGTGTTAAAGCCTCAGATGTATTTCTTGCTGTTGGCGCTTATCGTTTATTAGCCAAGCAGATAGATAACCCTTTGCACCTAGGTATTACAGAGGCAGGCGGTTTACGCTCTGGTTCAGTTAAGTCATCGGTTGGACTAGGGTTATTGCTAGCCGAAGGTATCGGTGACACCCTGCGTGTTTCATTAGCGGCAGACCCTATTGAAGAAATTAAAGTCGGTTTTGATATTTTAAAATCATTAAAGCTGCGTAGTCGCGGTATTAACCTTATTGCTTGCCCAAGCTGTTCACGTCAAGAGTTTGATGTGATCTCAACCGTAAACGCACTTGAACAACGGATAGAAGATATTATGACGCCGATGGATGTATCAATCATTGGCTGTATTGTTAATGGACCAGGTGAAGCAACGGTTTCTGATTTAGGCTTAACCGGCAGCAGTAAAAAAAGCGGCTTTTATCTCGACGGTATTCGCCAAAAAGAGCGCTTTGACAACAATAATTTGGTTGAGCAACTTGAACAACGTATTCGTGCAAAAGCTAAGATGCTTGATGCCAGTAACAAAATTGCTATCCAAGAAATTGAGTGAGGGAGCTTAAAATCATAGCGAGTTGCGATGTTATTTACGTTTCATTGCAAACTGCCTATAATGCGCGCTTAAAAAATAAAAATGTATAAGATAAAGAAGAACATTGGCAAGAGATTGACTACGCCGATGAGTCAGCCATTAAAAATAAACACTAGCGAGAAATTTATACGTGAGTAAAGCAATTCAAGCAATTAGAGGTATGAACGATTGTCTGCCGTCTGAAACGGGTATATGGCAAATGGTAGAAGCTGTATTGCGCCGAGTTGCCAGTAATTATGGCTTTGCTGAAATACGTATGCCCATAGTTGAATCTACGGCATTATTTAAACGCTCTATTGGTGAAGTGACCGATATCGTTGAAAAAGAAATGTATACCTTTGATGATCGCAACGGCGACAGTTTAACTTTGCGCCCAGAAGGCACCGCAAGTTGCGTTCGTGCGGGTAATCAACATGGCTTACTGTATAACCAAGAACAGCGTTTATGGTACATGGGACCGATGTTTCGACATGAACGTCCACAAAAAGGTCGTTATCGTCAATTTCATCAATTTGGCTTAGAAGCCTTTGGTATTGCTACACCAGATATCGACGCTGAAATTATTATGTTAACTTCTCGACTTTGGCGGGAACTTGGCATCAATGAATTTGTCACACTAGAGCTAAACTCTTTAGGCTCCAACGAAGAGCGTGGCCAGTATCGTGATGCGTTAGTGGAATTTTTAACTGAAAAAGAACACCTTTTAGATGAAGATAGCAAGCGTCGCATGCACACGAATCCATTGCGAGTACTGGACAGTAAAAATCCAGAGGTACAAGCGGCATTAGTGGGCGCACCTAAATTAGCAGACTATTTTGGTGAAGAATCAAGTGCGCATTTCGCCTCGGTTTGTCAGCGTTTAGACGCTGCAGGCATCAACTATGTGATTAATGATCGCTTAGTACGCGGTTTAGATTATTATAACCGTACGGTTTTTGAATGGGTGACTTCAAGCTTAGGAGCTCAAGGTACTATTTGTGCAGGTGGGCGCTATGACGGATTAGTGGCGCAACTGGGCGGTAAATCAACGCCAGGTTTTGGCTTTGCCTTAGGCATTGAGCGTTTGGTGTTAATGCTGACCAGTTTAGAAAAAGCCAATAACATTAGAGCGCAAGTAGATGCTTACGTTATTATGTTGGGCAATGACGTTGAAATCACGGCCAACGGTTTAGCAGAGCAATGGCGAGATCAAGTACCAGATATTCGCTTACAGTGTCACTGTGGTGGTGGCAATATGAAAAAACAAATGAAGCGTGCCGATAAATCGGGAGCCCAAATAGCATTGATTCTTGGTGAAGATGAAGTCGCTCAACAAACGGTTACCGTAAAATATTTACGCGGACAACATGAACAACAAAGTTTGCCACTTGAGCAAGTGCCAAACCTTTTATCAAATTTACTTTAAGGGTTAGTTTTGGATATACATCAAACAGAAGAACAACAAGTCGAAGCAATCAAAAGTTTTTGGAGCGCTAATGGTAATGGGATTATCGCCGGTTTAGCTCTCGGTTTTGCCGGTTTTATTGGCCTAAATTATTATAACGACCATAAATTTCAACAAGAGTTAAATACCTCTGAAGCTTATCAAGCGATGATCGAGGCCGCGGGTGAAGACAGTGCGGCATTTGAAGCCGCAGGTAAAAGCTTTATAGCAGAAAACCCAAAGTCTAGCTATGCCATGTTAACGGCAATCGCCTTAGCAAAAGAAGCTGCTGAAAAACAAGATTGGAACCAAGCTGAAAGCTATTTAAGCACGGCTATTGCACAATCTGTTGACGATGGCATTAAAGCCATTGCTACAGTTCGTTTAGCGCGTGTGCAATTACAATTAGAAAAGTATGAGCAAGCTTTAGTTACACTAACGGCAAAATTACCAGCTTCATTTGACGCTAGCGTTGAAGAAATTAAAGGTGATATCTATTTTAAACAAGGTAAAACAGAGTTAGCTCGAAATGCCTATCAAGCGGCAATTGATGGTGCAACTGACGGTGCTAATCCAGCACTACAAATGAAATTAGATGATTTAGCGCAAGTTATTAACCTAAGCAAATAGAGAGTGGTATAAGCATGTTTTTGAGTAAACGCTTTAACAAAAACCTCCTAGCTATTTGTTTTCTAGCGGTAGGGATTTCTGCATGTTCATCTACTGATGATGAAGATGAAGAGCTAAAGGTCGCAGAGTTAACCGAAATCAAAGCACTTTTTCAGCCTGCGGTTAAATGGGATGCAAGTGTAGGGAACGGTGTCGGAGATTACTTTTCTCGTATTCAACCTGTAGTTGCTTATGGAAAAGTATACAGTTCAAGTCGCGCTGGTGAAGCTTATGCATTTGATGAAAATACCGGTGACGAAATTTGGCATGCAGACTTAAGTGACATCGATAACAAGCTTGGTTTTTTCGATGATAAAGAGCCGGCTTTGATTAGTGGTGGTGTTGTTGCTGGCATAAATAAAGTGTTTGTCGGTAGCGAGAATGGCGATGTGATTGCCCTTGATGCTGAAAGTGGCAAGTTATCATGGCAGGGTAAAGTTAAAGGTGAAGTCATTGCTGCACCTGCGCTCGACTCAGGAAAATTAGTGGTCAATACTGCGTCTGGTGTGATGAAAGCATTTAATGCTTCAAATGGCCAAGATGACTGGCAAATTGAACAAGATGTACCGCCACTAACATTACGTGGTATCAGTGCACCAGTAATTGCCGGTGGTGGTGTGATTGTCGGTTCAGCTGACGGTTCGTTATCGGTATATTTACTAGAACAAGGTCGCCAAGGTTGGACCGTGGATATCGGGGAAGCGACAGGCTCGACAGAATTAGAACGCGTGATTGATATCGACTCGACGCCTCTAATCTACGGTGACAATATCTATACCGTGTCTTCGCGTGGTAATTTAAGTGCAGTTGAGCTTCGTTCGGGGCGAGTGTTATGGCAGCGTCAATATTCATCTTATCGTGAAATTTCCATCAGTGGCAATAGCCTGTTTTTAACGGATGTTAAAGGTCATATATATGCTATCGATCGTAATAATGGTCTAGAGCTATGGAGCCAACTATCATTTACCAATCGTGGTATGACCGGACCAGCGCCACAAGGTAATTATGTGGTCGTGGGAGATTTTGAAGGTTATTTACATTGGCTAGATCAAGCAACGGGTGAAATTGTTGCGCGCCATCATGTCGACGGTAGCGGCATACATGCCACGCCAACTGTTGCCAATGATGTACTATATAGTCAAGCGCGTAACGGTGACTTAGAAGCGATTACTATTCCAAAATAAATTATTGAACTATGCTCTTAATAGTTATGGGCTCGTTGAATATTTAGACTAAAATTATAAACGGCTCCTATGCAAATGGCATAGGAGCCGTTGTTTATTAATAAAACTGATATAATGGTTTAGTTATAGCCAGTTTAAAGAGAGATTTGAGGTGAAAATGCTTCCTGTAGTAGCACTTGTTGGGCGACCTAATGTCGGTAAATCAACATTATTTAATAGACTAACGCGCAGTCGTGACGCGTTAGTAGCCGATTATCCTGGCTTAACTCGTGATCGCCAATACGGTAAAGCGGAAGTTGAAGAGCACCCTTTTATTGTTATTGATACCGGTGGTATCGAAGGCGATGAAAAAGGTATTGACGCCCTGATGGCAGAACAATCATTGATTGCTATTGATGAAGCGGATGCCGTGTTATTTATGGTCGACGCGAGAGCGGGTTTAACGTCGGCCGATCAAGGTATTGCGAGTCATTTACGTAAGCAGGATAAAAAAGTATTTTTAGTGGCAAATAAAGTGGATGGTATTGATGCCGACTCTGCAGTTGCTGACTTCTATTCTCTTGGGCTAGGCGATGCTGTACATCAAATAGCGGCGGCTCATGGTCGTGGTGTAACGCAGTTATTAACGTTAGCACTAACCCCTCATATTGAAGAGCTAGGTAAGCCAAAAGCTGAAGAAAATGCGGAATTTGACGGTGATTATGACGAAAACATCGATGAAGACGCATTAGATCAAAAAAATATTGAGCAAGCGCCAGAAGAAACTGACACAATCAAGTTAGCGATTATTGGTAAACCTAATGTCGGTAAATCCACCTTAACTAACCGTATTTTGGGCGAAGATCGCGTGGTCGTTTATGACATGCCGGGCACTACGCGTGACAGTGTTTATATACCTATGGAACATAATGGCCGTCCTTACACCTTAATTGATACCGCAGGGATTCGACGTCGAAAAAATGTCACCGATATCGTGGAAAAGTTCTCAGTGATAAAAACGTTACGGGCAATAGAAGATGCTAACGTATGTTTATTAATTATCGATGCACAAGAGGGCATAAGCGATCAAGACTTAAGTCTGCTTGGCTTTATTTTAGAAGCGGGTCGTTCGTTAGTGCTAGCGGTTAATAAATGGGATGGTTTAGATGAGCATGTGAAAGAACGGATCAAATCTGAATTAGATCGTCGTTTAGGGTTTATCGACTTTGCCCGTGTTCATTTTATCTCAGCGTTGCACGGCACAGGTGTTGGACATTTATACGAGTCAGTAGAAGAAGCCTTTGTTTCAGCAACTAAACGTATTTCGACTTCTATGGTCACTAAGATTTTAGATATGGCCGTGTTTGATCATCAGCCGCCGATGCATCAAGGTCGTCGTATTAAATTAAAATATGCTCATGCTGGTGGTTATAACCCGCCAATTATTGTTATTCATGGGAACTTGGCGAAGAATTTACCAATCTCTTATAAGCGTTATTTAATGAACTACTATCGTAAGTCATTAAAGATTATGGGAACGCCAATCAAAATTGAGTTTAGAGAAACCTCTAATCCGTTTGCAGGCAAGAAAAAGCTTACCTATACTGAACAAAAGAAATTGGCTCGTGCGACCCAAGGATATAAAAAAGACTAGTCGTCATGTCATAAGATGATAACGAAAAGGCTAATTGTAAAATTGGCCTTTTTTATTTGCTAGTAGCGCTGGTGATAACGATAAACTATATTGCTTTAGTGGAAATATTCCGTTACTGTAAAATCGTAAGTAACTTATTTTTCTCTATTATTTTGTTTGTTGAAGGATAAATATCTTGGAAAATTATGTCTGATAATGCTCCGAAAATCGAGGTGGTTGCGCGGCTAAAACGCAACTTAGCCTTGTTGCATCCTGGCTCTGTCGTGACATTGGATATGACGACCCCAGCTGGGCAACGCGGCAAGTTTCGCTCAACTTTTATTGGCTATCTATCAAAAAACTATGTCTTAGTACAATACCCCGATAGCTCAAAGTTAGGTAATTTTGCCCAATACATTGCACAGGGTATGGGCGTAACTGTCCGTGGCTTAATTGAAGGTCATGAGGGTGCTGTGGTGGCATTTCTTTCGTCAGTTAAGCAAACCATTCAAATTCCATCACGGATTATAGTACTTGAATTCCCTCGTGAGGTTAGCTTACAAAACTTACGTTCATCCATGCGAATTGAAACCTATATTAAAGCAAAAATTAAGATCAAAGATGAGTACTGGACGTCAGTAATATCCGATATTTCTGTATCAGGTTGTCAACTTTTGATCAATAACGGCGAAAAGTTAACCTTAACTGATGATAAACCGGTGGAGATTATCATTGAAGATTTTCAAGGGCTAAGCAATTTGAAGTTAGTGGCTGAAATTTGTAACAGTAAAATTCAAAGCGACGGAGTCATGCTTGGTGTAAAATTTAGCGAGTCAAGTAAGGGTGAAGTAACTAAATTATTGCAACAAGCGGTGATGTTACCGGGCTAATTTGCTTTTACAGCAATAACGTGAGCATCGATTACCCCATCTGAAACTTCAACAGTAATAATGTCTTCGCGCTCTGCATCTTTGATACTTTTAATCACTTGTCCCTGTTCATCACGCGCGATACTGTAACCACGCGCGAGCGTTGCTAGTGGACTTACCATGTGTAATTGCTCACATTGATGTGAAAAGCTTTCACGTTTACTGAGCAATAAACGTTGCTGTGCCGCAATCAATTGTGCATTAAGCTGAGTAACCTGCTGCTGCTTTTGTTTTATAAGGTGGCTTGGTGCGGCATTAAGTAGCCTTTGTTCAAGGTATTTGGGCTTGTGCTTTACTTGGTTCAACCCTCTAGCAATTAACCCTTGCAAGCGTATCGTAAGTTCATCAGATTTTTGTTGCTTATTTTGTAACTGCTGCTCTGGATGTACTTGGTTTAATCGATGATTTAGGCTAGTTAATAAGTGTGTTGAGCGTTTAAGTTTTTCTTTCAGCGCCAAGTGTCCACGATCGAGTAAAGCTAGTCCTTTATCTAATCGCTCATCAACGTCAGCAGAAACAATTTCCGCTGCTGCAGAAGGGGTTGGTGCTCTTAAGTCAGCCACATAGTCAGCTAAAGTTGTATCAATTTCATGACCTACAGCGCTAATGGTCGGTAAAGTTGATTGGAAAATTGCCCGAGCAACAGTCTCTTCATTAAAGGCCCATAAGTCTTCTAACGAGCCGCCGCCACGACCTATTATTAATACGTCAACTTCATTGCGTTGATTGGCCGTTATGATGGCTTTGGCAATATCATATTTAGCTTGCTCTCCTTGAACTAAAGCAGGGTAAATTATAACCTTTAATAATGGGTTTCTTCTTTTTAACACCGTGATGATATCTTTTACCGCGGCGCCGGTTGGGGAAGTAACAATCCCGATAGTTGCAATGGTCTTTGGAATGATTTTTTTATGATACAGCTCAAATAAACCTTCACGGTGCAGTTTATCTTTTAATAGTTGATATTGTTGACGTAAAAGCCCTTCACCAGCAGGGTCCATTTGTTCGATAATCAATTGGAAGTCGCCGCGCGGTTCGTACAACGAAACCTTAGCGCGTACCAAAACTTGCTGACCGTTTTCTGGTTTTATTCTCACCCGGCGGTTGTTGCCTTTAAACATCGCACAGCGAACTTGTGATTTTTGATCTTTTAATGACAAATACCAATGCCCAGAGCTTGCGGCAATAAAGTTAGATATTTCTCCACATAACCAGACGGTATTTAACTCACTTTCTAAGATGAAACGTACTTTTTTCGTCAGTTCACTTACTTGTAGAATATGCTGTTGAGCCATAAATGCTTTACTTTTTCGATTGTTAGGGCGTATTAAAGGTGAATTGCTCAGTATTATATATTTGTTTAGGCAATCATCGACAGTTTATTTTCACTTAATTGCAATTTTAAGTTTACCTTAGCAGAGAAAACGGTTAAAATTCTGCCGCAATATTTCCTCCCTAACCACTCATTTTAGAGAGATGTTGCGATGCTAAGAATTGCTCAAGAAGCGTTAACCTTTGACGATGTTTTACTGGTACCTGCCCATTCTACGGTGCTGCCTCATACTGCCGACTTAAAAACTAAATTAACTCGAAAGATCAATCTAAATGTTCCTATGGTATCTGCGTCGATGGACACAGTAACCGAAGCGCGTTTAGCGATTACTTTAGCTCAAGAAGGTGGTCTCGGTTTTATTCATAAAAATATGACCATAGCTGAACAAGCGAAAAATGTTTCTCAAGTTAAGAAATATGAAAGTGGTATTGTTTCAGACCCCGTTACGGTGAGTCCTAATGCCAGCATTGAAAATACTATGCGCTTAGCTGACGATGTAGGTTTTTCTGGCTTCCCAGTCGTTGATGAGAACAATAAGTTAGTGGGTATTATTACCGGTCGTGACTTGCGTTTCGAAACCGATTTAACTAAGCCTGTGACTGCCCTGATGACTACAAAAGATAGGCTGGTCACTGTGAAAGAAGGTGCATCTCGCGAAGAGATTTTAGGTCTAATGCATGAACACCGCATTGAAAAAATATTGATGGTGGATGACGCATTTACTCTCAAAGGCTTGATCACCGTTAAAGACTATCAAAAAGCGGAAAGCAAACCTAATGCTTGTAAAGATGAGTTAGGCCGTTTACGCGTTGGTGCTGCGGTTGGTGTGGGTGCTGGTACTGATGAACGGATTGATGCGCTAGTTGCTGCCGGTGTTGATGTCTTATTAATTGATACTTCTCACGGTCACTCACAAGGCGTTATTGATCGCGTCGCTGAAACACGTGCTAAATATCCAGAGTTACAAATTATTGCGGGTAATGTTGCGACAGGAGCCGGTGCTAAAGCATTAGCGGACGTTGGTGTTGATGCGGTAAAAGTTGGCATTGGCCCAGGTTCAATTTGTACCACTCGTATTGTTACTGGCGTTGGTGTGCCGCAATTAACGGCCATCTCTAATGCGGTTGAAGCATTAAAAGGTACCGGTATTCCAGTAATTGCCGATGGTGGTATTCGTTTTTCTGGTGATATTGCCAAGGCATTAGTTGCCGGCGCACATTGTGTTATGGTCGGCAGCATGTTTGCCGGGACAGAGGAAGCACCAGGTGAGGTAGAGCTTTATCAAGGTCGCTATTATAAATCATATCGCGGTATGGGCTCTTTAGGTGCGATGAGTCAGAAAGAAGGCTCAAGCGATCGTTACTTCCAAAAATCTGAAGGCGAAGCAGACAAATTAGTTCCTGAGGGAGTAGAAGGGCGAGTGGCTTATAAAGGACCAGTTGCTGCTATTATTCACCAACAAATGGGCGGTTTACGTTCATCGATGGGATTAACGGGGTCAGCAACGATTGAAATTATGCGCACTAAGCCAGAGTTTATGAAGATAACCTCTGCTGGTATGGGCGAATCGCATGTGCATGATGTTGCTATTACCAAGGAAGCGCCTAATTATCGCATGGGCTAAATTGGGTTGCGTTATTTTAGCTCAATTTCGGTGTAGCAAGTGCTCATTGACTAGCGTCAACTCCGCGCTAGTGCCTTGTAATAGAACTAAAATATTCACAGCTGAATGCTGCTAAAAAGATTTAAAATTCAAACACCCTGTACTCACTTTAAATGCAGGGTGTTGTTATTTATAAACAATACCTTTATCGGTAAAAAGTAGGAAAACAACCATGAGCAAAGACATTCATGATCACCGCATACTAATTTTAGATTTTGGTTCTCAATACACTCAGCTTATTGCACGTCGAGTACGTGAAATAGGAGTTTACTGTGAATTATGGGCTTGGGACGTTTCCGAAGAACAAATCAAGGATTTTAACCCGACGGGTATTATTTTAGCGGGTGGCCCAGAGTCAGTCACGGAACACGGTTCGCCGCGCGCGCCTGAGTACGTTTTCAATGCCGGTGTACCATTATTGGGTGTTTGTTATGGCATGCAAACGATGGCCGAGCAATTAGGTGGTGGTGTTGAAGGCTCAGAACATAAAGAGTTTGGTTATGCCTCGGTTGAAGTCATTAACAAGTCAGCACTTTTCAACGCTATCGAAGACAATGTCAGCCAAAACGGTAATGCCTTATTAGATGTTTGGATGAGTCACGGCGATAAAGTCTCAGCAATTCCTGAAGGGTTCGTTACCCTTGCACAAACGCCTAGCTGTAAATATGCCGCGATGGCGAATGAAGAAAAGCAGTTTTACGGTGTGCAATTCCACCCTGAAGTTACCCATACTAAACAGGGCATGCGTATTCTAGAACATTTCATTGTAGATATATGTCAATGTGAAAAACTATGGACTTCAGCATCTATTATTGAAGATGCTATTGAGAAAATGAAAGCACAAGTAGGCGACGATGAAGTGGTACTGGGCTTATCTGGTGGTGTTGATTCATCAGTGGTTGCCATGCTTTTACACCGCGCTATTGGTGATAAATTAACTTGTGTTTTTGTTGATAACGGCTTGCTACGTTTAAATGAAGGCAAGCAAGTAATGGATATGTTTGGAGATCATTTTGGCTTAAATATTATTCATGTTAATGCTGAAAATCGTTTCTTAGACCGTTTAGCAGAAGAAAATGATCCAGAGAAAAAGCGCAAAATCATTGGTAACGTCTTTGTAGAAATATTTGATGAAGAAGCCAGTAAGTTAAAAAATGCCAAATGGCTAGCGCAAGGTACTATCTACCCTGATGTGATTGAATCAGCCGCCTCAGCTACTGGTAAAGCTCATGTGATTAAGTCTCATCACAATGTTGGTGGTTTACCGGAAGATATGGAGCTGGGCTTAGTAGAGCCGTTACGTGAATTATTTAAAGATGAAGTGCGTAAAATTGGCCTTGAACTCGGTTTACCTTACGATATGCTATATCGTCACCCATTCCCAGGGCCTGGTCTAGGTGTGCGTATTCTTGGTGAAGTGAAAAAAGAATATGCCGATTTATTACGTCGTGCGGATCATATTTTCATTGAAGAATTACATAGGCATGACTTGTACAATAAAGTTAGCCAAGCCTTTACTGTATTTTTACCCGTTCGTTCAGTAGGTGTTATGGGCGACGGTCGTAAATATGATTGGGTCGTTAGCTTACGCGCGGTAGAAACCATTGATTTTATGACCGCAGTTTGGGCGCACTTACCATACGATTTCTTAGGGCTAGTCTCTAATCGTATTATTAACGAAATTGATGGTATTTCTCGTGTGGTTTACGATATTTCCGGCAAACCGCCGGCAACTATCGAGTGGGAATAATTATTTAATCCTTACTTAACCGTGATATGTTGATAAAACCTCATTGTCGAAAGGCATTGAGGTTTTTTTGTGGCTATAGCATAACAATGACCATCGAATGTCTGGCTACTAATGACAGTAAGATCTAAAAGCAAAGGAAAAGACTTGTTACATGGTTTTATTAGACGCTTTTTATCAATAGAGCTGCTGTTAATAGATTAATCCCTTAGACTAAGCAGTAAGAATTTATAATACAGGCTAATTATGTCAGCATTACAGCAATCATTAAAAAATACTTTTGGTTTTAACCAGTTTAGAGCCGGGCAAGAGCAAACAATAAGGCAGTTGCTTAACGGTGACTCATCATTAGCCATTTTCCCAACCGGTGCTGGTAAGTCATTGTGCTATCAATTAGCAGCGATAAACTTACCGCATTTAACCTTGGTCGTCTCTCCTTTGCTGGCGCTAATGAAAGATCAATTAGCATTTTTACATGCTAAAGGGATTGCGGCGGCCAGTATAGATTCGACATTAAGCTATGAGCAGAGTCAGCAAATTACTCGCGATGTACGTGCGGGTAACATCAAAATTTTAATGGTCTCGGTTGAGCGTTTTAAAAACGAGCGCTTTCGTCAGTTTATTGAATCAATCGATATCTCAATGCTCGTGGTGGATGAAGCCCATTGTATTTCTGAATGGGGTCATAATTTTCGCCCTGATTACTTGAAATTGCCGCGTTACCGCCAAGAACTCAATATTCCTTTAGTGCTGTTACTCACGGCCACAGCGACTAAAAAAGTTAAGCAAGATATGGCTAATAAATTTGCTATTGCTCAAGCACATATTGTACAAACGGGCTTTTATCGTAGCAATTTAGATTTAACGGTTTTACCGGTCGGTGAAACAGAAAAAAATCAGGCATTACTTGAGTTAATTCGCCGGCGCGAGGGCAGTGGAATTATTTACGTTACTTTGCAACAAAGTGCTGAACAGGTGGCGAGTTATCTACAGCAACAAGGCATATCTGCACAAGCTTACCATGCCGGTTTTCAAGATGATGTTAGGAAAAAAATTCAGCAAGATTTTATGCATGGCACAATCCCTATTATCGTGGCGACTATTGCCTTTGGTATGGGGATAGATAAATCGGATATTCGCTTTGTTATTCACTATGATTTACCCAAATCTATTGAAAATTATAGTCAAGAAATAGGCCGTGCAGGCAGAGATAAAGGCCATGCCGCTTGTTTTACTTTAGCCAATCTTGATGGCATACATACGGTGGAAAACTTTGTTTATGCTGATACGCCGGAAAAAAGCAGTATTGAATATGTACTGCAGAATATACGTAGTGAAATGCAAAATGGGCAATGGGAGTTACAGTTACTGGCCTTATCGAATGCCAGTAATATTAAGCAGTTGCCACTAAAAACTTTGTTAGTTCAGTTAGAGTTACTCGGTGTTATTAGTGCTAAATTTAGCTATTTTGCTGACTTTAAATTTAAATTTGTTACCCCTAAAGAGCAAATTATCAGCGCGTTTGATGTTGAGCGCAGTGAGTTTTTAAGGCAAGTTTTTGCTAGTGCAAAGATGAAGAAAATTTGGGGTGAGCCTAACTTCGAGTTAATGTATGCCCGTCATCAAGCGCCAAGAAAGCGTATTGTTGCCGCTTTGGAATATTTAGCCGAGCAGCAGCATATTGTCTTGGAAACGAAAAAGGCCACTGAAGTGTTTAGTGTCAATCTGGCCACGTTAGCTGATAGTGCTTTGGCCGAAACCCTGTTCCAGTATTTTGCTGAAAAAGAACAAGCTGAAATTCAACGCATTGCTAAGCTTGTCGAATTTTTTCAAAGTGATCATTGTTTAACGCAGCAGCTTTGTCATTACTTTGATGATCAGCATGCGCCAAGAAATTGTGGTCATTGCTCTGTGTGTCGAGGTCAGGTGGCGATATTACCTTATTCGAGTCTTCATCAAACGCAAAGTATTGAAACGATCTCGCTCGCTATTACTCAGCTTCAAGAGCATTTTTCAGCGCTAAAATTAGCGGATACTCAAGGGAGGGAACTACTTTCCAAGGAGACCATTTGCCGTTTTTTATCGGGCATGACTGTACCGCTGTTCACCCGGGCAAAAGTGCGGCAATTAAGTTACTTTGGCGTTTGTCAGCAAATGCGCTACGCCGATATAAAGGCACAAGTGGCAACTTGTCTATCATGATATAAAAAGAGTTGAGTAAAAACGCTTCAGATCAAAGAAGGCACGTAATCGTGCCTTCGGGTATTTTACTTGTCAGTTAATTGGACTTAGTGACTATGGCCACAACCACCTTCACCATGAACATGACCATGCGCTAGTTCTTCTTCAGTAGCATCGCGCACTTCTAATACTTCGACATCAAATTTTAAATCGATGCCCGCTAATGGGTGATTACCATCAACGGTAATTTCGTCTTCTTGAACGTCAATAACGATGACAGTTTGTTCGCCATCATCCGTCGTTGCCCGTAGTTGGCTACCCACAGCTAGATCTTCAATACCGGCGAACATATTTTTGGGTACGGTTTGCACAAAACCGTCTTCACGTTGACCGTAAGCGTTATCAGCGCTGACTTCAACTTCGAACTTATCACCGGCTTCGTGACCGACTAACGCTGCTTCCAATCCAGGAATAAGGTAGTGTGAGCCTTGAATTACCGCTAATGGGCTGTGATCATATGAACTATCAATTAAGGTGTCTTCGCTATCAGATACCGCATAATGCAGTACTACAACTTTGTTGTCGGTAATTTTCATCTATCTGTCCTATTCACTATCTGTGCTTAAATTGTAAGGTAAGGGGAGTATGGTTAAGTTTGAGTTTTGTGCTTTAATTCTTAGCTCTGTAGCATCATCAATATCACTGGCCAAAACGCCTTGGACATAACATTGCTTATTATCAGCCTGATAAACTGCCAGTACGTCACCGGCTTTACGCCAGTTTTCGCCGAGTTTTTTCTCGATAATATCGCCGACACTAGCGCTGATATCATGACCAGTCAGCGCAAAAAGCGCGCGTTTGTTTTTACCTAAGTATTGCATGCGGGCTACAGTTTCTTGGCCTAAATAACAACCTTTAGTAAAGCTAATCCCATTGATTGCTTGCAGGTTAAGCATTTGAGGTACATATTCTGCAATAAACGGTTCAGCAAGTAGGGGAAAACCGTCGGCAATTTCTAATAAGTTCCACACAGCATCGTTATAGCATGAGAACTCAAGAGTTGATGAAATCTCAGCTAAATTTTCGGCGTTATCGATAATTAAGTAACGATTAATCTTGCCAGCAAGATACACTAAGGTGGTATTGTTTTCATGGACGACGGGCTTGCTACTGTCAGGTACTTGTTGAAATAATTCAGCCATTTTTCTCGACGCTAGCTGACCAGTAATAGCAAGATAGGCATTATCAGTATCTTGGGCTATTTCAACTTTAGCGAATACGCCAAATTTCTTTAGTTCTGCTAATGATTGTTCTATCGAGCTTAGCGGTTGTAACAGGAAAAATTTACCTTGGCGTTCAATCAAACGAAAACTAGAAAATACTTTGCCTTTGGCGTTGCAGTGCGCGCCATTAAGCAACTTTTCTTGAGCTAGGTTATTAACATCGCAGGTGACTTGCCCTTGTAGGTACTTTATTTGCTCTTCACCCGTTAAGGTAATTGCGCCAAGACTATTAAGGTTTATGGCAAAAATTTCTGGCAATTCGCTATAACTAGGTAAACTATTATTCATTATCTTTATCATCCGGCAATAACGCTGAAAAAATCTATTAACATCTTAAGTGAGGACATTTATTCTAATTTCAAGCAATATGCTATTTTACTAGTAGAAAACTTACTAATATTATCATCAATACGTGGCTATTTTAACTTTGTGTTTGTTAGAATAGCGCGAGATTTTATTAATTAGGGTTAGGTATGTCATTAAAGGATAATAAACCTCGACTACGCTGGGCATGTCGACGTGGAATGCTAGAATTAGATGTGCTTTTTTTGCCATTCGTTAATGAAGCGTATGACGACTTGTCTGAAGAAAATAAAGCTATCTTTGAGCGCTTATTAGTCTGTCAAGATCCAGAATTGTTTGCGTGGTTTATGGGGCATGAAACTTGTGAAGACCAAGAACTTAACGCCATGGTGCAACTTATACTGCAACGAGTTAAAGTTTAATATCAAGGTATCGCCTTCTCAATATAGAGCGATATTCAATTTATTATTTTATCTATGTTTACTTTACTTTACCTTAGTGACTCTGCTGGGGTCCCAGCTTTGGCTTGGGCTTTTATTCGCAGCTGCATCAGCCGCTGTGCTCTTTTTATATCATCAAACGTCTGCATCATTAGCGCGTAAATGGTTGGCACTATTTACACCGTTATCTCATAACATAACCACAAGCTTTGTTTTATCAGATAGCGGTGAGTGTCAATTTATCGGACAAGAAAAGTTATATATCTCGGCTAACTCACAAATTAACTTGTGGGGCTATTGGCTAGTATTTACCAAAAGTGATGCCTTGCTTACTAAAATGTTTATTTTTAAAGACAGTTTATCTAGTCAAGACCAGGCGCGTTTGGCTCGTACTATTATCCGAATACAGAAGACTCCTGCGTTAGAGCGCTAGTTAACTTGCATTAGATTTAAGTGGCTGTTAATTAAAGGGGATTTACGTATCAACAGCCAGCATATTACCAGAGAATCTAACACAAAATTTAAGCTCTAATAACCATGAGAGCAATATTTACAAAGTCGTATTGAGGCTAAAACACTTCAAACCGCTCAGGCTTAATCCCGTTCAGGTTGCAAAATGGTTATCTTCGCTTCTGGTAGTAAGTCAGGGTAATCAAGTGTGTAATGTAAGCCTCGACTTTCCTTTCGATCTAGTGCTGAGCGAATGATCAATTCCGCAACCTGCACTAAATTACGTAATTCTAATAGGTTATTACTGACTCTAAAATGGCGATAATACTCTTGTATTTCACTTTGTAAGAGTTCGACTCGGTGCAGAGCTCTTTCTAAACGTTTTGTCGTGCGTACAATACCGACGTAATCCCACATAAATAATCGC
>JBFJQB010000023.1:0-24700 GCA_041616855.1 Cognaticolwellia sp. | reverse complement strand
ATGAATGCACTTGAATATGCTCAGCAAGCCAATGGTTCTTTTGCACTTCCCGATGCGTGTTTTAAAATAAAAGCTTTGATGGAAGATGACAACTCGACCATAGAAGATTTTGCTAATGTTATCAGTGTCGATCCATCGATGACCTCGCGGTTACTGCAAATTGCCAATAGCGCTATTTACAGTTTCCCGGGAGAAATTTCTACCATTTCACGTGCGATTACTATTATTGGTACGCAAGCCATTTACAATATGATGTTAGTGGATGTTGCTGCGACGGCTTTTAAACATTTCTCCAATCAAGCCATTGATTTAAAACGTTTTTGGCATATGAGTGTCTTTTGTGGTTTAGCAACGAAAAACTTAGCTATTACTGCCGGCATTCGCGATATAGAGCGTTTGTTTGTCGCCGGTTTATTACAAAACTTTGGCGAGCTGATTGTGGCAAAAGTATCGCCTAAGTTGGCTCAGCAATGTGAAGCTTATAATGCTGAGATCTTGCCATGGCAATTGCAGCAGCAGGTGTTGGGCTTTACCTATACCGATGTATCTGCGGAGTTACTGAAAATTTGGCAAATTCCAGAAAAAATTATTTTGCCTATTCGTCATTACAATAATGCTCATAGTATTCAAATCAATAAAGATGTCAAAGTGTTGTATTTAGCATCACGATTGGCGTTAGTTGAATGTCATCCAGAGGTGTTTAGTTACGATGATGGTGTCGATGCAAAGCTCTGTCATTCGTTAAATGTATCAACCAGTGACTTAGAACATGCAGCAAGTTTTGCGAAAGTAGAAACGGCAAATATTCTCAATATCATGAACGCTAATTTTTATGGTTAACGCTATTAATTAGGTGCAATAAATATTATACACTTTGCCGATGTTTGCCTGTTATCAAAAACGAGACATAAATATAAAAGCCTGCTAGCATCGGCTATCGAATAAATCAGCTTATTCCCAATAAAAACGGGCACTATTTAATAAAAATTATAATTATTAGCCCTAAAATATTACATCCAAGGAAATTTATGAGTACAGAAAGAGAGCATTTCAGTTCCCGTTTAGGGTTTATTTTAGCGGCTGCGGGTTCTGCGGTTGGTATTGGTAATTTGGTTGGCTTTCCGGTCAATGCTGCCAAAAATGGCGGTGGTGCATTTTTATTAATGTACGCCCTTTTTGTGTTTTTTATCTGTTTACCCGTGATGGTGGCTGAAATGTCTGTTGGGCGGAAAACCGCGAAAGAGCCTGTAGGGGCTTATAAAACCTTAAGTGGTGGCAGTAGGGCTTGGGGCGCAGCAGGTTTTCTTGGCGTGCTAACCCCGTTTATGATTGCTGTTTTCTATATGGTGTTAACTGTATGGATTTTTGGCTATATCGCTTTAACCTTAAGCGGTAATTTAGACTATTTAGCGAGCAGTCATGGTTTTGGTGAGTTTGTGAATAGTGGAAAATATTTATTTTCTGCTATGGTTGTTGTGGCAGCGATCGTGGCCTTTATTCTCGTTGCGGGTGTTAAAGACGGTATTGAGCGCGCGTCAAAAATATTGATGCCGACGCTCTTTATAATGCTACTGATTATGGTGGTTTATGTTTTAACCTTAGATAATGCGCTTTTAGGGGTTAAGTTCTTCTTAATTCCTGATGTATCTAAAATTACCCCAAGTGTGATTAATGGCGCTTTATCACAAGCGTTTTTCTCTTTGTCTTTAGGTATGGGTATACTGATAACGTATGGCTCTTACATTGATCGTAAAACTGATATTGTTGGTTCAGCCAAACTTGTCGCACTAACAGATACTGCGGTAGCATTTACCGCCGGTTTAATGATTTTGCCTGCGGTCTTCTCATTTAACCCTAACGTAAACCCTGCGGAATTGAGTGATAGTTCAGTATCATTAATTTTTACTTTTTTACCGAAAATATTTTTAGCATTACAAACATCAATTGGTTATATCGGTGCAAGCGCAGTAGCGGCTTTCTTTTTTACGTTAGTATTTTTTGCCGCTATTACATCATTAGTGTCGATTTTAGAAGTGCCGGTGTCTTATTTAGTAACAGAGAAAAAACACAGTCGCAAGAAAGCTTTGCTCATCTTACTAATGACAGCAGGCATTTTAACTGTTTGTGCGACGTTATCATTTGGCATGGTGTCATTTTTCACCGAGTTCACTACATACGCTGGTGGCACACGCTCATTCTTTGATGTGATTTATGATGTTTTCTACGATACTATTTTACCGTTGAATGGCTTCTTATTATGTATATTTGTTAGCTATCGTTGGAAAAAATTGCAATTATCAGAAGAGTTAGCGCTAGGAAATGCAAATTATAAAGGCTCTTGGGTAGAGAAATATATTAACTTTTCACTGGGTACTTTTATTCCATTGATTGTTTTTGGTATTTTTATCAACACAGTGGCGCAAAAGTTCTTCGGTTATAGTATCTTTGGCATATAAACGCTGAAGATAATCATAATTTAATAGTATTAAGCTAGGTAAAATACCGCTAAAGGCGAGATGATTTGTTATTATCTCGCCTTATTTTTTTGTCGCCAGAGCATTTATAATGATTGAATTTATCGCGCCGTCAGACTTCCAAGAAAGCCAGCGCTTATTTCATGGCCGTGGTCATGCTTATCCCAGATTAGAACACGTTAATGTTGATTGGTTTGAACCAGTGATCTTGATCAGTTTATATCAGGAAGTTGAGGCGAGTTGGTTAGCAGAGCAAGTCGCTCAATTACGCACCTTGACCGATAAATGTAGCTCCATTCAAGTACAATATCGCTGCCGCAAGTTTGCCCCATGTGAACTGCTCTGGGGAGAAGAAATAACGAATTTATCTGCGATTGAGCATGGCTTGAAATATCACCTTAGTTTAGGGAAAGCGCAAAACTCAGGTTTGTTTTTGGATATGCGTGATGGCAGAGAGTGGGTTAAAAATCACAGCGACAATAAACGCGTGCTCAATTTATTCTCTTATACTTGTGCTTTTTCTGTTGCGGCTATTGCGGGCAATGCCAGCAAAGTGGTCAATGTTGATATGAGCAAAAGTTCATTAGCGAAAGGCCGAGAAAATCACCGATTAAACCAGCAAGATCTCAGTAAAGTTATTTTTGAAGGTGTTGATATATTTAAATCATATGGGCGCCTGAAGAAACATGGCCCGTATCAGTTATTAATTTCAGATCCGCCATCTTTTCAAAAAGGTAGTGTCGATATTGCTAGAGACTATAAGAAAATTATCCGCCGATTGCCGGAGCTAATGTCAGATCATGGTGCGGTATTACTTTGTCTAAATTCTCCTGATCTGAATGAAGAATTTTTATTATCAGAAGTCGCCAGAGAATGCCCTGAGTGTGTATTTCAATATCAACTTGCTGCCCCTGAAGTATTTAAAGAGGCGCACCAAGGTAAAGGTCTAAAGTGTTTATATTTTATCTATAAGCCAGCACCATAAGTATATTTTCGTTAGACTAATTTACCTTTAAGTCTTAAAGAAAAATTTGCCTAGTCACAGGTACAATTAATTCAACACTACACGTGCGGCTAACAGGATTAAAAAGCTGCCGGTAACTTTATCAACAAGATGGCTATTGGCTTTTAATTTATCTAAAATAGGCCCACGTGACATCGTAAACGCAATAATGATATACCACAGCATATCGATGAGGCCTACCGTGGCTGTCATAAGCCCTTTTTGTTGCCAACCGGCGCCAGGTTCAACAAACTGACTAAACAAAGCAAGAAAAAAAATGGCTAATTTAGGGTTTAAGAAAGCAATTAAAAAACCATCTCGCCAGCCATTGACCTTGGTATCTATTACATCATGTTGTTGTTCAAATTGAATATTTTTTTGCTTGCTTATTAAGGCTGTAACACCCAAATATAAAAGAAAAGCCGCACCTGCATATTTGATTGCAGAAAACAAAGTTGGCGATTGCACAATCAGTAAGCCAATACCTGTGGCTGTTATTGCCGCATATACTGCTACACCTAGACCATGACTGATTGCCGTGGCATAGCCTTGACGTGCACCACCATTTAAGGTGTTTTTAATTACTAAGGCGAGGCTAGGACCTGGAGATAGGGCGCCTAGAATACATATCACCACCAGTGATAACCACAAATGAAATTCCATAAATTTTAATGCCTTAAATTGTCTGACTAATGTTGATTGCTCATACGAAGAAAGCTGGCAAATCTTGGCACACCTCGTTGGGTTTTACCAATGTATTTATAGGTGATTGTACTGCCGATTTTTGGTGGCTGTTTACGTTGTAGGTCTGAGAAGCCGCTGCCAATTTTAAAACGAATACCCTCAGGCGTTATGACCTGTATTGCCCCAAGTAAATTTTTATATTTACCTTTACCAGGCACATGAGCAATGACCTTAGCTTCAGCGTCTTGATATTTTTTTAACTTTAACAAGTTTTGACTACGGCCATACTGATGCTCGGCATCGGCAAGATGCAGCATTAGTCCCTCTCCGTTATTATCAACAATGTCATTCAAAAGACGATGTAATTGACGATTGTTCGCGATTTTATATTGCTCAACCATCGAGAGGTACGGTGAATGGCTTGCGTCTATCAAGCGCTGCATGGCCGTAATACGGCTGGAGAAATTACCTGAGAGATGCGGCAGATCGAAAATCATTAATTTAAGCGCATTCCAACACTCACCATCGCTTTTTTTTCGTCGAACACAGGCGCTAATTTGTTCAAACTCTCCGCGAGCACTGTAAAGCTCACCATCCAAGGTGATGTTAGGCCAGTTTTTAATGAACCATGGTGGTGGTGACAATACGTTGCCATTGCGGGTGCTTAGTTGTTGTCCGTTCCAGTAACCTCGAACACCATCTAATTTCTCACTTACCCAGTAATCGCCAACGAAGACACCTCGCTGATATTTAGTGGCGAGCTGTAATGGTGGTTTAGACTGCTTTGCTTGATAGGCATGAGCTTGCTGCGCTTTGGCAGATAGTAATATCAAGGTTAGCAAGCGAAAGTAAAAAAATGCGGCGCGTTTTGTTGTTTGAAACATCCTTGTTCCTAATTTCGGCGTAGTTTCATTTCAGTATAGTGGCATTTCTTATTATCGGTACTGTGATGATGAACAGAGAAGCATTGTTGTGATATTTAAAGTCGAAATTAGACTAATATTGACTACACTTTTGCATTAAATGCAATTCAATGGATGATAGCAAATGAAACGGATAATTCTTTTGTGGTTGATGCTGATAACATTAACGGCTTCATTTTTGGCAACAGCTGGCAAAAAACACTGTAAAAACTACCGAAAAAAACTCGATAATATTCAAGCGCAGCAACGTCAAGCCAGTTCACTTAAACGTAGTAATAGTTTATCGGCTAGAGAAGCCAAAGCGAGAGATAATTGGTGGCGCTGTGAAACGGGTAAACTTAAAGTCAAGAAGAAGAAAAAGAAAAAAGCAAAGAAAAAGTCCAGTAAAAAGCTTAAACAAAAAAATATCATTGAACAAAAGGCTGCTAATCGGCCAAAAAAAAGCGCTAAAGTTTTAATTCCCTTTGCGAGCAGCCGAGCTGTGGTGGTGCGAGCAAAGTATCAAGGAGAGCAACTAAAAGCTTGGTTAACATTTTATCGGCCCGCGAAAATGTGCGCTCGCCCGAAATCTACACAACAATTTGCCGCCTGTGTTGAAGATAAACGTCGTCAGCAAGCGGCGTTTGAAAGCAGCTATTAAATTATGGCTAAATTTTTCACTAATACTTTGTCAGTTAGACCACTTTATTGTGCTAATAGGGATAGCGTTAAAGTTTATTGTATTGATAAGTATCGAAATAATCTGTTGGAATGACTTTTGCTGTAAATCATCAGTCACAATAATAAACAACTGACAGGCAAATGATGAAACATAAGATAGCAGAACAACTAAAACGCGTAGCATGCACGACAATTGGTTTTGTGTGCTTATTCATTGGCACGATCTTTATTTTACTACCTGGGCCGGCCGTAATTTTTATACCGCTCGGGTTAGCATTATTAAGCTTAGAATACGATTGGGCAAAAGTGTGGCTAAAAAGCAGTCAACGCTATTTTCGGCTGGCAGCAGTAAAAGCAGATCAAGGCTTATATTGGCTCTCAAGGAAATTAAGACGCTAATACGTGATGGTTAGCAACGGCAGAATCATGACGCTACTGGGCAATCACTGTGAATGAAGTTACCCAATAGTCGGCAGTTTTAGTCAATTTTAACTGGCGGATTTTAGCTTTTTTTGGGCGATATATTGTGCTTTTGTATTATTATATTGCGCGACAATATCGTCAATTGTTGCTTGGCAGTAATCGCGCAAGCCACTTAATAACATGAATTTTTTACCGTGACCGATCACGACGTCCTGTGAAATTAAGTCAAAGGATAAACAGGCGTTACCACGTTTTCCTTCGATATCTAAAGTAGTTGAAGACAAACGTAACGTGATGTCTTGAAAGTTAAGGTTATCGAGATGGATAGACATACTTTCGTACATAATCATCGGGCGGGCTGGGTTGATCATAACCTGACATTCTTTCATTAATTCTACCAAAATGTGTGGAAAGGTATGCCCTGAAAACTCTACGTAAGCGCGTGTCAAAGACTCGATCGATTGACTGTTTTTGGTACAGCCACCGGCCACGGACATCTGCAAATATTCTTTTTCTTTATCGTCGACAATACTAGCGCTGGTGCTTATTTCTGTTGGGACATTTAATGTTGTGGCGTCAGTGACCATCCCCGAAAATGTAAAGCTCATTTCTTGGTGTAAGCCCGCGCGCTCTAAAATTAATGCAAATAGTAAGTCGCCCGGAACACAAAAACGTTTAGCGTCGATATCATGCAAAGGATTAAAATCATCAGCAATTTGCTTAGCAAAATCACTCGCCTGTTGGCGTGTGAAACTAATTTTATCATCCGAAATACGGCAATAATTCTCTAAAAACATGGCTATTTACTATCACTTTAAGCTATTAAAATCGCCGCCATTCTAACAGTATGCTTTAGCAAAATCGAAGTTTATTAGCATATAACTGACAAAGCAGACCAGTAAAAATAAGGGCTTTAGCCGCATAACGGCTGATTTTAGTAATAACTGATAGCGATATTAATCCACTGAAGATAAGTATTGAGCAACCAAATTTTCTTTTTCCCGTTTACTTAGTTGTTTAAGTTGATACTCGCGGCGGCTTGCTTGCTGTCTATCTAATAGCGATTCAGCGTAGGCTAGCGTTACCGGGCGGCGCGCTCGAGTATATTTTGCCGCTTTTTTATTGCATTCATTATGTTCACTGACGCGGCGCTCAAGTGAGGTGGTTATGCCCGCATAAAGACTATTGTCGGCACAACGAAGAAAATAGACGTACCACATATTGGATCATATCTGTATCAAAGCTAATGGCTTATCATCGCAATATTATAACTGATATTCGAGATATAAATAAATTAAGACTAGCTGGTCGTTAGTGATTTTTATATTATTACCATCTGAAAAAATAATAGGTTGAGATATGTTGCAAATAGAAACAGGTGCGCTACGCAAAATGCGTGCGGACCTAGCCCCAGACGGTACAGTAAATTACCGTATGGTGGTGGGTGAACAAGAAGTAGAACTAAATTCACTGATCGGAAAGCACCTAACGTTGCACTATAGTGGCCATATAGATTGTCAGCATTGTGGCAGAAAAACCAAAAAAAGTTATTCACAGGGCTATTGTTTTCCTTGCATGCAAAAACTCGCACAGTGTGACATGTGCATCATGAAACCAGAAACCTGTCATTTTGAAAAAGGGACTTGTCGCGAGCCACAGTGGGGCGAAAGTAACTGCATGATCCCACATTACGTTTATCTCGCTAATACTTCAGGTTTAAAGGTAGGTATTACTCGCCATACACAAATTCCAACGCGCTGGATTGATCAAGGTGCTACTCAAGCGTTACCTATATTTAAAGTCAGTACTCGATTACAGTCTGGGCTCGTGGAAATTGCGTTGGCTGAGTTTATTGCTGATAAAACTAATTGGCGAGCTATGTTAAAGGGCAGTGCCGAGGCCTTAGATTTAAAAGCCATTGCGGCAGAGTTAAAACCAAAAATCGCTGAGAAGTTGGCAAATGTTAGCCTTAAGTATGGTGCTGATGCTGTTACAGAGTTGGATGAAGATGTCGTTGAATTAAGCTTTCCTGTTCAGCAGTATTTAACTAAAATATCATCATTTAATTTTGATAAAACAGCGGAGGTTTCAGGCACCTTAGTCGGTATAAAGGGCCAGTATTTAATTTTTGAAACAGGGGTGATTAACATGCGTAAATTTACTTCTTATCATGTTAGTTTGCAGGTAAATTAAAGAGTTCACAGTATACTTAGTACAGATAGGCTACACTGAATTTATTATGGTAGGTAAAATTTAGTGTTAAGTTGTTTATAAGTAAGCAGCACACTTTTTTATACCTATTAGCGTATCTTGTTTAGTTTTAATGCTAATTTGTTGCTTGAGGTGGTTTGGTCTTCACAGAAAAAGCTTAAAAGTCGCAAGGGAATAGACGATGAATTTTTTGAGGGCATTATGATGAATGTTAACGATTATGCACAACAAGCCAGTGAAGTATTTGTCCTGTCGGATTCTTTCGTTCGTATCAAAGAGTTGATCGATGATGAAAGTTCGAGTATTGATGATATAGCGGATATTATTTTACTCGATCCTGCGTTGGCAGGCACCATTTTAAAACTTGCCAATAGTTCATTTTTTAATTATCCCGGAAAAATTGATACGATCTCTAAAGCAATGCTAGTGCTAGGTATTACTGAGGTTTATAACTTAGTGATCGCGTTTTTTAGTAGCCGTGCGTTTAAAGGCGTCAATGCTGAACAGGACTATTTAGATGACTTTTGGTGTAAAAGTGTTGACTGTGCACTGATTGTTAAATTTTTAGGGACGAGACTTAATATTCCCAATGCAGAGCGGCTGTTTATTCTAGGTTTACTACATAACTTAGGGGAATTGGCTGTTCAACAACTGTCGCCGGACAAAGTCACTGCCGCCAATACCTGCCCTGCAATGGAATTACCTTGGCAACAGCAACAGGAAGTACTTGGTTTTACTTATGGTGAGTGCTCTGCGGAGCTGCTAAAGCAATGGCAGTTACCATTTAGTATTATTGAGCCTATTCGTAATCAAGATAATGCTGATTTTGAGTATAGTAGTGATGAGACCAAACTTTTATATTTAGCTAAACGCGTTATGTTAAGCCAATATGATTGTAGCTCACATGGCATCGAGTTATTACTAACTGAAGATGCTTTGCAAGAATTTCCACTTGATGACAACCTATTGCAAGAAGTCGTTAATTATTGTGACCTTGAGCGCCTCAGTATTTTATCCATTATAAACCCAGGCGCAGCAATGATTTATTAAAGGCTGTTGTGTTATTGCTAATGATATCGGCAGTAAGTAAACTTCTGCCAATAGCATATTAAAACTAATCTACACGTTATATTTTTAATGCTTTATCGCCTTTAACTGTCATCATTCATATTGCTTTATCAACCCTTCCTCACTCCTTTGAAAGTCTCGTTAATCAGTTTAAAGTACCGGATTTTTGGTTATTCAGCATTGCTCAGTAATCTTGACCCGATTTTGATATTCCTTCCTGTAAAGTCACAGGCAATACTTGCACTGGATACATTTGTGAGTTTGCTATCGAAACTATTGCACCAGTAGTTGGCAAATAACACTGAATCGCACTGTTGTGGTGCGAGTCGTATTACTGGGAAACTGCTAGTTCACTGTTTTAAATAGATTATGTTGTTTGGCACGGAGCTTGATTAGCATTAACTAATGATAATTGAGGGAAGCAACATGAAACTAGTAAGCGCAATTATAAAACCATTTAAGCTTGATAATGTCAGAGAGGCAATTTCTGATATTGGTGTTGAGGGACTAACGGTTACAGAAGTAAAAGGCTTTGGTCGTCAAAAAGGTCATACGGAATTATATCGTGGGGCGGAATATCAAGTGGACTTTTTACCGAAAGTAAAACTTGATATTGCTGTACAAGATGATGTTGTTCAGCGTTTAGTTGAGGTGATCTCAGAAGCGGCTCATACCGGCAAAATAGGCGATGGAAAAATATTTGTCTATGACCTTGAACATGCCGTGCGAATTCGCACTGGTGAACAAGACGCAGAAGCGATTTAGGAGCAACATTATGGAACAAAATATTTTCCAACTTCAGTACGCAATGGACACTTTTTACTTTTTAATTTGTGGTGCCCTAGTCATGTGGATGGCTGCAGGTTTTTCGATGTTAGAGGCTGGTTTAGTTAGAGCTAAAAATACTACGGAAATTTTGACTAAAAATGTCGCACTATATGCTATTGCCTGCATGATGTATTTATGTATTGGTTACGACATTATGTATGGTGGCGGCATTTTTTTATCTGGGATTGAAACTGTAGATCCAGCTAAGGTTTTAGCTGATTTCTCTGCTCGAGAAGATGGCTTTAGCGGCTCGGCAATATATTCCGCAGCATCGGATTTCTATTTCCAAGTTGTTTTTGTTGCAACCGCGATGTCGATAGTTTCTGGCGCGGTAGCAGAACGGATGAAATTATGGGCATTTTTAGCTTTTACCGTGGTGCTAACCGGTGTTATTTATCCAATAGAAGGCAGTTGGACCTGGGGAGGGAATGCTGTATTTGGCTTGTATACTTTATCTGAGCTTGGTTTTTCAGACTTTGCTGGCTCAGGTATTGTTCATATGGCGGGTGCGGCGGCCGCGTTAGCAGGAGTCTTACTGCTAGGGGCACGTAAAGGGAAATATAGCGCAGATGGTCGTATCAATGCCATACCGGGTGCAAATCTGCCGATGGCAACTTTAGGGACTTTTATTTTATGGATGGGGTGGTTTGGTTTTAATGGTGGCTCAGTTTTAAAGTTAGGCGATATCGCCAGTTCACACTCGGTTGCTATGGTCTTTCTCAATACGAATGCCGCGGCAGCAGCGGGCGCTTTAGCGGCATTAATATTTGCTAAAATTTTGTTTAAGAAAGCTGATTTAACTATGGTATTAAACGGTGCGTTAGCTGGGCTTGTGGTCATTACAGCAGAGCCATCAACTCCCACGCCATTACAAGCATCTTTATTCGGGGCAATCGCTGGGATTGTGGTGGTGTTGTCAATTATCAGTTTAGATAAGTTGAAAATTGATGATCCTGTTGGTGCTATTTCAGTCCATGGTGTTGTCGGTTTACTGGGATTATTATTAGTACCAATCACCAATAATGCATCAACAATCACTGGGCAATTAATCGGTGCGGCGACAATATTTGTTTGGGTATTTGTCACCAGTTTTGTGGTCTGGTTTGTACTGAAAAAGTTAGTCGGCATTAGAGTCAGTGAAGATGAAGAATACGAAGGTGTTGATAAGTCCGATTGTGGCCTAGAAGCTTACCCTGAATTTACCGGTAGCTAAATAATGCAGTGGTTAGCATAAAGCGACTTTAGCCTGTGTCTTAATATGCACAGGCTTTGTTATATTTTACGCGCTATTATTTAGTTACGAGTTACTATGGTAAAACAAGGTATTGAAATATTTCTGAAAGTTTTACTGCCATTACTAATAAAGTGTGTAAAATTAAGCTATTAATCAAGATGTTTATTAGTGGATTGTACTATGGCAAGAGAGCAGTTTGGTGTTTGTGCAGAGCCCAGCCTTCATGGATATTATTTATTATTTAATGCTTTAGATGATAAAAATTTATTTTTACGTAAAGCACTGTCCCGTTTGCCCGCCCTATTTGATAAATATGCTGATCGTTTTTCAGAAGCTAATTTAGCTGGCGTAATTGCGATAGGGACTAATTTCTGGGATGAACTTTACCCACAGGGTCGGCCTAAGTACTTACGGCAATTTCCAGAAATGGCTATCGAAGACCGCATTGCCCCTGCCAATAACTACGATCTCTATATTGAGATCCGTGGCGACCGTGCTGACGTGAATCATATTGTGGCGACAAAAGTGTGTCAGTTATTGGCTGATAGTGTTGAATTAGTTGAACAAGTTAGAGCCTTTAGATTTTTAGATGGACGAGATTTAACCGGCTTTGTTGATGGCGCTGAAAATCCACAAGGACACCACCGTCGTCGAGTTGCGCTGGTCAATGAAGAGCAAGATGCTGAGTTTGCCGCGGGTAGTTATTTGCATATCCAACGTTATCGTCACAATTTGACTTTGTGGAATTCATTGGAAGTTAAAGATCAAGAAGATGTATTCGCACGCACCAAAGTTAATAATGAAGAGTACTCTGAAGAGAATAAAGCGCCAACGTCACATATTAAACGCGTTAATTTAAAAGACAGCGAAGGCAAGAGTATAGAAATATTAAGGCAAAGCATGCCATATGGTGATATGAAGCTTCAAGGTTTGTTCTTTGTGTCTTATTGTCACTCACCTGAACCGTTCGAGCTTATGCTTAATAGCATGATTGCTGGCGATGCTCATGGGCATTGTGACCATATGCTAAAATATACCCAAGCTGAAACTGGTGCTGCGTTTTTTGTACCCAGCTTAAATATTTTAGCTCAGTTGGGCGAGTAACATTACTGGCTTTAGGCTTAACGCTATATTATTGAAAAGAAAATATAGCGTTACCCTAGTTAACTTAAGTTTTTCAAAAACAACGCTTCAAGCTTAGTGATTGTTTGTTTAATTTCTTTAACATCAGTGGGGGCGATAAAAATAGTATCATCACCCGCGATAGTACCCAAAACTCCATCACTTTTACTGACACTATCGAGCAAACGCGCGATTAATTGTGCTGCACCAGGACTGGTTCTGATGATAATCATGACATCGTTATGCTCAATGTCGAGTACTAACTGTTTAAGTGGGCTTTTCGCGGTGGGCATACCTAATTCGGCAGGTAAGCAGTAAACCATTTCTTGACGGGCATTACGCGTGCGTACTGCGCCAAATTTACTTAGCATGCGCGATACTTTTGATTGGCTAATATTTTCAAAACCTTGTGCTTTTAACGCGTCGGCAATATCACCTTGCGAGCTAAACTGTTCTTGCTTTAATAGGTCTTTAAATGCTTGTACTAGGGCTTCTTGTTTTTGTTGTCCGCTCATAATGTTCCGTTGTTTGATAATTAACTGACTTGAAAGTTCTTATTTTATACTTGTCTTCTAAGCGCTAAGTATTATTCCACAATTCTGATTATACGTTATCCTTATAAGCCAATACAGGTGAATAGTAGTCAGTTGATTTATTAATGTAGCTTTAAGTTGACTAATTAATTAATCAAATTGGTATAATCATTGTTTTTTGGCCATTTATGCTATATCTTTTGGCCGACAAATTATTACGTAATTACTCAAATTTTCGGAGACATCAAATGAAAGTTGCTGTGCTAGGCGCTGCTGGTGGTATCGGCCAAGCGTTATCTTTACTATTAAAAACTCAATTACCGGCAGGTTCTGAGTTATCTTTATATGACGTTGCACCAGTAGTTCCAGGTGTTGCTGTTGATTTATCACATATCCCAACTGCTGTTAAGGTTGAGGGATTTGGTGCTGACGACTTAGCTTCTGCTCTTACGGGTGCTGATATTGTCATTATTCCAGCCGGCATGCCACGCAAACCAGGTATGGATCGTGCAGATTTATTCGCAGTTAATGCTGGTATCATTAAAACGTTAGCAGAAGGCATAGTGGCAAATTGTCCAAAAGCATTAGTGGGTATTATTACTAACCCAGTAAACGGCACGGTGCCAATCGTTGCTGAAGTGTTCAAAAAAGCCGGTACTTACGATAAAAACCGCGTATTTGGTGTAACAACGCTTGATGTTATTCGCTCTGAAGCTTTCATCGCCGAATTAAAAGGCTTGAATGTTAGTGAAGTGAAAATTCCAGTGATTGGCGGCCATTCAGGCACGACAATTTTACCATTATTATCACAAGTTGAAGGTGTTACTTTCTCTGATGAAGAAGTAGCGGCGTTAACACCACGCATTCAAAATGCAGGTACTGAAGTCGTTAATGCTAAAGCGGGTGGCGGCTCTGCAACATTGTCAATGGGCGCTGCGGCGGCTCGTTTTTGTTTATCGTTAGTGAAAGGTTTGCAAGGTGAAGACGTTGTTGATTACGCATACGTAGAAGTTGAAGGTGGCGATGCACCATACTTTGCTCACCCAGTACGCTTAGGAGTTAACGGTATTGCTGAAGTTTTACCATACGGTGAACTTAGCGCTTTTGAAGAAAAAGCAAAAAATGATATGCTAGCGACATTAAAAGCAGACATTCAAGAAGGTGTTGATTTTATCAACGGTTAATTGAGATTAATTGTTCTTAATTACCACTAAAAAAACCGCGTCTATCGCGGTTTTTTATTGCCTAAAATATCATGGTTTTGTCGCACTGACTTTTTCCCAGATATCAAACTAGTTAATTGTATCGTTCGATTGGTATTGGGCTGATATATAGGTAAAATATAGCAAACCTGATTAATTATGATTGTAATATGACCCAGCCCTTTAGTTATAAAACCAGCTTCATTCTCGATAAATCTCACTTTAGCGAATGCTATGATGAGTCCGTACCCGAAAAAACTTTTACCACTATGTATCGTAAAGGTGCACTATTACTGGTGATTGGTGCTGGGCTGGTGTTATTTTCAGAGCTGAACCCTTATGCTGCGTGGTTCATTTTTTCCTTAGGGGTGTTAGAAGTGGTGAGTAGCTATTATGCAAAAGGCTGGTGGGTTGCTCGACAAATGTTAAGTAGGGTGGCGAAAGCTGAGGTTAGTTTGCAAATTGATGAAGAAAGTTTACATATTTCTTCGTTTTATCATGACAATAAGATGAACTTTAGTGATATTGAGCGTTTAACACCGACTAAACAGGGTTGGCTAATCACGCATAAATCAACCCGACACTATATTTCGAATCGCTGTCTTAATGAGCCGGCTAAGGCTTTTTTACACACTAAAATTAGCCACTAGTGCAATCGCGGTGTTAGCAACAACAGTAAATTTTTCAATAAAGTTAAATGAGAATAATTCTCAAAAACCTTGACAGTGATAAATATCTTCATTAGTCTGGCGGAAATTTAAATTCATCAATTTTCTGATTGTTTAGGCGGGCTTCATGTTGAATAAAATCTGGTTTTCTAGCTTTGTTTTTGTTGCACTTCTCAGTGCGAGTAATACTGTAGTAGCAAGTGATGACGTTAATGTTTATTCTTATCGTCAACCGTTTTTGGTTAAGCCTTTATTCGATAAGTTCACTCAAGAAACGGGCATTAAAGTGAACGTGGTTTTTGCCAAAAAAGGCATGGCAGAGCGCTTATCTCGTGAAGGTGAATATAGCCCTGCAGATATTTTATTAACCACAGATATTAGTCGGTTAATTGAATTACAAGAGCAAGATCTTTTACAACCGGCAACCTCGACTGAACTCAGCACAGCAATCCCCGCTCAATTTAAAGCCTCAGATGATACTTGGTATGCGTTAACCACGCGTGTACGTAATATTTACTCTGCTAAGCGTCTAGGCAAAATTGATTTTAACTATGAAGATTTAGCTGATAAAAAATGGCAAGGTAAAATTTGTACTCGCAGTGGTAAGCATCCTTATAATGTTGCGTTGGTCGCGTCAATGATTGCAGAGCATGGTGAAGCGGATACGCTAACATGGTTGCAAAAAGTGAAAGCGAATTTAGCGCGTAAACCTCAAGGTAGTGATCGCGCACAAGTACAGGCTATTCATCAAAGTCTCTGTGACGTATCGTTAGGTAATAGCTACTATTTTGGCAATATGCTCAATGATGACAAACAAAAAGTTTGGGCTGAGGCGGTATATATTAACTTCCCGAATCAAGGTAACCGTGGCGCGCATGTCAATATTTCTGGCATGGCAATGGCAAAATACGCCCCTAATAAAGCTAATGCTTTGGCCTTGATGAACTTTTTAGTTTCCGTGCCCGCACAAAAAATGTACGCTGAAACTAACATGGAATATCCGGTACGCCCAGGGGTAACACCGTCTACATTAGTGGCTTCGTGGGGGCAATTTAAAGCGGATGACTTAGCGCTAGAAACGATTGCGAAGCACCGTAAAGCCGCGTTGATTTTACTCGATAAAGCACAATTTGATCTATAACCTTGCCACTTAAGCGCTAATCCCGTGAACATTGGAAATAAAAGTACCAGTTGGCGTTTTTTCAGCTGGTTTTTTGCCATTGCATTAGTCACGCCTATTGTGGTGATGTTAGTGGCGAGCATCAATGTCTCGAGCGAGCTCTTTGACCATTTATGGGCGACGGTATTACCTGAATATATTCGCAATACATTAGTATTGGGAATATTGGTTGCGGTGTTATCACTTTGCTTTGGCGTTCCTGCCGCGGCTCTTATTAGCCAAACTAATATTGTTATGGCGAAACAATTACGCTGGTTGCTAATGTTACCATTGGCAATGCCGGCTTATTTAGTTGCATATTTATATACTGATTTATTCGATTATGCCGGCCCTGTACAGCGTTTATTGCGCGCGTGGTTTGGTTGGCAAGCACCGAGTGATTACTACTTTTTTGACATTAGAACCATTGGTGGTGCAGCCATTGTGATTGCGCTGGTTTTATTCCCCTATGTTTATATGCTAACGCGCACTGCTTTTGAACAACAAGACCGTAATTTACTGCGGGCAAGTCGCTTATTAGGTTGCACAGAGCGACAAAGCTTTTACCAAGTAGCACTGCCCTTAGCGCGCCCTGCTATTGCGGTGTCTTTAGCGCTCGTTACCATGGAAACCTTAGCCGACTTTGCCACAGTGCAATATTTTGCCGTCAATACGTTAACCACGGCTATTTATGATACCTGGTTAGGCTATGGTGACTTTGCCGCAGCGAATGCATTAGCGAGCGTTTTAATGCTGTTTATTTTATTTGCTGTTGTTGCTGAGCAACGTGCGCGAGCAGGGCAGCGGCATCAATCAAGTCGACCTAATACCCAGCAACAGCGTAAACAGCTTTCTGTTAGCCAACAAATATTTGCCAGTATTTTTTGTTGGTTTTTAGTCTTTGCAGGGTTTTTATTACCGATGAGCTTATTACTGGTGATGGCTGTTGATTATGCGGATTATCCACAGTTTTTGACATTAATGGCTACCGGAAAAAACAGCCTGAAGATTGCGACTTACAGTGCTACGATAGCAACATTAATCGCGTTAATGCTGGCGTTATTTCAGCGCTTACACCAAAGTTCTAGCCGGATGTTACCAATGCAAATATCTGGTTTTGGCTATGCCATCCCCGGTACCGTCCTTGCCATGGCGATGTTAGCCACGTTTGGGCCTTTAGATCATATGATTAATGATGTTGCCAAGGCTTTCGGCTTCACTGCGCCAGGGTTGATACTTTCAGGCACCGTCTTTGCTATTGTGTTCGCCTTCGTGGTCCGTTTTTCAGCTATCGCTAATGGTACTATCAATGCCGGTCTTGGCCAAATTCCTAAGTCTCTTGATTTAGCGCCAGCGAGTTTAGGTGTGAAAACTGTACCGGCTATTTTGCGGGTACATTTGCCGTTGTTAAAGTCATCTATGTTAGTGGCTTGGTTATTAGTTTTTGTTGAAGCCATGAAAGAGCTACCGGCGGTACTGTTATTACGACCGTTTAATTTTGAAACCTTGAGTACGCAAATATATCAGCTGATTTCTGATGAACGACTAGAGCAGGGCGCGTTAGGTGCTATCTTAATCGTATTATTTGGCTTATTGCCTATTATTTTTCTTAATCGCCAGAAGGACAGCAAGTGAAGCCACTGATCAAGATTGAAAATCTCGCCGTTGAATTGCAAAGAAAAGTGATTCTTTCGCAAGTTGAATTATCTTTGGAAAAAGGTGAGATATTAGGGCTAGTGGGCCCGAGTGGTTGTGGCAAAACAACCTTGCTAAATACTTTAGCAGGCTTTATCGGGCAGCATGCTGGCAGCATTGAAATTAACCAATGTGAGCAGTTAATAAAAATCAGCCCCGATCAGATGCTACCTGCAGAGCAACGAAATATTGGCATGATATTTCAAGACTATGCCTTGTTTCCTCACCTTAGCGTGCGTGAAAATATTTGCTTTGGTCTGAAAAAAATGGCAAAAGTTGAACAAGAATGCCGTTGCCAAGAATTACTGACCTTACTTGAGTTAACTGAACTTGGCAGTCGGTATCCGCATCAATTATCCGGTGGTCAGCAGCAACGTGTTGCCATTGCTCGAGCGTTAGCACCACAGCCGAGTTTACTCTTGCTCGATGAGCCTTTTTCAAACATCGATGCCAGATTACGCCATGAGCTAATGATTGAAATTAGACAATTGCTAAAACGATTAGGTATGACCGCTATTTTTGTCACCCATAATAAAGATGAGGTATTTACGTTCGCAGATAAAATAGCCGTGATGCACCAAGGTAAGGTCCTGCAGGTAGGTAAACCCGCTGAGGTTTGCCAGCAACCAAACAGTTGGCAAGTGGCAGACTTTTTACAACTCGGTAGTTGGTTACCCGTGACACGGATAGTTCAAGAGCAATCTGCACAAGTCACGAGCTTACTGGGGCGATTAGCGGGCAATGCTATCGTTAACTCGTTAGTCGATACACAAAGTGACTCAAGAGGTATTTATCAGTTATTGGTTAAGCCCAGTGATATCGAGTTAACTCAACAACAAGCAAGTAATGTTATTGTCGAACATATCAGTGTTACTGAACAAGGCTATCACTATTTGTTGAGTAGCATTGAGCAAAATAGCAATTTAGCCTTTTCACAATTGAGTTTTTATAGCCAAGAGCTTTTTACTTTAGGTAGTGAATTAGCTGTTAGCTTAAAAGGTGAACATTTTCTGTTATACCCTGCACCAGCGGTGACTAATTGAAATGCCAATAGCCACCCAGCAGTAAATATTCTCGTTACTGTCGCTAAATTGTGACACTGGTGGTGGGCACGGTTGGGAATGAAACTGGTAGTAGGCTTGTAGCCCTTTAAAAGTGATGAATTAAGTGAAAGTGCCCAGTTAAGCTGGTTCTAAATGCCCTGTTAAGCCAGTTATTACACCTAAAATTTCCAGTTAACTTTGAAATTCACCTGAAAGTTAAGTGTTAGTAATTCTTTGATTGTAATCGAGTTTGTTCTTAATTATTTTTAAAAAGAGTAGCAGGTTTTGGGAATAGTAGTAAGAAGAATATGGTGTTTTTTTGAAAGGGAAGTCTGTTAGTTATTAAATGCAGATATTGGCGAGAAAGTGAACCTCGCCTTTGTGATAAATTAAGTATCTTGTGAGTGAATCCATTAACTCATCTGATTTTTCATAGATGTAAATGTCTTCATGTTCCAAAATCGAGTTTTGTATTAGATCTGATTCACATTTCAAAAATTGAATCACAGACTTTAATTTAACCCCAGCAATTTTTGCCCAGCGATTAATTAATATGTTCTTCTCAAAAAACTGGGATATTTGGACGGGGTTTAATTTTGCAAAAGATGCCATAGGCCCTTCTTCTTGAAAATGAAATGTGTTTTTAAACTTTATGAATTGTTGAGGTTTTAGTGTACTAAGCTGCTGAAGTTTGTTTCTAGACAAATCATATTTAATACTATCAACAAAGTATTGCTCTAAATACAGCGCTATTTCTTCGCGATTCACAAGGAGCGAAGGAATTGAAAAATTATTATTCTTGTCGATATAAGTTTGGCATTTATTAGTGACGATAAGCATTACTAAACTAGAAAGGTCACAATTAAAATAAGACAGTCCTTTGGTTAATTTTTTAATGGAAATTAAATGATCTGGCTGATTATCTATATCAATAGAATGTTCCATTATTTGTGATATCAACTTAGCGACACTACTTCCCGAAATGATTCTCGCTCTTGAAACCATTGAACCTGTATATGCTGATATTAAATTTAGCTCCACCAACGCATTCATTGTTTTCTTATCAACACAAAGTAATTTTGAGGCTTTGCTAAGGCTGATCTGATATTGATAGTCGCGTATTGAGCGACTATTTCTAATTCTTATACTAGAAACCATTTCTCGTTGTCGTAAAGGAAGCATGCACTGCTTAATTTGAGGAATTGCTTTTTCTTTTAAAAAACTTGTAGATACTTTTGAATCTGGAAGTTTAGCTAAAAAGTATAATGAATGCTCATCTAAACTATTCAAGTTAGTATCAGCTTTAAAATGACTTATTCTCATTTTCTCCCAATTAGCTTTAGCTTCTTCATGTATGGTGAGCTGAAAGGCGAGTTCAAATAAGTAAGGAATATAAAACAAATCTTTTGGTAGTTGCTTAAATTTATCAAAGCTTAAGTCGAAAGGCCGCGATACGAAAATTAAGTTTTGATAGAGTGCAGCTAGATATTCTTTTAATTCTAACTCTGTCAACTCGTTGCATATTGATTGATATCGAGGCAATGTTTCAGTAACTGCTTTGTAGCTTTCCCACCTGTAACCACAACATGAACAGCCCTGAAATATATCACCGTTCCAAGACAAAGGCTCAGAGCAGTATGGACATCTGTCGACTAATGCAATTTTATGTTCTTCACAATGGGTGTGATGAGCATATTCCCAATGTTCTTTGATATATCTACTATCTTCATTACTCATGCAGGTAGGGCAGATTTTAGGGGTTGGCAATCTTATGTCACGCACAGCTCTCCTATCATCTTCAATGTCTATAGACATTGAAAAGCTTGTAACAAGCTCATGGCCTGATAATCGTAATGCTCCTGATATGGCAAGTAAGAACGATTCAACATCTGCACCACCTAACGTAAAGCTTGATGCTTTATATTTATAATCAATTGTCTCAGCCAATTTTGATAATTCGTATCTCCCATTTGATACTGCTAACCTTAAAAGGTAGCCTTGAACAGATTCGATATGATTTGGGCGTGGACGAACAGCAAACTCTAATTTTTCAATAGTGTTATTCAACATTATAAAGCCCCTCTTTAGCTAATCTCATTTTTACTCTGCTAAGCGTATTCGACATTTCGAAAGGGTTTATAGCGTAACTGTCATTAACTACATTATCGTAAGCTATTTTTAAAATGTCGTAATCTACAATATCATCAGGATTGGTTAGCTCGATACACTCAGTTAATAGATTAACTATCACTCTCATCACTCCATTAGTGGCGAGGTTTAATCGATATAGCATATTGTGATTGGGCTTTAAAGAAATGACTTCATTTCCATTTTCATCTCCATAACTTTCTGTGAACTCTAAACCTTTAGTTTTTCTCGGTAGTTCAGATAATACGCTTTCAATAATTAACGCAAACCTCAGCTTTTCTAATTCTGTTAAACAGTTGAATGTAAACAGCTCTTGAGTTGGCAAAAACCGTGTTCTTATTTGATTGTCTACTTCTAAGAAGCGTTCAGAGTTGTCAGTACCTAACAATAGAAATGGCACTCCACATTCATCTAAGAAGCCCTTTAAAAAGCGATATATTTTTGATGTAGGTTGAATACTACTTTTGGGGAGAATATCTTGAAATTCATCAATAATAACTAACTTAACGCCTTGCTCTTTAAATAAGCGAATAATTGTTTTTACTTTTTGGGGTTGTACTCCTTTGTAAGGGTTAATATCTCCTAATTGCTCAAGAATTGCGGAGAGTAATTGTCCAGGTGAATTAAACAATGAAACATTAATATATATACTTGGTTTAGTTGTTAAACAGTCAGAACAACTTTCTTGGTGCAAAGAGTTCATTGCAGTAATTGCGGACAATGTTTTTCCCGTACCTGGCTTGCCCTTTAGAAGCATAGCTTTAGGCTTTCTTCCTATATAACTTAATAACTTTTCAATTGCGTTTTGTGTGTTTTGAAAATCATCATGCCAGCATATTCGGTTCTCGAATTCTGTAATTTCGTTTGATTGAGTGTTATTCATAATTTATTTTCCTTTAGTTAATTTATTGATTATCTATTTAGTTACTGGGCGTCTTACTGGAGAATCAGCATCCCTTCCGTTGTCTATTTTTACCGTCTTATTTGTGTGATTTCGCGCATGACGATTTGATTCCGATTCAGTGTACTTAGTTGCTACTTCTGTAATGTTATTGGCTCGCTCGCTCTGTTCAGAGACTTGCTTTTTCTTTTCCTCACGTTTTTTCTTAGCTATTGCCGCTTTTTCTATTTTCTTAAGCATAATTTTTTCCTGCTTGCGCTTAATTGCTTCAGATACAACCCAGTTAGATTTAGTGAAAACGTTAGTGTTTTTCGTTGCCGAGCCTATTCGGTATTGGTGATTGAATTCAGCTAAACTCATTCCTGGCTCTACACGCGGATCACAACAAGGAACTTCGAATAGGACTCCCGTGTTTTCATCGATAACAGATATTTTTGACACATCATTCTTGTCGTATAAAAACGGTACTTTTGGGTTCTTCTTGTGACCGTGGGAAGTTATTTCAAGGCGTAGGTCATTAAGTTGTCGTGAACTGTAATATAAGGTGTTACGTTGAATTCCTTGGCCCCCTTGAATAACTCCCTCATATTCAGCACCAGCAAACATATCTAATGTTTTTAAGTTTGCTAAAATTTTGGGGCTGCATTCTTTGAGAGCTTCTTCACAGACGTTTGCAGGCGTATCTAAGAACAAACCTTTATGCGGGTTTTGATGATAGTGGTCTAAAATATAAATCTCTAAAATACTAATGAATTCACCAAGAGTTAATGTAGCTATTTCTTCTATTGGTTGATCAGTTTTATCTTCAGCATTATTGCGTGTATATCCAGGTAGGTTAGAAGAATGTTGCGATCTAAGTGTTCTGTTAAATGACTCAATAAATGGTTTGCGCCAAGGACTTTTAGTTTCAGTGGTTATATGAGTACACTTTAGTTGAGCCATTAAATTGGTTACAACACGACATTTGAAAGCTGGACCTGCATCACCTACAAAGGCGAATGGGATACCCGTCAGTGGCCAGTTATTTTTCGCAAAGGCAGATTTGGTTTTTGGTATAACGCAATGTTTAATCAATTCGATAACAGCATCAGATATTTCGCTCGGTTTTTTCCCCATCGAAACGCTATAACCAACAATACAACGTGTAAATGTATCAATGGCTAAATAGACAATTGCAGTACCTAAAAACGCTTCTGTTTCATCATCTAAAAGTCCAACCTTTAAATGAACAGCATCAATTTCTACACGTTGAAGAGGAAAATCTAAAACGTAATTGCCTGCACTGCATTGAGCGTACTTTCTTGCTTCATCCTTGCCGTAACGGGCATAAGTTACATCAAGCTGGTTTAATTCATTGAGTAATTCGTAAAACCTTGATTCACTAATGGACTTACCTTCAATTTCTCCTGCTTTTACAAGCTCTTCGTGCTCCTGTTGGTATTTAAAAAATGTTTGGCGTTTATTTAAACCTTGCGAAATTAAATAGAATCTATCCATGACTGATTCAGCTAATTCAACAGTTGCTTGAGAATGACGAGAGGCACGTGTTTTTTTAGCACGCTTTATAACTGGGTATATTTCCATTTCATTGTCTATCCACGAGACATACCATCGTCGTAAAGTAGATGGACTAGGGATATCTTTACACGAATAACCATGACGTTTAGCGATAATAGCAATAACTTTCGTACGAGTTTTTAGTGAGTGAGGATTTGCATATAGGTGTAATTCGGCAAGATAGTGCACAGCGCGAATTGCCTTTTCTTTATCATCCTGATTAGTTAATTGCTTGTTTAGGAGTACCGTATTATCTTTTTTTTTGATAATGAGAAGACCACTTCGATAAGCCTTCATTAACTCACTTGGCTGCGGATATCCTATTTGCCCATCTGAATGCTCAATCACACAAAAATTTTCACCTATCGCTTTTACGGTGACATCTTCTCCACGCAAGTTAATTCTCATATTCGGCTGTAATATAAATTGTTGATTAGTCATATTTAGTTTCCTTTATATTATTTATTAGTAGTGAAAATTTAATTAATGAACTTGTGTGACAAGACTTTTTCTTGTGAGTATTTTTGCGCAGTCATAGCTGAAGTAACCTTGAGCTATAAGCGCCCATGCGTATAAATCGTTTTGGTTATGCAAAATACACGATTGCTCAAGTTCATTAATAATTAAACTTGAAGGCACACTCTTCATAATGTATTCCGTTGTTTGAGGGTTAAGCTTTAGGTCGAGATATGAATAGAGTTGTTGTAGGTTTTCTATGTACTTACCTTGCTTGAAAGATGCTTCAGTCTTCAATGTATAGTCGACACCAAGCTCTCTTTTGAAAAATTTAACTATTTGATTAAATCGTCTTAAATACTCTTGATATTGCGCTTTTTCTTCAAGTTTTATTTGTATAAACTCTACTGTTCCATCATGGTAGATGACTACCACATCAGGAGTATGGGGGATCATTTTTCCATCGACTTCGATGGTGAAGGTTGCTGGTTGAGTTAAGTAATGTTTAATAGTTTTGTCATACTCAAGGGTCAGAATGTTTTTTAACTCGTGGTGACTTTCTGCATATGTAGTGGTACAGTAATTTTGGCCACCTAATTAGAGGATGTTATGATCTATTTCATAGCAGAATTAGGTATTACAAATGGCAAAACGTTCACGTAAAAATTTCAGCCCTGAATTTCGGTTAGAAACAGCGCAATTAGTCTT
>JBFJQB010000022.1:0-24973 GCA_041616855.1 Cognaticolwellia sp. | reverse complement strand
TAAATGCAAAAAAATACGAAAAAGCCTATAAAAAACTTTCTAGTACCGCGCGTTGGGGTCATAAGGAATCACAGTTTTACCTAGCTACTATGTACTTACAAGGTCAGGGAACCGCACAAGATATACCAAAAGCTTGGATTTGGTTAAACCTAGCCTTGGAGCAACGTAATACTGACTGGGTCATAATGAAAAGAAAGTTAGCTAAATATATACCAGAACCCGCCCAACAGCTTCTTGAAAAGGAAATCGATGTTTATCGTCATCAATATGGGGCTGAGGCAAAAGGCTTAAGTTGTAAAGCTAAAAAAGTTGTGGGTTCTAACCGGTTAGAAGAACGTTGCGAACATCAATGGATGAATTAACTACACGGGACAGAAAAGTGCTTAACGTCGTAGCTTCCTCGATGTAATATGGCTTTAATTGTTTATTAAAGCCATATTAGCAGCTTTAGACAAGCCCCCGTATTGAGCACTCCAAGTATCATAGGTTTGCATAAATATTTTAATCGCCTCTCTTTCTTGTGAATTCAGATCAGGATGCCAAATATCAAAAATGAGGACTGAACGTGCCTTTGTAGAATGATTATTGGCAGAATGTAAAAAGCTATCATCAAATATTATCACGCCTTCTTCATGCCAAGCTTTACTCTCTCCTGCGACGGTTATATTGCTGTTTTCATCGACATCGATTGGCACATGAACCGTTAATTTTATATTTGAAAGGCCGTAATGAGGTGGAATAACTGCACCAGGTGGTAAGATAGAAATAAATACTTCTGGTGCGTGAGGCGGGCAATCTGCAATAAGACTATTGCTAAACACTTGTTGAATTTTTTCTATTTCGGGCGTGACTTTACACTCTTGTGCTGCTTTCAAAATATGAATAGATTGCCACTGCTTTGATAATACTTGCCACTGCTCCTTAGAGTTTTTTGCAGCTATTGCATCCATATAGTTTTCTTTATCTGCATTATCAATTATAAACTTTAACAATGGTGTGTAAGTTTCTACCTCATCAACAAAACTTTTCAAACCAGAAATTTCATCAACCTGATAATATGGCTTTGTTGTTAAGCCAGGCATATTAAAAAAACTACCTAATTGTAACTGATGGTTTTGGGCCTGTTTTTCCAAGCCAAAAAAACATTTAACAGCGCGGTCTAACCGAGGACTAATCCCTAAGCAGCGCTGAACTTTTAGATATGCATTTCGTTTTAATAAATTACTTACATTACTGAAATGTTGCTTGTCGTTAGGCCTTTGCTTAAGTGTTTCTTGCGAAAAAAAACGGGGTGAAAAAGCATGTAGCTCTTGGTAGGCAGCTAGTGCGCTGTCAAAGTCTTGCACACACACACCTACCTCAGCTTTCAGAAGTAACACCTCTGAATCGCAACCAATAGTCGCTATATAAGTACTTATTTTATCTTTTGCTGTTAAGTATTGTTTAAGTTCAATAAGGCACATAATCGACTGCAGTGCAGCGAGCTTATTTTTTGGTGAAATATCCAAAAGCCAGTTACATTGTTTTAAGCAATTAGCAAAATTTTTATGTCGAAAATAATATTCAATCTGTGCTTGCAAGGCGCTTATATTATTCGGAGATGCTTCTAGAATAGTTTGTGATAAGTGCAGTACTTCTGAAAAGCGATGATCCGTTATTAACTTTTTTAGTTGTCGTTCTAATTCAATCACTTTCTACAGCCAAGGTATATTTCACTATGGCTATAATATATTAGGGCTTTTATAAAAGCAAAATGCTGGGATAACCCAGCATATTTGGTTTGTTGAAGCGAACTTATTATAGATCGCCACCTGAAGTTGCATGCCCGCCTTGCCCGCGCTCAATTGACTTGACTGCGGCTTCTCTTCGAGCATCTCGCATTTTTTTTGTACTACAACGTTTTTTCTTAATATTGCTACCAACACTTATCGTTTTTTCGCAACGATAGCCGGTCTGTTCCATGGCAATTTGTACATCTTCTCGAATTTCTTTTTTGCTAGCACTATTAGTAGATGAACAACCAACACTAATTAATATACTTGCAGCTAGCAACCCCATTCCTATTTTATTTTTCACTTTCAATCCTTTTATTACAAAAAACTAACCACAAACTTACAAAGTTTGCCACTTAAATACAAGTGCAGATTTATTAACATCTATGCACTTTGCATAGAGTCATTCCTAAAAATTAGCACTTGACTGAAGACGAATTTAGCCAAAAAAAAAGCCTCTGTAAAGAGGCTTTTATATTATTTGTCTAATAAATTGCTATTAAAACTTAGCACTTAGACGTACATAAGGGAAACGGCCAGGGATCTCATACATAGATGGATCGAAGCTGTTCGCAAATGTTGTGTAAGACGTACGTGGGTCAGTGCCCCATAAGTTGTTTACACCTGCAGTTACTTTAATGTCGTCATTGATGAAGTAAGTAACAGAAACATCATGATAAGCCATAGCTTTCAGTTTGTTCGTACTTTCTTTCTCAGCTAAATCACCGTCTTCGTCAAAGATTGAAACACCTGGGTTACTACAAAGTTTATCTTCGTAGAAAACGCCACTTGAATCTGAATCATCGCCGAAGTCACAATCTTCAACTGTTTTACCAATGTAACGAATTAGGTAGTTAGCTGCCCAATCATCTTTTGTCCAACTAACGTTGATGTTTGAACGAATACGTGGAACAACGTCACGGTCAAAAGCTTTACCCGCTTCATTAAAGCTAATTGAAGTATCTGTTACTGGGTCAATACTAATAATTGTACGTTCGTCAACATATGTTAAGTCCATACCAACATTAAAGTCACCAAACTCAGTTTCAAAGTTGTAGTTAACTTCAGTGTCGAAACCAGAAGTTGTTTGACCACCTAAGTTAACTAGACCATTGAATAAGTCTGAGATAGAACCGCCAGATGTACGTTCAATAAGACTACAGAACGTTGTGCCTGTTTCAGCACATGCATCTAAAATTGTTTGAGCACCTGTTGAAGAAACAGCGCCATCAATTTTAATATCAAATACATCAAACGTTAAAGATAAGCCATCTGCCCACTCAGGACTATAAACAAAACCGTAGGTGAATGTTTCAGCTTCTTCTGGTAGTAAGTCTTGGTTACCACCAACAGTGATACGAATTTGTGAGTTGGCTTGTTCGTAGTTTGAAGGTACACCAGCACAACCAGGCTTACCATTGCCACCACCATTACATGGATCAGTTAGCGCTGGGTAGCTATCACTATTACCTAAGAATAATTCAGAAATTGACGGAGCACGGAACGCTTCAGACCAAGTACCACGGATTAGTAACTCGTCATTTACACGCCATTTCAGACCAATTTTCGAGTTAGTTGTATCACCAAAGTTACTGTAATCTGAATAGCGAGTTGCTAATTCAAGATCTAAGCTTTGCATCATTGGCGCATCTGCTACCAACGGAATGGCTAATTCTAAGAATAGCTCTTCAACGCTATAGGCACCAGAAGTTGGTTGACGCGCATTACCCGATGTAATACCAGCAGCAATTAGTGCATCAGGTTGATCTGAACCAGATACCCAACGACGTTCCCAACCTGTAGCGAAACCAGCCATACCCGCTGGTAACTCCATTACATCACCAGAAAGGTTTAAGCTGTAGCCTTTAAGCTCAGATTCAAGTGCATCTTGAGCAGTGAAAGAGATGTAATCGATCATCTCTTGTGTCATAGAACCTTGGCCAATGCCTGTAGAACCACCAAATAGGTTTAATGGAGTACAAGGGGCTGTACAGTTATCAACATCACCAATCGCCATTTTCACGCGATCCATGTTCAATAAACCATCTGTGATTGAATTCTGTTGAGTGCGAGAATAAACATAGTTCGCATCCCAGTAGAAAGATCTATCGCCTAATTCGAATTCACCTTCAAATCCACCATTAAACTGGAAATGGTCAACATCTTGATTGAATTGACGGAAACCCGCTTCAAACATACGACGGCCAACTAAAAATAAGTTACCTGGTTCACCAATAGAGCTATCAGTGGTAAGGTCCATACCTGTTGGATTCCATGGGTTATTTGCTGCGATGGTGAAACCTGTGTCGCCAAATGCAGAACCAAAGAATAATGGCGTTGGAGCTAGTGCTTGTGCAGACTTACGGTTACCGTACATAACTTCAGCATTAACACGAACAGTATCAGTTAACTCGTAGTTTGCTTGAGTATATAAATTAACACGTTCTTGAGGTGTTGAAAGGTAGTTAAATGGCGCATAGTTGAAGCGACTGTCTGGTTCTACCCATGGTGCTAAATTACCATTACCGTCAGTAGTGTTGTTATTGAAGCCACCATCTTGATCGAAAAACATAAAACGACCAGCTGGTGTACCTGATGAACCAGCATAGCCTTCATCAGTACCAAATACTGGCACTGCCGAAATATCACGGTCAGCTGCGAATGTTGGAGCTTCTTGAACGTAACTTACATTGAAGTAAACGCTACCTTTATCATTTGCAACACCAAATCCTAAGTCGAAAGATTCTTTGTCGCCGTCTCCTTCGTCATATTGACCTTTATAGGCTGACGCGTGAACACCTTCAAAATCTTTACGAGTAATGATGTTAACAACACCAGCAACAGCATCTGAACCGTAAATTGCTGAAGCACCATCTTTAAGCACTTCAATACGTTCAATGATAGATGATGGGATATTATTTAAATCAACAGAACCACCTAAAGTAGTTGCTAAACGACGGCCATTGATAAGAACCAAAGTACGGTTTGAGCCAACACCACGGATGTTTAATGTTGTAGAACCATTACCACCGTTGTTGCTGTTGGTATTGATTGCAGAACCTGCTGATGGGATTGACTGAAGTACGTCACCAATTGAGGTAATACCAAACTTCGCAATATCAACTGCAGTCATAACTGAAACAGGGTTTGCGCCTTCAACATCGGCACGTCTAATACGAGAACCAGTTACTTCAATTTTTTCTATTGCTTCAGCTTTTTCTTCTTCTGCTGAAAAAGCAGGTGCTGAAATTGCAGCTGCTGTACCCGCACCAAACATCATGGCGACGCGCACTGCTTTAGCTACTTTGCTATTGCTATACATATATTCTCCCTGGACCACTTTCGTGATTCTAGTGTTTAAATTCAAGGCTATGTTGCCTTGTTTTTGAGTTATTTTGGGTAGATTCCCAAAATGTCTGCAAAGATATTAAACCTAATCTTGTTCACGGGTCAATACAAACAGTTACCTTTTATTTACATTATTTACGAATAATGTTTAAACACTGGACTTAATCTAAAAAAATACTGATAAAAATACTTAGTTAGTTAAAAGGTCCCGAATTAATACTAGACATTAAAAAACAGTGTTCCACAGTAAAAAAATAAAAAAAACCCTTATAAACAATAAATTAAAACTCTAAGAAATAATTAATCACTTTTACTCGCCCTGTTTTTGAATGGCAAAAAGGTAATAAGGAAGAAAACAACAACTCCAAATAAAACCTTTGATTACAATAACTTATTTCTTTACGGTTTTTTTGTAAACAAAATGAAACAATTTACTGTTTTTACTAGTATTTCTTTTGTAACAGAGTCGCCGGATTATCATTATTTATTAACCTGAGGCACCTTTAACCAAAGATGCATTAGATGAAAGGTTAGATGTTAGAAAATTAGATCAATAAATCTTCATAAAATCACATTTTCATTGTGGTATAGTCCACGCATAATTTTATAAGCTTTATATACAAAAAATTCTATGGTTATTGATCCCGTCCTAGACATGAGTTTATGGATAACCTTATGTAGTGTCGGCTTTGTCGCAGGACTTATTGATGCCATCGCCGGTGGTGGAGGAATGTTAACCGTGCCCACATTGTTAACTTCAGGCTTACCGCCGCACGTTGCTTTGGGCACGAACAAACTTGCCGCCTCTTTTGGCTCATTCACCTCATCTTTTACCTTTTATCGGAAGAAACTGTTTAGCCCAGAATATTGGCGTGTAGCAATAATCGCGACGGCTATTGGTGCTGTATCAGGAACCATCATTGTTAACTTTCTTTCGGTCGAATTCCTGGATAAGTACATCCCTGTTCTGATTGTTTTAACCGCGATATATACGTTATTTTCAAGTACAAAAATCAACGATGTTCATGGTTTACCGATAAAAACTATTACGGTTAAAGCTAAACAGCTTGTGCAAGGGCTAATACTGGGTTTTTATGATGGCATTGCCGGCCCCGGCACTGGTGCATTCTGGGTGAGTTCCTCTAATGCATTATATAAAATCGATATTTTATTAAGTTCTGGGTTAGCGCGCTCGACCAATTTTGTCAGCAATTTCTTTAGTTTATTAACCTTCATTTATCTTGGTCATGTTAACTTTCTCTTAGGCATTTCTATGGGGGTGTTTATTATGCTCGGCGCATGGGTTGGCGCTCACTGTGCGATTAAATTTGGCGGTAAGTTTATCCGGCCGGTGTTTATCACCGTAGTGATAATAATGTCTATTAACTTGGCTTACCAAGCTTGGTTGGGCTAAGCAAGGATATTTATGAAAAGTTCAATTGATAAAATCTATGGCATTGTGGAGCAACTCAGTGTACAAGCGCTACAAGTTGATCAACAAAACAAACACTCTAAATCGCATAAAATAATCCAAGAAAATGATATTTTCTCTGAAGCCTTGTTTCTTACTCACAGCGATCAATTTTATCCTTATGTGCTGGAAGTTAAAAACAAAACCGAAGAATTATCACGGCTACTTGCAGCACAAAAAAACACCCTCGCCCATAGTCGCCTGCTACAAATAGAACAGCAAATAGCCGCTCTGCGTAACGCCTTAAACTCAAATAGTGCACTCCATAAAGAACCCGCACAACGACTTGAGGCAATTAAAGCTCGACGTTATAAAAAAGCAGCTCAAGCGGTAATGCAATCAAGCCATAACTTACATAAAAAGCTCAATGAAACCTTTGAATTTGAACGACGACTAGTAGAAATGATCCAGGCGCGTGAATTACAAAGGCAAAATGCAACGGCAAAACACAGCCAACAACTTTCTGAAGAAATCCTCGCGCTGCATCAACGCCTTGGGCGATGTCGCCAAGCAATCTCTAAGCTAGAGCGAGAAATAGTACAATCCGAGAAGTTTTAGCGCCTAGCCCAACCCTAATTTTTCATAAAAATTGCCATTATCAACGAAAAAAGGTTGGTGTTTTCATTGCACTAGCATTACGCTTGAAAATATACCTATATTAGAGAGTGCCCTTTATGAAAATTTCTGATGATATTCATAATTACTACGAAAAATTAGTTTCTCAACACTTTGCAGCATTAAAACTTGAAGACAAGTACGATAATGAGTTTATCGCTGATTTAATTTGTGTCGTGTTAAACCAATTACCAACCCGTTATATTCGCCATGAAGTAGATATGGCCTTTTTCTTGCCCGCCTCTGAGCGTTTTGAAATGGAAAACAATGTCAAAGTTGCGGCAGCAAAAGCCTTAGAGTTTATGAAAGACCATAATTAAGACATGAGCTGTTTATGAATAGCCCAACGTCATTACAAGTAGGGCTAGTTCTAGAAACTCATTAACTTCATCAATTTGGTATCGCCTTGTGAATATTCCAGAAGTTCCCAATAATCATGCATTAGCGGTTTTATTAATTACTGTACTGGCGTTGTATTTATTTCGCCGCGAAGATACGCCATTAGAAACCTCTTCACTTGCTGTCATCGCAATTTTATGTCTGATGTTTGCTCTCTTCCCATTTAGCATTAATGGCGAACATTTTGAGCCTAGCTCATTATTTTTTGGCTTTGGTCACGAAGCTTTAGTAACTGTTTGCTCATTAATGATTATTGGTCATGGCATTGTCCGCACGGGCGCTCTAGAACCTATCGGTCGATATTTAGCAAAATTATGGAAAATAAGCCCGACATTTTCCTTATTAATCACCCTAATTCTCGCGGGAACATTAAGTGCTTTTATTAACAATACACCAGTCGTGGTATTGTTATTGCCAATATTAATCAGTGTGGCATTACGCACTAAAACTGACTCATCACCAATGTTAATGCCGATGGGGTTAGCGACGCTAGTGGGGGGGATGGCTACTACCATCGGAACTTCAACCAATTTATTAGTTGTCAGTATTGCTAATAATATGGGGGCAGCTGAATTTGGCTTATTCGATTTCGCTAAACCGGCACTGATTGCCTCTGTAGTGGCCATTATATACTTATGGTTAATAGCGCCAAGGCTTTTACCCAGTAGAACCTCATCAATGCCTGATACCTCACCACGCTTATTTAGTGCTTACCTTAATATCAATGAAGAAAGCGTGGTTAAAGATAAAACCATTACTGAGGTCATCGCGTTAACCGATGGTCAATTAAAAATTGAGGGAATCCAACGCGGGCCAGACTATCGAAATATTATGCCGTTGCCAGATACTGTTCTAGTCGTAGGGGATAGGTTAAAAGTTCATGATTACCCCGAACAGCTCAAAGAATATGAAACCGTTTTAGGCGCTACTTTGTTTTCTGGTTTACATAAGGTTGATGATGAGCACCCTTTAAAAGCCGATAAACAAACATTGGCTGAGATCGTTATTATTTCAGGTTCTGGTATTGAAGGAAAAACATTACAGCAAGCAAATTTCATCAGTAAACACGCCATTTCTGTCGTGGCCTTACACAGAGCTGGTAAGGCTATGGAAATGGGCCGCAACAGCATAGGCAATACACGATTGCAAATAGGTGACGTACTACTCGTGCAAGGTGAGCACGAGCAAATTGATTTGCTCAAATCAAAACCGGGTCTATTGATTATCGATGGTGCAGCATCTTTACCACAAACAAAAAAAGCCCCTATAGCATTAGGCACGTTACTGGCTGTGGTAGTGATTTCAGCTTTAGGCATTTTACCCATTAATATCAGCTCGGTTTGTGGCGTGCTAATATTGCTACTCACTAAGTGCTTAAATTGGCAAGAAGCTTCATCAGCACTTAGCACACAAGTAATTTTAATTGTTGCTGCGTCTTTAGCGTTAGGGTCGGCAATGATGATGACTGGCGGCGCAGAATACATTGCACAGGTATTTGTTGCCTTTTCGTTTGGTTTGCCGCCTGGGGGAATTTTATCGGCTTTAATGTTGTTATTAGCGATTTTAACCAACATAGTCTCTAACAATGCCGCCGCCGTAATTGGCACACCAATTGCCATATCTGTTGCAAGCCAATTAAACCTTCCGCCTGAGCCGTTTATTTTAGCAGTATTGTTTGGCGCAAACTTAAGCTATGCCACACCGATGGCCTATAAAACTAACTTATTGGTAATGAACGCCGGCGGTTACAAGTTTTCTGACTTTATGCGTATCGGCATACCATTGATTGTTTTGATGTGGATAACACTATCATTTCTGCTGAACTGGTTGTACTTATAGAGCTAGCTATTTATTTAGCTGACCATGATTTTTTAGCGGCTAGCAGACAAACTAATCCTGATAGCAAGGTGTATCATTTCGACAATGAAGATAAAGAGTATAGGATAAGGGAATAGGAAGCTTTTATCGTTCACAACCTGAAACAAGCGAAAGATGTTGTGTACGTTATTGGTAATATAAGATTGGGTGGCAACCCTAATAGCCACACTCCGGCACATGAGTCGTCTGCTGCGGTTGCTTCCTTCCGGACCTGGCCGAGTTCACAGAGTATCATTGCGAAGGGACCAAAAGGGTCACCATAATGGCGCTGAAGAATCTCTTTAGCGCGGCGCGAATTATCGCTAATCAATTGCCTAGTTGCAAGCGCTAGTTGCTAAATCTAAACTGCTTGAGGATTTTTTGCACAAACATCAGAAAATACTTGCTTAAATGCCACTAACTCTTGCTTTATATCTGCAGAAATAATAACCGCGGGATGAAACCTCACTTCTCTTTTAACAAAATCAATACTGACCGGTACCACGGGCACTTTAGCTTGTTTAGCAATATGCAAAAATCCGCTTTTCCATTCTGCGGTTTTACTGCGCGTGCCTTCTGGTGCAAGCCCTAACACAAATTGCTCATTAGTTTTAAAGGCTTGCACTATTTGCTCAACAACACCATGGCAATGACTGCGATCAACAGCTATGCCGCCAAGGGCTGTTAACAACGACTTAATTGGCCACCTAAAGATGCTGGTTTTCCCCAAAAATGATACTTTCAGGTTTAATGAAAACATCACCGCGATAGCAACAAAAAAATCCCAATTAGAGGTGTGAGGTGCCACCGCAAAAATAAATTTGGGCTGTTGTGGCAACGTGCCGGTTATCGCCCAACCGCACTTGTGTAAAACGTAATGGGCTAATGATCTTAAAACGCCATAATTGCGCCTAGGAATACAATCAGGAACGACAGGAATTTGCTGTTGTTTTATCAAAAACTAACGCGCTCTTGCTAACTTTTCATTAATTTCTAACATCACAGACTTAATAACAAGTAAGTTTTCTTTACCTAATCTGAGTAATAATTTTTCAGCATCATCTAGCGACTCTAATGACGGGTCCTTATATTTATACATGACACTTGGGCGCTCTAATTCTGGCTGCTCTTTAGGGATTTCCATATCTAAAACCTTGGTGATGGCATTGTGTAATACTTCACTAAAGTCTTCATCAGGATAGCCTAACTCGGCATAGGCTTGATCAATTAACGGTTTCAATTCAGTGTACCATTGAATCAGCATTTCGATATCCATCGAGCGCAATAAGTCAACATAAAGACTGAAACGGCGAGCACTGCTCTCATCCCACTGCCATTTTACCCCCTGGTCTGTTTGCTCAGCTAAGGCGGTAAATTTTGCATTAGGTGTGATTAATGGCGCATGTTCATAAGCTAATGTACCTTGACTGAAGTTATCGGTAAAAACCACAAAGCGACGAATGAGATCTTCTGTCACCATCAGCTTTAATAACTCTTTCCGCCAAGTTAGCGTTGGCAGCTTAGTACTAAACCAAGCGTCACTTTCATCTAAAGTCGGCAATATAATTTCAGGTTCGATGATGATGTCTTCATCTGGTTCAGTAATAAGCTCCTGCTCACTTAACTCAGGGGGCATCTCAATTTCAGGCTCGAGTATTTGAACAGGTGCAACGGCAACCGTTGGCTCTGAAATCACGGGCGTAGTTTCATCACTAGCAATCACATAATAATAAATAACTAAGGCCATGATCGCGGCAATAATGATCGCAACAATAGCCCAAGGTGTTTGTTTTTGTTCAGCATTTTGAATTGACATAAAAACCTTTATATTCCGGTAGAACAATTGTATTAAATTGCGACATCTAGTGCCTTAGCAACTGATATATTCGTGAGTTAATCTTAAACGATATTTTAAATTACTGCTGCGCATCGGCCTGATTTTCGGGCAGAGCGGCAATAAATGCTGGATGTTGATTACAATTTTCAACTACCCGAGAAATATTTGGAAACTCACTCATATCAAGATTAAAGCGATTAGCATTATAAACTTGCGGTACTAAACAAATATCTGCCATGGTAATGTTATCGCCAAAACAATATTTCCCCGCGTTTGCCATTAATTGTTGCTCTACAGCGGCAAAGCCTAACCTCATCCAGTGATGGCTCCATTTGAGCTTATCACTTTCATGTAGCGAAAACTCATTAACAAGGTACTGCTGTACTCGTAAGTTATTCACGGGGTGTATTTCACAAGCAACATCTAACGCGAGTGCTTTTACTTTCGCTTTAGCAACGATGTCTTTTGGGTAAACTGACAGTGCTGGGTATTTATCCTCAAGATACTCGATGATCGCAATCGATTGATGCAAGGTGATATCTTCATCAACTAACGTCGGTACCAAATGTGTCGGATTTAAATCTGTGTAAGCCGCTTTATGTTGCTCGCCACCATCTTTAACTAAGTGCACAGGGATGGAGTCAAAGTCCAACCCTTTTAAGTGCATTGCAATTCTAACTCTGTACGCGGCAGATGAACGCCAATAACCATATAATTTCATTTCTAATACTCAAATCACTAAACAGTAAAGCCAATATCAAGCTATTGGCACGAGAGGGTTAAATTTTAACGGTCTTCTTATTAATATCGTAATCGCGTAATTTATTGGCGATGGCGGTGTGACTGAGGCCGAGTTTTTTTGCCAATTGTCGCGTACTCGGATAAGCCGGATAAAGCTTACGCAGTAAATCAGCTTCAAAATTCTTCACTGCCGCATCTAACGTGCCCTCAAAGTCTTGCTCTAAATAGCCATGTTCGCGGGTATACGCGGGCAGTTGTAAGTGAGAGGTCATGATAATATTGCCCTCAATTAACGATACCGCCCTAATTAAAACATTTTCCAGTTGCCTAACATTACCAGGCCACGGGTAATGTTCAATAAATTCAAGACACTCTTTATCAAAAGAAATATGTGTTTTACCAATTCGTTGACCAAATTTAGCAACAAAAAGTTCCGCTAACGGAACAATATCTGCTCGTCGCTCACGTAATGAAGGAATGTTAAGCCCCAAAACATTTAAACGATAATATAAATCTTCCCTAAACTCACCAAGTGATACCATATTAAGTAAATCACGATTAGTTGAGCCAATAATCCGCACATTCACTTTAATTTCTTTTTCGTCATCAATACGCCTAAACGTGCCGTCTTGTATGACTCGCAATACTTTAGTTTGCAGCTTGGCCGACATTTCCCCGACTTCATCGAAAAATATGGTGCCGCCATCAGCCGATTCAAATATACCACGCTTACTGTTTGCCTCGCCGGCAGTGCCGGAGCCAAATAACTCTGTCTCTGCAGCATCATCAGGTAGCGCTGCACAACTTAGGGTCATAAAGGGCTTATCCGCGCGATCACTGGCCGCATGGCAAGCGCGAGCTAATAACTCTTTCCCAGTGCCGGTTTCACCAACTATTAACATCGAAGAGTCGAGCTGAGCCATACGCTTAGCTTCGCGTATTACTTTACGCATTGAACTGCTGTTGGCTTGAATACCGGTAAAATTATTTTCACTGGCTTTTTTAAAGGCGCTAATTTGTTGCCCTAATCTGGCTTCTGATTTTAATATTAATACGGCACCTGCAAGTACTTGTGTTTCATCACCTTCAGCAATATGAATGGGAATGATATCAGCAACAAAGTCATCTTCTTGGAATTTGACACGGCGGGTCTGAGCCAGTACTTCGTCACTATCTAACCAACGAGTAAAATTAAAGCCTTTTAACCACTGGCCAACTTGCTCACCGATAATGTGCTCAAGAGAATCGCACATGATTTGCGCTGCGACATTATTCACCATGCGAATTTGCCCTTTGGTATCAATAGAAATAAAAGGGTCTGGAAATGTTTTAACTAAAGTTTCAAATTCGTGTCTTTCACGTTCAGACGGCATATAGGGTGTGGTTTTAACATCTACCACCCCTTCAATCAGTCTTAATTGTGGCATAAAATCTTGTAGCTCTGAAAATGCCAAATCAGGGATGTTGATAAAAATTTTTCCCGGTTGTTTTAACTCGATTCCACGTAGATCAATCCCACGCTCAACAAATATTGCCAAAACACTTTGTGCGATACCAACTCGGTCCTGGCAACCTATTTCTAAACGCATTTATACAACCTCAAGCAAACAACAAAAATCCAATTCGCCATTGTAAACTATTTTTTACAACAAAAAAAAGCCCCCTTAAGTAGGAGGCTAGTTATTATTGCTGTAAAAAACGTTACAGAAGCTGATCAGTTTTTGCCGCGCAAATAAAGTCATTCTTGTGCAGGCCTTTAATAGCGTGGGTCCACCAAGTAACTTTCACTTTGCCCCACTCTAATAGGATCGCTGGGTGATGAAATTCATTTTCTGCTAATTCCGACACTTTATTTGCAAATGCCCAAGCAAGTTTATAGTTTTTAAATTTATAAACCCGTTCTAGCATCATGATACCGTTATTCACTTCAGGAACCCAATCAGGTATTTGGGCTAATAACGTTGCCAATTCGTCATCGCTAACCTTGGGCGCATCGACCTGGCATGCTTCACATTGTTGATTTGATAATTCACCGCTCATAAAAATTCCTTTAACTTGCTTTTGAGGTTGTTTTTAATTCAAACTTGGGCGGGTGTAGGCCAATTTCTTTCGCTTGCTCTACTAACGCCATAATATCTTCTACTTCTAATTTTCGAATCTCATCGAGATCACTCACTTTATTGAGCATGAAATAAATTGGTTGCAGAATATCAATACGATATTGTGTCCGCAAGACATCTAAGACATCGAGTGGCTTTCTTTCCACATTTTGATCATTTAATGCATATTCTGTTTCGCTTGGGGAAGACAGAATTCCGCCACCGTATACGCGCAAGCCTTTAGGGGTATCGAGCAAGCCGAACTCAACTGTAAACCAATAAAGTCGAGCTAGAAATACCCGATCTTCTTTCGATGCATTTAAGCCCATCATGCCGTAAGCCTGCGTAAAATCAGCGAAGGATTTATTGGTTAGTAACGGACAGTGACCATATATTTCATGGAATATATCTGGCTCTTGTAAATAATCAAATTCTTCTTCAGAACGAATAAATGTCGCGACCGGAAATTTCCTTTCTGAAAGTAAACGGAAAAACTCACCAAAACCAATAAGCGCAGGCACTGGCTCACAACTCCAGCCCGTTGTTGCTCTGAGCACTGCACTGACTTCTTCTAGTTGTGGAATACGGTCTTGCGGAAGGTTTAATTTAGTCAAACCTTCGATAAACTCATCACATGCGGTGTCTCGCACAGTTGACAGTTGTCTGGTAATTAATGCTTGCCAAATTTTATTTTCTGCCGCTGACCATGCAATGTGACCATGCTCATCTGCAACTTTGGAAACGTAGTTAGTCGCCTTTGCCATTATGTTAACCTTACTTAATGAATATCAATTTTTCTTAGTTTTATGTTGATATTCTAAACCACTTTAGTTGCTTCAATAGTAAGGCAACAAGCATAGAAAAAGCACTACTTTCAAGAAGGCTATTTTTCAACCAGAACAAAAGACTGTAAATTTTGTGTTACATACAATTGTGTAATCAAAATATTACATTTTAATTTCAATACTTTATTTGCTTAATTTTTTATTAAAGTTTGTACTTTTCTGACAATTTCTTGCCGTACCTGTCCAAGTTTAGGGGCATCATCTGTAAAAGGGATCGGGCGACATAAATGCATTGCTTTCAAACCTAAGCGTGCTGTTAACATGCCCGCCCCTAAACCTTGCGCCATACGTGCTGATAGCTTTCCTAACAGTTCAGCACCTAACAAATCAGCACCTAAATCAGCGACCAGTTCACTTGCGCCGGCATAAGCCATATTAATAATAACTTGCTTAACTAATTTGATCCGACTCCAATAACTTAGTTTTAAACCATACAACGCGGCTATTTTATTAACCAAACGGAGATTTCGCCATAACATTAACAACATATCAATAATAGCTATTGGACTTAGTGCTACTAACACCACTGACTCGGAGGAAAACTTGGCAATTTCTTTCAAGGCTTTTTGATCAACCACTGACAATACATTGCGGGCGTATAATTGCATTATTTCAACATCATTGTATTCGCCAAGGTTTAACTTCTGCCAGGCACTATGGTCAAATTCGGCTAAATCACACGGCAAACGCTTGGAGATTTTATCGCAAAGTACTACTGCATCGACATCGCTCTCTTCATTTAAAATATCTTGTGCTTGTTGTTTCAAGTTTTGTTGATATTTAAATTGTCTAAGGCCGGAAAATTCACGCCATAAAGTTCGTCCACACACCAGCGATAAACCGGCAAGTAAAAGCGCATAAAGGCTAGCGATTATTGGCGTTTGATTAAAGCCATGAATAAAAAACTGCACCGTTTCAACCGCCACTAAAGTGACAAATACCGCACCTAAAGTGCGCCAGAGCCAGCTGGGTTTGTTGGCTTCAAGCGTTACATTATCGTCAATCTTTTCTGTTCGTTCGTCAGGTATCCAGTCCTGCTCATTAACAATAATCTGTGGGGTGTTTTCTTTTATTGAATCGTCGGTGAGTTCAACCGCATCAAATAATATTTGTTGTTGATATTTCTCTTTATTTTCCATCATTTCAATTTATCCCCAAGCAAAAATTGTAATATCTGATCCATACGAAGATGGGGTAAACAATCATCAATATTCGCCGACTCAATTGGCGAAAAGTCAATATAGTTAAAGGGTTGCTTTTGCCAATATTCCAACGCTGGAATATTGGCAGGTACTGTACCTGGAAATAAAGTGATCATTTTATCATTACTTAACTGACGGCCTTTAATAACCGGAATATTACGGCCTTGATATTGGCTTTTACCTACTTTAGTGGCCTTTACTGAGGCAATGGCCAAGGTTTTCATTTTAATCGCATCGAAACTTAGCTGTTTTTTAGTTTGAAAAACCAACTTGTTTAACAGTGACACCAGATTACTGTGCTGCTCTGGTGTGACATGATCAGCTTTCGTCGCCGCAAACAATAGCCGATCTATTTTCGGCGAAAAAAGCCGTGACAATAAACTCGATTGCCCGTACTGAAAGCTTTCCATGATCATCGCCATAGCATTTTGTAAATCAGCAAAACTTTCAGGACCTTTATTTAGTGGTGTTAAGCAGTCAGCCAAAACAATTTGCCGATCGAAATTGACAAAGTGTTCTTTATAGAAACGACGCACTACTCGCTCTTTATATTCAATAAAGCGTGCTCGCAACATGCCGATATAACAATCATCTTTAGCATTTTGATAGTCATTACTATCAATCTCATCAAAGCCACTGTACGGAAAAAACTGTAATATTGGCGCATCTTCTAATTCGCCCGGTAAAATAAAACGTCCAGGTTGAATAACAGATAAGCCCAATTGATGACGAAAAAGTAACAGCAATTGCGTATATTCGTGTGATAACTGCGCTAACACTTGTTCATCAACACTGGCAAAGGGATCAAAATCAGCTAACTTATCGAGAAAGGCCTGCGCATGCTCACTTCTTGGTGCTTGTTTTAAAAGCGCCGTTGTTTGTTTTGACCACTGCTCGAACGTCAGTGACAGCATAGGTAAATCAAGCAGCCACTCACCGGGATAATCCGTTATATCCAGATACAATGTTGCTGATTCACTCGCATATTTCAGCAAGGAATCTTTTGGTTGATAACGTATCGCTAGGCGTAATTCACTGATACCGCTAGTGGGTTTCGGCCATTGTGGCGGTGTCTGACACAAGGCTGAAAACGCGCCATCATATTCAAACCTTGGAATATGAAGATGCTTTTGTGGTACACGTTTAGCGGCAATGAAACGACCTTGATGGACAACATTAAAAAAGCTTAACTGAGAGTTACTCCCCTCGTTGAGCAATTGATTGACTAAGGAGGTTATAAAAGCGGTTTTTCCACTGCGACTAAGTCCTGTAACCGCGAGCGTTATATGCTGATCAATAGAGCGATTAACGATATCACTGGCTTTTTGTTTTAATTTTTCTAATTGAGCTTTATTTATAAATGCCATACTTGGGTGCTATCTTTTTAATTTTCAGTATCTTGAAGGTGATTATTGCCTACTTTAGCCGTTAAAGTTTGCAGGTTTTTCAGGTCATAGTTGGCTGCTTAACAATCGAACCAAACGATAGTTGACCTTGATACTAGCGTTTTTTAAGTTTTGATAACAGTAGTTTATCTTGCTTAATCTCTAGATCTTGAGCAATAAAAAAGCGGCTAGGCCGCTTTGGTTTTATAGCTTATTTATTTCTCGTGATACGGTAAACTCTGGTGAGGTAACATAACGTTCGATAACTTGCAGCTCTAGCTCTAATGTTTGAAATTTGCGCCTAATATCATGAAAGGCTTGTTTTGGCGGTTCCCCTGCTTGCCACACTCGTGATTTCACTTTAATAGACTCATTAGTTATATCGTCCTCAAAACCATCTTGGCCTGAGGTTTGCTGCTTATTTTGTTGCTGAGCACTGTAGTTGCTGACATGACCCGGCTTTTCATTACGGTTAGCATTCGACGCTTTGCCTGACTTTTTATCTAAAATAAACCATGCGGCGATATAAATAACAATAAACCAGCCCATACCAAGCAATACACCGGAAACCACTAATATACGGACTAACCAAGTTTCCCAGCCGAAGTAATCTGCAATACCCGCACAGACACCAGCTAATTTTCCTTGGCTCGTATTTCGATATAACTCACCTCGGCATTTGCTGGTCATGATTTATTTCTCCACTCCGGTGTTTCAGCATCTAAAATAGCTTCTAAGGTTTTAATTCTATCGGCCATTTTGTCAGCTAACTCAGATAATTCAGACAGTTGAATATATTCTTCCTCACTAAAGCCCTGACTAATTTGACGCTTACTACGATAATGTAGGATTAACCAAATAGGTGCGACCACTATCATGAATATGATCACTGGTGCCATTATAATCTCTTCCACAACACTTCTCCTTAAATAGCAGCTAATGCAAAATATAAGCTGCTAATGTCTATTACTGATGATTGCTTATTTGCTTTTAGTGCTAGATTTCATTTTAGCTTTTAATTGTGCTAATTCATCATCAACTTTATCATCTGTGGCTAAATCTGCAATTTCATCAGCTAACGACTTACTGCCCATGTCATAAGATTCAACTTGTGCTTCGATATCATCGATTTTACGCTCATAGCGATCAAAGCGACTTAAAGCATCATTAACACGGTCACTGTCAATATTCTGCTTCACTTTTAAACGCGAGTTCGCGGTTTTCTCCCGCATAATAATTGCTTTTTGACGAGATTTAGCATCAGCTAACTTGTCTTGTAACTGCGAAATTTCACCTTGAAGCTTAGCAATATGACCATCAACATGCTCTAATTCATCACGCAAAGCCGCCGCACTTTCAACACACTTTTTCTTTTCCATCAATGCAGCACGTGCTAGGTCTTCCCGCTCCTTATTTAATGCTAGCTCTGCTTTTTCTTGCCATTGTGTTGCGTCTGCTTCAAAGCGATTAGCTTGACGGGCAAGTTCTTTTTTATCTGCTAATGTTTTCGCTGAAGATGAACGCACTTCAACTAACGTATCTTCCATTTCTTGTATGATTAAGCGCACCATTTTTGCAGGATCTTCTGCTTTATCTAATAAGTTGTTAATATTAGAATTGATGATATCTGTGAACCTTGAAAAAACACCCATAATTACTTCCTCATTCAAAAAATTACTTTAATTGTCTTATCTTTTACTATTCACGTTTTACGCCAAGTTTTTAGAACATGGTAATCAATTGAATAATAAAGCTTTATTATTATTTAAAAAAAGACTTCTATCTAAGCGGTTAATAAAATACACTATTTGTTAGTGAAAAAAACCAATAATTAGGTCAGTAAATGACACGCTTCAAACAACAAGATAATCTCATTGGTCAATCTAACAATTTTCTCGAAGTGCTTGAACAAATTTCGCAAATAGCACCGTTAAGCAAACCCGTTCTTATCATAGGTGAACGTGGCACAGGTAAAGAGCTTGTCGCCGCACGCCTACATTATTTATCTAAACGATGGGATCAGAACTACCTCAAACTTAATTGTGCCGCGTTAAATGAAAATTTATTAGAAAGTGAATTATTTGGTTACGACAGTGGTGCTTTTACTGGTGCTAGTAAGCGTCATGAAGGACGTTTTGAGCGCGCTGATAACGGGACCTTATTTTTAGACGAAATAGCCAATACCTCGGGGTTAATTCAAGAAAAATTACTACGCGTTGTAGAGTATGGCGAATTTGAACGTGTCGGCGGCTCTAGAACCATTAAAACCAACGCTCGACTCGTTGCCGCAACTAACGAGGATTTACCCTCAATGGCTGCCGCTGGTGAGTTCCGTGCGGACTTACTTGATAGGTTAGCATTCGACGTAATTACCCTACCACCTCTGCGTGAACGCTTAGATGATATCTTAGTATTAGCTGAGCACTTTGCGATTAATATGGCACGCGAGCTAGAGTTTGAACTTTTTAGCGGTTTTACCGAAAAAGCGAAACGTGCGTTGTTAGAATATCATTGGCCGGGCAATATTCGTGAATTAAAAAATGTCGTTGAGCGCAGTGTTTATCGCTGTAATAACCCTCATTTGCCTGTGCATGAGTTGGTGATAGACCCCTTTGAATCTCCGTATCGCCCATCTAAACGTATTAAAACACAAGATCGTATCATTACAACCCCCACTGTAACCCCAGAAGAAACTTCGAATGAAACTGCAGTGAATATAGAGCAAAAACAACAACCAGCAACTCAGACACTACAGTTTCCGCTATCATTGAAGGATTTATCACAAAATTATGAGGTTGATTTGATCAAGTCAGCACTAGCTAATTGTCAATATAATCAAAAGAAAACCGCTGACGCCCTAGAATTAACCTATCATCAATTAAGAGGCTACTTAAAAAAATACAATCTACTTGACTCAAGTAGTGCAGATGAAGAATAAAGTTTAGCTATGGTTTACTCCAAATTGACATACCATTACTACTTAGCACTCGTTATATTAGTGCTAGCTGGCTGTGATTCAAACGAAACGCTTTCATTGAGTAAAAAAAGCATTATCTATTGTAGTGAAGGCGCTCCTGAAAGCTTTAACCCGCAAACGGTCACCTCGGGGACCACGATAGATGCCACAGCTAACCACTTATATAATCGCCTGATTGAGTTTAACCCGGTCGATAACTCAATAATCCCCTCTATTGCCAAGTCTTGGCACGTAACGCGCGATGGTAAAATGGTGACTTTTTATCTTCGTAAAGATGTACAATTTCATCAAACCAGCTATTTTTCACCCACACGAGCATTAAACGCTGACGATGTGCTGTTTAGTTTCAATCGTATGTTCGATGAAACACATCAATATCATCCGATATCGGGTGGTAAATATCCCTTTTTTCAAAATGCTCAATTAGTTGATTTAATTGATAGTATTGAAAAAATAAACCAACATACTATTCGTTTTCGACTTGCCCACTCTGATAGTTCCTTTCTAGCCAACATTGGAGGAAATTCCGCGGTTATTTTATCGAAAGAATACGCCGACCAACTCGTTGAACGTAACAGCATGCAAGAAATAGACACTCTACCCATTGGCACCGGCCCATTTAAGTTTAAAGAGTATAGTTCTGGGGCATTTATTCGCTATCAACCTCATGCAACGTATTGGCGAGGTCAGTCAGAGCTAAAACAACTGGTTTTTGACATAACCCCACGTGACACAGGACGCTTAACTAAGTTATTAGCCGGAGAATGTGATGTGATCGCTTATCCTATTGCCCATGAAAAAATAAAACAGCACCCGAACTTAACTGTTGAGTCTGTCACTTCTTTCAATGTTGGCTATTTCGGTTTTAATACCCGTAAACCGCCATTTAATAACCCATTAGTGCGCAAGGCGATATCTTATGCCATTAATAAGCAGGCAATTCTTGAGGCGGTTTATACCGGTCAAGCCGAGATGGCGAATAGCCTAATTCCTAATTCTTCTTGGGCATACGATGATTCAATCACCAGTCAGGAATATTCAATCGCTAAAGCGAAAGTAATGTTAGAACAGGCCGGCTATGGTGATGGCTTTGCCATGGATTTATGGGCAATGCCGGTACAAAGAGCCTATAACCCAGATGCTGTAACCATGGCAAAAGTTATTCAAGCAGATTTACAAAAGATAGGGATAGAGGTTGCTATCGTTTCAGATTATGAATGGTCAACCTTTTTAAGAAAGATTTCTGACGGTGAGCATCAAAGCGTGCTATTGGGGTGGTCTGCCGATCACCCTGATCCAGATAACTTTTTTTCTCCGCTACTCAGTTGTGCTTCAGCCATTACTGGTAGCAATAGAACCTTCTGGTGCAATGATAAATTCGATCAACTGCTTCAACGTGCATTGCAAACCAATAATATTAACAAACGAAAAGGATATTATTCACAGGCCTTAAACTTGATTAATCAAGAGGTGCCTTTAATTCCCATCGCACACTCAAAAAGATACCAAGCACGAGCTAAGAATGTAAAAGGAAATCTTTTACGGGCAATTGGTGGTATTGATTTTAATGGGGTGACCAAAAACTAACATGCTTATTTTTACCCTACGTCGTTTAAATTTATTCTTTTTTACAATGTTGTTATTAACAATTTTGTCTTTTAGTTTGAGTTTTTTATTTCCAGGTGAACAGCTTATTAATCTAACCGGTCAAATAAACGCCTCACCAGAACAATTAGCGCTATTAGCCGATGAATACAACCAACAAGCCAGTATACTGAGTCAATATCTCAGTTATATACAGCACTTGCTCCAGGGTGATATGGGCTACTCAATGACCAGTCAATTACCAATAGCGACTGAGGTGCTGAACCGTTTACCAGCAACGATTGAATTAACGAGTGTCGCACTGCTCGTGGCGATGTTTGTTGGCATTCCCATTGGATTTTGTGCCGCTATTTATCACCGTAAAGTACCTGACAATTTAATTTTATCGATTGCAATGATTGGCTATTCTATTCCCGTTTTCTGGCTAGCTATACTTGCGATATTGGTGTTCTCTATCCAACTAGGCTGGCTTCCGTCTGCAGGCCAAATAAGTCTATTATTTGAAATACCACATATCACCGGGGTTCTGCTCATTGATATTTTACTCAGTGATAGTGAGTATAAGTGGCAAGCTTTTCAGGATGCCACTCGACACCTTATATTGCCGGTCATTGTCGTTGCACTCGCCCCGGCGACTATATTCGTGCGGTTAGCTCGCTCAGCAATGCTAGAGGTGTTAGACACCCATTACATCAAGGCGGCCAAAGCAAAAGGCTTAACCTTTAGTCAAATTATTTATCGTCACGCCATGCGTAATGCGATAATTAAAGTTATCAGAGATGTCGGTTTACAGTTTGCTAACCTTGTCACCCTTGCGATGATCACCGAGGTAATTTTTAGTTGGCCTGGGATAGGACGTTGGCTAATTGAAAGTATTTATCAGCGCGACTATACCGCTATACAAGGTGGCTTAATTGTACTTTCAAGTTTTATTTTTATTGTTCACATTATTATCGATTTTGTCTATGCAGCGCTTAACCCTCTAGCCCGGGAGCCTAATCATGGCACGTGATAAAATATACCAAGAAGAAGAGTTTCCTACGCCATTGATGCAGCTGTGGCATAACTTCAAACAGCCTCCAGTGGTTTTGATCGGCTTTGGCTGTTTCTTATTTCTTATTGTCCTTGCATTATTGGCCAATTTTATTACACCCTACTCCTCAGTGGAAAACCATTTAGATCATTTACTTCTGCCACCCGCATGGAGTAATGAAGGTAATGTCAGCTTCTTACTTGGCACGGACAACCTTGGACGCGATATGTTATCGCGTTTAATTCAAGGTACGTCACTGACCTTTGGTTTAAGTATTATTGTAGTCACAGCATCTTTAGCTATTGGTGTAGTTATCGGCTCGCTTTCGGCATTAACAACCGGGATTAAATCAAGTTTTCTTAACCATTTCCTCGACGTTATTTTATCCATTCCTTCCTTACTTTTAGCGATTATTATTGTTGCGATACTCGGACCAGGACTGGAAAACACTTTATGGGCTATCATTATGGTATTGATACCACAATTTGTTCATACTACTCGAAATGCAGTAAAAGAAGAGTTTGCTAAAGATTATGTTCTGGCATCACGCCTTGATGGCGCGGGCTCTCTGAGAATTCTACGTTATTCGATTTTCCCTAATATTATCGAAAAGCTGATCAGTCAAGCAACATTGGCACAATCGGCCGCAATTTTAGACATTGCCGCGCTGGGTTTTCTTGGTTTGGGCGCGCCAATTCCTATGCCAGAATGGGGCGCTATGTTAGCCAACGGTATTGACTTGTTTTATATCGCGCCATGGACCGTTTACCTACCTGGTTTAGCGATTCTATTCTCAGTAGTCGCTACCAACTTGGTTGGTGAAGGCATGCGCCATGCGCTAAAAGTGCGCAAGGAAAACTAATGAACTTAATTGATATTCGTAATCTTTCTATTGAATTGAAAACTGGGGCAAAACCCATTTTTGCCGTAGACCGGGTCAATTTAACAATGAAGGAAGGAGAGGTTCGTGGCCTCGTAGGCGAGTCTGGCTCTGGTAAATCCTTATTGGCACAAGCTATTGTTGGTGTACTTGATGATAAGTGGCGAGTTGACGCTGATCGCTTTCACTGGCGCGGCAACGACTTGATGCGACTGTCACCAGAAGAAAGAAAAGCAATTATATCGAAAGACGTGGCCATGATTTTCCAAGAGCCCATGGCATGTTTAGATCCGACTACGACCATAGGCGAGCAGCTTGAAGAAGCAGTCGATACAGAGCAATTAACCGGATTCTTTTGGCAAAGGCGACAACAACGTCAACAAGCAGCTATCAACTTATTGCATAAAGTTGGCATCAAACAACATCAAGCCTGCGTAAAGAGCTTTCCACACCAATTAACCGATGCCTTATGCCAACGGGTGATGATTGCCATGGCCTTAGCACGCCGCCCGATGCTACTGATTGCTGATGAGCCGACCGCGGCAATGGAAAGCACGAATCAGGGACAGATATTTCGCTTACTGGCGAGTTTGAATCAACTGAAAAACATGTCAATACTCTTGATTAGCCATGATTTAGAAAATGTCACGCATTGGACCAATACCATCACCGTTATGTATAGCGGACAGTTTGTCGAGGCCGGCACAACTGAGCAAATATTTAACCAACCTTACCACCCTTACACGCGCGCTTTGGTTGATAGTAGCCCGAAAGCCAATAGAATGATCCCCAATAAATCTCGTTTGATGACGTTGCCTGGCAGTATTCCGATTTTACAGCATTTACCGATTGGCTGTCGGTTAGGTCCAAGGTGCCCTAGAGCACAACAAAAGTGTGTTTACGCGCC
>JBFJQB010000021.1:0-25131 GCA_041616855.1 Cognaticolwellia sp. | reverse complement strand
TTCGTTAGTGGCTCATTAATGTGGTTTTCTGATAAGACCTGACAATAAGCCAGCACCACAGTTTCTGTCTGCCGCACTTTCTTTGGCAGTTGCTGCCAATAGGCCTGCAGTGCACTATTATCCTGTTGTTTAATTTGGTGATTAAAAGCGCCGTAAAATGCTTGCTGTTGCCATAACGTGATGGTGCCTGGCGTGATAGCTTTTTGCTTTTGAGCGCGATTAAGCTGCTTGATAACATAATCAAAACGTTGCTCAATTAAACTTAATTCTATTTCCAGCGAGAGTAGACGAGCGTCATGGCCAATGTGTTTATGATGGGCATCAATGACTGCTCTGGCTTGCGGGTAATGTTTTTGGCCTATCAATAATTTTATTTTAATTAATACTGCTTCCAAACCCGCCATTTTTAAAGTGCTGTCATCTTGTTCAAGCAGTGCTAAATAATGTTCAGTGTTTGGCTTTAGTGCTTGTTTCTGTGCGGCATCGGCGGCAACAAGATAAGCGATGTGCTCAAAAGAAGATGTCTCGGCAGATTTAGCTAATAAATGCTCTGCTTGTTTATAGTCACCCAACACATAGGCGGCGATACCTTTATTGAAGTCTTTTAACGCGCGGCGGCGACTGGCAAAGGCGATTTTATTCCAAGCGGCAAAGCTAAAATTGAGACCACCGCGGAAAAACCTAATGATCGCCGCTAAGGCGAGGAAACTTAGACCTAACATGATGGTGGCAGTGATCACGGTTGATTCAATGGCGAAGTCACCAATAGCGATCAAAATATAACCTTTTTCACCAATTAATATCGGTGTTATCACGATGACAGCAAGAAACAGTACCAATAATAATAATAATCGTTTCATTAGATGCCCTCTCGTTGCTCAACGTTTGCTGGTTCATTCGGGCTTTTTGGTTCGATAATCACCGCTGAGGGCTTTTCTTTTTGCGATAATATTTGCCGAATGGCTTTTAAGGCAGCAAGATTATTAGGATATTCAACATTAATGGTTGCTGTTTTTAGGCTAACAATCCCATGAACAAAATTTTGATTAATGATTTTGCTCATATCAAAATAATCATGCAACCAACGTTCAATATCGTTAAGGGCTTGCAAATAAATTGCGCTATTGGCTTTACTCGCCGCCCAAATAGCCGTTTGTAATTTCAAACTCAGATTTTCACGTAAATTCTGTTGAAATTGTGCAGACATCAATGGTTCAACATCACCACTTCTGCGCGTAATGGTGAAAAATTCTGCGCTAAATTTACGCCAGGTTTTTGCTAAATTTTCTCGCCAATCGTTTGCATTATCAGATAGTTCAAGCGTCTCTTCACTTTTGCTATTTTCTGGGATTTGTAAAATCGACAGCGGTAGTTGCTGAATTTGTTGATCAAGCGCCATCAGCTTTAAAATAACTTCATCTGTGGCGAGTTTCGGCAATAGTTGTAAATTCGCAATATCTTGTTGAATCGTTTGACGCAGTGTAAAAAATTGCGGGTCATTTAATTCCTGTATTCGTAAATCCGCATCATTAAGTAAACTAATGGCAGTGCCGGTATCTTTTTCTAACCACAAGCTTCTAGAAGCTACTCGGATTAAGTATTCAGCTTCTTGTAATAACCAGTCACTCGGTTGGTTTTGAGCTAAGCTGGCAATTTGCTGTTGTAGTTGCTCAATAGATTTTATGGTGTTTTTTTCAAGGCTATCACGCTGTGCAAGCTTATTACGCAGCGCACTTAACTCATTAGCATTTGCTTGGCTATTTTGTAAGACTTGCTGAGCAATGACCTGCTTATTTTGCAGCAGTTGCTGGGCGATTTTTTTCTGATTTACAGCGAGTTGCTGCTGCACGTCATTATTGAGCTGTAAGCTATATTGATCTTTTTGTTGTTCAATCCAAAAATAATGCCCAACACTTGCAGCAATGGCCAATAGCGCAATAATTAACGCCAACACTGCCGTTTTTGAAATTTTACTTTTCTTTTTATCACGGGCGTTGCTCGCTTTAATCGCGGCGGCATTTTTCACAGTGGTGGTGCTCTTATCTTGGTTTTTATTCGAGGTGGATTTATTAGCGCTTTTAATATCTGCAGCAATAGCTTTTGCTTGCTCTACCGTTTGATCCAAACTTTTGTCTGACGCTGTCTCTTGAGTTGATGCGGGAGGTTTTTCGCTATTTTCAGCCGTGCCCGATGACTTTGTTTTTGAAGAGCTGACCTTAATTGATGCAGACAAGCCGGTTTGATTATCAACGACACTGCTCGACGCTGAAGTCGGCTTATCAGTTTTGCTTTGCTCGGATTTTTTTTTATCGCTCATGAACTGATCCTATCTTACATGTTGGCGCTACGCCTACTGAATTTACTTAACTTAAGTCGTCATTTTATCGCTTGGTTGGCAATACTTTTACTGATAACCCAATCATCACTGCTTAAGCTTACTATCAATTTTAGCAAAGCGTTACTAAGGTTTGTGGATATTTATCAATGCCAACACAGCGCTATAAACACAAAGATAAACAGCCACTAATCCTTAAGATACAAGTTATCGGTTGTTGATACCATGTTTTGATAAAGTTTAACGGGTAATTTCTTAAACTCGTCAATAACTTGCAAAATCATGCGAGAAAAACATGTCGCTTTTCAGTGCACTTGGAATAAATTACTCAAAAGCGCAGGCCATGGCGATTAACCCAATCGCGCCTCACTTCTGTAAAGCGCTTCATGGTGCACTGACGCGTTTAGCACGGCTAATACAATTCTTCCCTGTCAGCTGTCATGGCCATTATGCTTGCTGGTATACTTGACGGAGAATTTTGTCGGCACCTTTCGCCAAGAGGTCATCGGCCAATTGCTTACCTAATTGCGCAGCGTCAGTACTATGGCCGCTTATTTCACTGGTTAATATTTCGCTACCGTCAATAGCCCCGACTAAACCGCGCAAATGCAGCTGTTGATTTTCAAGTACGGCATAGCTGCCTATAGGCACCTGACACCCCCCTTCAAGTGCGCGATTCATCGCGCGTTCAGCGATCACACGAATACGGGTTTCTTCACAACCAAGAGGCGCTAATAAGGCTTTAATATTGGCATCATCGCTGCGACATTCAATACCAACAGCTCCTTGGCCATTAGCCGGTAGCATAATTTCTGGGGCAATATACTCGCGAATACGTTCCGGCATTTCTAAGCGAATAAGTCCAGCTGCCGCGAGAATAATGGCATCATACTCACCATTGTCGAGTTTCTTAAGTCGAGTATTAACGTTACCTCGAAGGTCGCGAATATCTAGATCTGGCCGCATGGCTTTAATTTGACATTGACGACGCAAACTCGAGGTTCCCACAATCGCACCTTGCGGTAACTCGGCCAAACAATTAATCGTGTTAGAGACAAACGCATCACGCGGGTCTTCGCGCGGACATATAACTTCTAAACCTAAGCCTTCTGGAAACTCCACCGGCACGTCTTTCATGGAATGCACGGCAATATCGGCTCTGTCTTCTAACATCGCCACTTCAAGTTCTTTGACAAACAAGCCTTTGCCACCCACTTTTGCGAGAGGCGTATCGAGAATAATGTCACCTTTAGTGGTCATTGGCACTAATTCAACCTTGATACCTGGATGAAAGTGTTCAAGTTGCGCCTTAACATATTCTGCTTGCCATAGCGCCAGCGCGCTTTTTCTTGTGGCAATACGTACGGTTTGTGCTGTCATTTCAATTACCTTTTTTAATATTTATTGCGCAGATAGGACAATGCTTTCTTCTGCCTGTTTACTGACCGCGTCAGATAGAAATTGCCATAATTCACCGCCACCACGTTTATCTACCCATTGGCCGTTTTCGAACTGAAAGTGATGACCATTAAATTTTGTTGCCACCCAAATCTCATGTAGCGGCGCTTGTTTGTTAATGATGATTTTACTGGTATTTTTAAATGTTAGTGTTAACAGCCCACCTACACCCTCATAATCGATATCGCAACCGCAATCTTCGATGGCTTCCTCAACCGCAAGTAAGATATCATCTGCAGCTATATTGTATTGACTATCATTCATTAACTATTCCTTTTTACTCACGCATCAAGATTGTTTAATCTTTGCTTGGTAATTGTTGGTCAAGGGATTATAAAACGTCTATCATGGGAAAAAAATCGAATAAATCAATTATGCGTAAACAAATTGCAATTATTTTCACCGCTTTGCTTAGTTCAGCAACCATAACAGGCTGTGGCATTAAAGGCCCTTTATACCAAACTCCTGAACAACAGCAAGAGAACTTACCGAAAACAAGTGAAGAAACTGATCAACGCAGTGATAAAACTAGTTTAGAACCTTAGGAATACCCCATTGGACTTCTTCAATCGTAAACAACACTCATTATATGCCGAGCAATGTCCGGTCGCTGAGTTAGCAAAGGAATACGGCACACCACTTTATATTTATTCTCGCGCCACTATCGAGCGTCATTGGCATGCATTTGATCAAGCTGCTGGTGAGCGTCCTCATTTAGTTTGTTATGCGGTTAAAGCCAATAGTAATATTGCAGTGCTAAATGTTTTAGCGCGCCTAGGCTCTGGTTTTGATATTGTCTCACAAGGTGAGCTAATGCGAGTGCTTGAAGCAGGTGGTGATCCGAAAAAAGTGGTATTTTCAGGCGTCGGTAAAACTTCAACAGAAATTGCTTATGCGCTCAAGCTCGGTATTTACTGTTTTAATGTTGAATCTGCGCCAGAGTTAGAACGCATCCAAGCGGTGGCTAAAAAACTGAATATAGTGGCGCCGGTTTCGTTACGCGTGAATCCCGATGTTGACGCTGGCACACATCCGTATATTTCAACCGGCTTAAAAGAAAATAAGTTTGGTATCAGTATTGAGCAAGCACCTAAGTTGTACCAGTACGCGTCAACGTTATCTCATCTTAAAATTCAAGGGGTTGATTGTCATATTGGCTCTCAGTTAACTGAAGTGTTACCTTTTTTAGATGCGCTAGATCGCGTCTTAAAACTAGTCGACGAATTAGCCGCACAAGGTATTGCGCTATCTCATATTGATGTTGGGGGTGGTTTAGGGGTTTGTTACGATGACGAACAGCCACCTCACCCTAAGGAATACGCAGAAGCCATTGCTAATAAATTAGTCGGACGTGAGCTAACGCTTATTTACGAACCGGGTCGCGCCATCATGGCCAATGCTGGCATTTTGGTGACCGAAGTAGAATACTTAAAAGCGAGTGAAGAGCGGAATTTTGCTATAGTGGATGCCGCCATGAATGACTTGATCAGGCCAGCACTATATCAAGCTTGGCAAGCCATTATTCCGGTAGAGCAACGCGATGATATAGCCAGCGCACAATATGATGTGGTTGGGCCAATCTGTGAAACGGGTGATTTTCTCGGTAAAGATCGAACGCTAGCAATAGCGGCAGGTGACTTCCTTGCTGTACGCAGTGCTGGCGCTTATGGTTTTACCATGAGTTCAAATTACAATAGTCGGCCACGTGCCGCCGAGGTAATGGTTGACGGTGATGAAAGTTATTTGATCAGAGAACGTGAACCCTTAAGCCAATTGTGGCAAGGTGAAAGCATATTACCTTGATAGTGTGAGATTAGCTGTAGATGTTAGTAAATTTTTCTAAAATGCACGGTTTAGGTAACGATTTCCTCGTGCTCGATAATGTAACCCAGAATGTTTATCTGTCGAATGAGCAGATCAAGCAACTGGCCGATCGCAATTTTGGCGTCGGCTTTGATCAGGTGCTGGTGGTTGAACCCCCCTATGATCCCGATTTAGATTTTCACTATCGTATTTTTAATGCCGATGGAAGCGAGGTTGGTCAGTGTGGCAATGGCGCCCGATGTTTTGCCAAATTCGTCCGTTTAAAAAGTTTAACCAATAAACATAAAATCAAAGTTTCAACGCAATCGGGTAAAATGACCTTATTTATTGAACGCGACGGCAATGTTTCGGTCAATATGCCAGTACCGCAATTTGAGCCTAGCAAAATTCCATTTACTGCCCAAAAAGCAGAAGGCACTTATATTCTGCGTAGTGAAGATGAAACCGTACTCTGTGGTGTTGTTTCATTGGGCAACCCACACTGTGTTTTAACCGTAGATGATGTTAAACAAGCACCGGTTGAAACCTTAGGTAAAGCCTTATCATTGCATGAGCGTTTTCCTCAACAAGCTAATATTAGTTTTATGGAAGTGGTGTCACCGGAATATATTAAACTTCGTGTTTATGAACGTGGCGCAGCTGAAACCTTAGCCTGTGGTAGTGGCGCCTGTGCGGCGGTTGTTATTGGTCAAATGCAAAAGAAACTGAATCGACAAGTGTTAGTCGATTTACCAGGGGGGCAATTGAAAATTTTTTGGAAAGGCCCCGGAAACTCAGTCAAAATGACAGGTCCGGCCGTTCATGTCTTCGACGGTCAAATAAATTTATGAATCAAGATAAAAGTAAAGCTATGCAATCAAGTGATCAAAATCTCATCTCAGATGACGAAATCAAGCTAACCGATGAATTAATCGTGAGTTATCTGCAAGAGCACCCTGAATTTTTTAACCGCCAAGCCGAGCTTGTCACGAGCTTAAGATTACCCGACCATCAGCGCGGCACAATTTCCTTAGTCGAGCGTCAATTATCACAACAACGTGAAAAAATTCATAATCTCGAAGAAGAGATCACCCAGTTAATGGTAATTGCCAACCAAAATGAACAATTATTTTCGCTGTATAGCGACCTCTATTTGCGTTTACTCGATTGCACTGCCGCAGAAGAATTATTAGATTGTTTGCATCAAGCGACCACGCAGCTATTGTCGTTAGACGCATTAAAGTTATGGTTACTTAAGCCAACAGCGGTGAAGCACAGCACCTTGATCGATCATGATTGCGCTGAAATTATTGAAAATAGATTAAGCAAAGATGAGTATTATTTTGGTCGCTTACAACAAAGTGAACAAGAATTGATTTTTGCCCAGCAAACAACAGGCTCGGTGGTTTTAGTACGTTTGACACATCTGCAAGAAGATATCGGTTTTTTAGCGATTAGTAGCCAAGATGCTGAACATTTTGATCCGCGTATGGACACTTTATTGTTGAGCCAATTTAAGAAATTGGTCGCTAAACTACTATATCAGCAGCTCTACTAGGTCACGATTTAGTGAGATTCTATCGGCGCTTACAGCCTTTTCATGCTATTAGCTTTGATCTGGACGATACCCTTTATAGTAACCAACCTATTATGCTGGCGACCGATCAAGCCATGGTCGCCTATTTCAAAGATATATTGAGTGATTATGGTGTTGACCAGCGCTTATATGCATTTAATTTTCGCTTTTGGTGGCCTTTTCGCCAGCAAGCCATCGCGCAAGCTCCAGAACTCAAACACGATGTGGGTTTACTGCGACTAAAAAGTTATTACCTTGGCGCATTATCGCTTGGTTTAACTAGCGCAGACGCGACAACGTTCGCAAATAGCGCATTAAGCTATTTTGTCGAGCAACGCAGTAATTTTACCTTGCCGCAACAAACTCACAACTTGTTAGGCTTCCTACAAAGTAAAATGCCGTTAGTAGCGATCACTAATGGCAACGTCGATACCGCCAAGATAGATATTGCACAATACTTTAGTGCACACTTTAATGCCTCGATTGACAATAAATTAAAACCCGACCGCGATATGTTTGATAAAACCTGTGCGACATTACAAATTAGTCCTGAGCAGTTATTGCATGTCGGCGACTGCGGTAAAAATGATGTTTTTGGTGCCATTAATGCTGGCTGTCAAACCGCTTGGTTAAAACAATACCAAGTGGGTAAACCCCTGAAAGTTTTACCGACCTTAGTACTTGATAATATTGAGCAACTGAGCAGAATAGTCCCATAAGCTTTTGTATATATTGCTTTTAGCGTAAAAGTTTGAACCCTCTCACTAAAGCACGCTATGGATATATTTAGCTATAGCGTTATCAAAATAACTCTTAACTTGCTATTATAGCGTCATATTTTTGTTATTGATTTTTACCTCTCTATGGATGTTTCTGAATTACTTGATTCGTTGAACGATAAACAACGAGATGTGGTTGCTGCGCCAATGCAAAATATGTTGGTGCTAGCAGGTGCTGGCAGTGGAAAAACGCGGGTGCTAGTACAGCGCATCGCTTGGTTAATGAAAGTTGAGCAAGCATCTCCTCATAGTATTTTAGCGGTTACGTTTACCAATAAAGCCGCAGCCGAAATGCGTGCTCGCGTTGAACAAACGGTTGATGGCAATGTCCACGGTATGTGGGTTGGCACTTTCCATGGTTTGGCGCACCGCTTATTGCGTATGCATTTCCAAGAAGCGAAACTGCCACAAAGCTTTCAAGTATTAGACTCAGATGATCAACTCCGTATGGTTAAGCGAATCGTGCGCTCTTTGGAGCTCGATGAAAAGCGCTGGCCAGCCAAGCAGTTTCTTTGGTATATCAATGGCAAAAAAGATGAGGGCTTACGGCCGCAACATATCGATAGCCAACATGACGTTACTGAAGAGACTTTTGTTAAAGTCTATCGGGTTTATCAAGACACTTGTGATCGCGCTGGCCTAGTCGATTTTGCCGAGCTATTACTACGAGCCCACGAGCTATGGTTAAACAATCCGGAGTTATTACAACACTATCAGCAGCGTTTTTCTCATGTGCTAGTGGACGAATTTCAAGATACCAATGCTATTCAGTATGCCTGGTTAAACTTGCTAGGCAAGAAAAGTGGCAATGTCATGATTGTCGGTGATGATGATCAATCTATCTATGGCTGGCGTGGCGCAAAAATTGAAAATATTCAACGCTTTTTACAAGACTTTGATGGAGCAAAAACCATCAAGCTTGAGCAGAACTATCGCTCAACCGCCAACATTCTAAAAGCCGCTAACCAGCTTATTGGCCATAATAATAATCGCCTCGGTAAAGATTTATGGACCGATGGTGATGCCGGCGAAAAAATCTCCATCTATACCGCGTTTAATGAAATTGATGAAGCGCGCTTTATCGCTGGCCGCATCAGCGATTGGCAAAAAAATGATGGTTCCCTTGATGATGTCGCGATTTTATATCGCAGTAACGCACAATCTCGCTTAATGGAAGAAGCGCTTATTCAAGCGCAATTGCCGTACCGAATTTATGGCGGCTTACGATTTTTTGAACGCCAAGAAATTAAAGATGCCCTTGCTTACTTGCGTTTATTAAATAATCGCGATGATGATGCTGCCTTTGAGCGTATTATTAATACGCCAACACGTGGTATTGGTAACCAAACCTTAAGCCTAGTACGTGATGCCGCGCGAAGCTTAGAATGTACCCTGTGGCAAGCTTGTCAGCAAATGATGCACAACGAGCAGCTAAAAGGCCGTAGCGCTAAAGTTATTCAACAGTTTATCAATGTTATTGATCAGTTAGAAGATGACTCAAGCCATTTAAACCTTGATCAACAAGCCAACCATGTCATTCAACATTCTGGTCTAAAGGCAATGTATCAAGCAGAAAAAGGCGAGCGTGCTGAAGCCCGTATTGAAAACTTAAATGAGCTAGTAACCGCTTGTCAAACCTTTGAAGTCGACCCGGAATTAGCAGAAGAACAAAGTCCATTAACGGCATTTTTAACTCACGCTGCGTTAGAGTCGGGAGAGTCACAAGCCGATGATTATGAGCCTGCGGTGCAATTAATGACCATGCACTCGGCTAAAGGTCTTGAGTTCCCCTTAGTGTTTATTGCCGGCTTAGAGGAAGGTATGTTTCCTTCACAGCAATCGGTTGAAGATATATCTCGCTTAGAAGAAGAGCGCCGTTTATGTTACGTCGGTATGACTCGCGCCATGCAAAAGCTTTATTTATGTCACGCGGAAAGTCGACGCTTGTACGGTCAGGAAAAACATCATAAAGCCAGTCGTTTTTTACGCGAACTACCTGATCAATGTGTTGAGGAAATTCGTTTACAAAATCAGGTTGTTAGACCAAAAACAACCGGTAAATTTTCCTCAATGATCACCTTAGAGTCTTTTGGCGATTCTGGTTTTAAATTAGGACAAAATGTTCGGCATAAAAAGTTTGGTGACGGTGTGGTCTTAAACTATGAAGGTAGTGGTCCGCAAAGTCGCATACAAGTTAATTTTGCTGATGTAGGCTGCAAATGGTTAGTGGTGAGTTTTGCTAACTTAGAAGCGCTTTAAGTATTTATTAACAAGTAGGAAAATTTTGATGTCGAAAAAGTTGCTGGTAGTTGAAGACAGCCGCCCGATAGCACGGGTGATAAAACAAATTGCCGAATCACTTAACTATCAGGTCACCATTGCCAGCAGCTTGGCAGAGGTTGAAACCTTATTACAGGGCGAGAATAATAAATTTTTCGCCGCCACCATTGACTATTCACTGCCTGATGCCAATGATGGCGAAGCGATTCAATGTGTGTTATCACATGGCATCCCCAGTGTCGTGTTGACAGGGAAAATGGATGATGCGACACGACAAAAAATATTATCTCATCCAGTTATCGATTACATCCCGAAAGAAAATAGCCAAGCATTTTTGTACTTAAAACGCATTTTACATTGGCAACTCAGCAATCAAGGTAATGGTGTGTTAGTAGTTGATGACTCATTATCAGCCCGAAATCATGTTGTTGAGTTACTCAAAAGACGTAACTTTAATGTCTATGTTGCTGAAAATGGCCAATTGGCTTTAGCGGTATTGCAACAAAATCACGATATAAAAATGGTCATTACCGACTTAGAAATGCCCGTGATGGATGGTATTGGATTAACCAATGAAATTCGCAAAACGTATACTCGAGATCAACTTGCGATTATCGGCATTTCTGGCGCTAATAATGGTATACATTCCGCTCGTTTTATTAAAAATGGTGCAGATGACTTTCTCAGAAAACCGTTTTGCCCAGAAGAGTTTTATTGCCGGATAACACAAAACATTGAAAATTTAAGTAACATTGAACAAATACAAAAAGCGGCTTATAGCGATTATTTAACCGAGTTACCGAACCGTCGGGCGTTTATGCGTGATGCACAACAGCACATAGCAAGAAACATCACTGAACAAACCCCATACGTTCTTGCCATATTAGATATTGATTATTTCAAGAAAGTAAATGATAACTATGGTCATGATGCTGGCGATCATATCTTAAAAGTGTTCTCACTTTATATGCGCAAACATTTTGGCACCGGCTTAATAGCACGACTTGGGGGTGAAGAATTTGCCATTTTAATGGCCGGCTTAGATGAAGACCAGCTGTATAATCGCCTCGATGACTTTCGTCGCTCAATTTCTGTTGCGCAAATTTCATATGAACAACAACAAATTAATTTTTCGGTGAGTATAGGGTTGATTTTTAATAGCTACGAACCGTTAGCTAAGCAAATGAGTTTAGCTGACAACGCTTTGTATTACGCTAAAGACAATGGTCGGAATCAAATCAGTATTTATGGTGCGCTTGAAGACGCTTAATCATCACTTTTGTACACGTGTAACCACTCTATTAAAAACACAGCGTGTTAGCCATAACACGCTGTACTAATGATATATCTATGCTGTAGGCACAATTACTGCACGCTTCCTCGCTTTAAATGAATCAAAACTAAAGATTGCTAATGCGCTCCAGATACAAGCAAAGGTGATCATTTTGGCAAAATATAACGGTTCTTGGTAATAGAATGTCGCCAAGATAAACATAATACTTGGGCCAATGTATTGAAAGAAGCCTAAAGCAGATAACGTCATGCGTTTTGTCGCTGCCGTAAAGCAAAGTAAAGGAGCGGTAGTGACAATGCCCGCACATACTAAGAGCATATTTAATGACATTGCATTGTCTAGCATATTAGTGGTACTGGTTTTTAAAAATACCAGCCAATAAATCAAGGCTATCGGTAACATCATCAGTGACTCTATCAGTAAGCCCACGAAGGAGTCTAACGGCATTTTTTTACGTAATAAGCCATAAATACCAAACGTGCCTGCTAATGCTAATGAAATGATCGGCAGCGACCCGACCATAAAGAGCTGAATAAGCACGCCAACAAACGCTAAGCCAACAGCAATTAACTGCCAAGGTCGCAAACGTTCACCTAAAAATATCACCCCTAAAGCAACACTAAACAGTGGATTAATATAATAACCTAAGCTGGCATCCAGTAAATGATCATTGTTGACCGCCCAAATGAACATAAACCAATTAACTGCGAGAAAGGCCGCAGAAATAGTCAACCGGCATACTAATTTAGGTTGGCTAATGGTGGCAATAAAATTGCCCCATCGTTTGGTAAGCATTACCACCAGCATTAATAATACTGTTGACCAAACCACGCGATGCACAAGAATTTCATCGGCATTAATGTGATCGATTAATTTAAAATAAAGTGGCGCAATACCCCACATGGTATAGGCACTGATCGCACTAATAATACCAACACGTAAGGCAGATTTTTCAGATATTGACATGGATTAAACTTGCAGACTAAGGTTCGATAGATAATGATGATAATAACATTAATTATTTAAACCACCTATCAACAACTTCATAGCAACATGTCTATGCGCCGCAGTAGCGTTAATTATTCGCATCAAGCACATGATAACCATGCCATGGTTTTATCGCCAAACAGTCTTGAGTGTTGATAAGCCTCAATAATGACAATAATGACAATAATTACTATTTTATTGCAAATAAATCTCCGCACAAAGCACTTACTGCGCTAAAATGCCCATTGATTTCCCCTAATGAAGATTCTCTGTTGCAAGCCGTTTCCCCGATGACATTAACACAAGCCCTGAAACATCATTTTGGTTATCAGGCGTTTCGTCCTGGCCAAGAAGAGATTATTAAGCAGGCACTTGAGGGCCGAGATAGCTTAGTCTTGATGCCAACGGGTGGCGGAAAATCAATGTGTTATCAATTACCCGCCACGTTAATGCCCGGTGTCACCATTGTAGTTTCCCCCTTAATCGCGTTAATGAAAGATCAAGTCGATGGCTTAATTAGGCAAGGCATTTCAGCCGCTTATGTTAATTCTTCGCTCGATGCTGAAACTATTAATGATATTTTTCGCCGCTTAGGTCAGGGAGAAATAAAATTACTTTACGTTGCCCCTGAACGCTTAAAAAACTATTATTTTATCCAAGGTTTGGCGCAACTAAACATCAGCCTTTTTGCAATTGATGAAGCGCATTGTATATCGCAATGGGGCCATGACTTTCGCCCCGCCTACACGCAATTACACCTGCTAAAGCAAAATTTTTCGCATGTGCCCGTTATGGCACTAACGGCAACAGCCGATGTGACAACGCGACGAGATATATTGCAACAATTAGCCCTGCATGAACCCTATATTCATCTCGATAGTTTTGACCGCCCCAATATTCGCTTTACCTTGGCAGAAAAGTATCAAGGTGAACAACAAATTATTGGTTATATCAGCAAACGCAAAGATGAATGCGGCATCATCTATTGCAATAGCCGTTGGCAGGTTGAAAAGTTAGCCAAACGACTAGCTGGAGCCGGCATAAACTGTGCGGCTTATCATGCCGGATTAGAGTCTGAAATTCGTAATATTATTCAAGATCAATTTGCCAAAGATGACGTGCAGGTTGTCGTAGCAACGGTGGCTTTTGGCCTCGGCATTAACAAATCTAATGTGCGTTTTGTTATCCATTATGAGCCGCCAAGAACATTAGAGTCATACTATCAAGAAATTGGTCGAGCTGGTCGTGATGGTTTACCGGCCGAAGCTTTATTTCTTTATGATGAAAAAGATGTGGAACGCATTAGTAAACGTATAGCCGATGGCGAAAATGAACAGCGCGTTAATGTTGAATTACAGCGTTTTCAAGCGATGCGCGGTTTTGTTGATGCACAAACCTGTCGACGTAGAGTGGTATTGAATTACTTTGCAGAGTTTACCGAAAAGGGCTGTGGTAACTGTGATATTTGTTTAGATCCCCCAAGTCAATTCGATGCCACACAGGCCGCGCAAAAAGTGCTTTCTTGTGTTTATCGCATCAAAGAAAGTGGCGATGTAGAACATGTTGTTGCGGTATTACGTGCTGAACTAAATGAAAAAATTATCCAACTGGGCCATGATAAAGTCTCGACTTTTGGAATTGGCAAAGATAAAACCCCCGGGTATTGGTTTTCAATTGTGCGACAATTAATTCATTTAGGCTACTTACAGCAAGATATTGCGGCTCAATCTAACTTATGTCTGACCCAAGCAGCAGGTGTTGTTTTAAAAGGGCAGCAGCCATTAATGTTAGCTGCACCTCGCCTACAAAAAGCTAGCTATTGGCAGCGTAATAAACGCGATAAGGTCTATGATCGAGCACTGTTTGCTAAGCTTCGAGCATTGCGCAAAGAAATAGCCGAGCTAGAAGACATCGCGCCGTTTATTGTTTTCAACGATGCTACATTAGCAGAATTGGCCAGAGTAAAGCCCTTGACCTCAAGGCAAATGCTTAATATCAGTGGTATTGGAGATACTAAACTTGCCCGTTATGGTGAACCGTTTTTATCTTTAATTAAACAACACCAACACTAATGCAACAGAAACAAAAAAAGCGCCTTCAGCGCTTTTTTTATGTACAGAACGTACTTATGCCATGATCATATGGATGTGAAAAAATGGCGATGTACAGGACGTACTTATGCCAAAATCACATAGATGTGAAAAAATGACGATGTACTATTTATTGTTACTTAAGACCTGCGTAATATGCGGAAATGTTAGCAACATCTTCGTCAGATAATGCCATCGCCATTGGCGCCATTACTGGATCTTTACGGTTGCCCGATTTAAAATCCTTTAGTTGTTTTGCTAAATAAGCTTCTTTTTGGCCTGCAAGATTTGGGTACATAGGAACAGCGGAAATACCAGCAGCACCGTGACAAGCTGCACACATTGCAGATTTTGCTTTACCGGCAGCAGCATCACCAGCAAATGCAGGTGAAGCCATCATAACAGTAGCAGCAACGGCTAAAGTAAGTTTTTTCATAGACATAATCTCTCTTTAGTAAATAATTTTAAAGGATCCTCAAATGATTATATGTAAAAAGTAATCGGTTGTCGTTGCTTTTTTTAGCATCATACACCTAGGCGAATTTAACCATGTTTTTGTTGATTGAACACCAGTTTGCAACAACTACCTAAGCTAAGAAAAATTTAATGCAAACAAAAAATGAGATAAAAATTATTGCAGTTGAGGAAATAAACTCAACTGCATTACAGTTTAAGTTTAATGTTGAATGGACCATGGATGATAAAAATGCGCTTATAGAACATATACTATTCACCCTATCAGCAAAAGTTATCGAAACATTACAAGGGGCAGATTTGTATTGTTTACGAATAAACTATCGCCACTATGAAATGCTTTTATATTTCGAAGAGTACAGCCATGCTTGTTGGCTCGAATGTGTAACAGAGCAAGAAAGCGCAGGTTTACAGGAAATTAAGCAGCTGTTGTCATACAGTTGAATTAATAGGGTAAATTGTGATGGAAAAAATACTTATCAGTAGCTGCTTTTTAGGTAATAAAGTACGTTATGACGGTGGCGACAATTTATTGGTGAATAACACACTGATGCGTTGGAAACTACAAAATCGCTTAGTGGTTATTTGTCCAGAGCTCGCAGGGGGGTTAACCACGCCTAGGGAGCCTGCTGAAATTCAACGTATTGGCGAAAGCATAGCCGTTAAAACCATCATAGGGGAAGATGTCACCGCTGCTTTTGAACAAGGCGCTAAGCGTGCGTTATTGCTCTGTCAGACACACGGTATTCGCTATGCATTATTAAAAGAGTCCAGTCCATCATGCGGCAGTTCAAGCATTTATAATGGTGAATTTAGTCAACAAAAAATTGCTGGGCAAGGTGTTACAACGACGCTTTTGAGAGCCCATGGCATACAAGTATTTTCTGAAAAAAACCTAACGGCATTAATATCTGAACTCGGTTAACTATTGGCGATACTGACATGATTAGTTAGCGACTTATCATTGTCGTTAATAAGAGCGCGGGTTTGATTTATAATGACATTGGCACTGGTAGCGACACTATAGTCGCTGACCCCAATACTAAGGGTCATTTTCGGTAAACGCGTACCGGATTTACTGCTAATAAAGCGTAATTTTTCCACGCCTTGACGAATTTTTTCTGCAATTTCGCCGGCAATCATACGCTCAACATCAGGTAATAAGATCAAAAACTCATCACCAGCAGAGCGAATAGGCAAGCCACTTTCACCAACATAACTGTTCACTTTATTGGCTATTTTAGTCAGTAAAACATCACAGATTAATGGCCCTAAATGCTCATTCATCTGCGAGAACTGATCAATATTAATGACTATCGCCGCTACCTGTTTAGCCGGGTCATCGGTTAACCAAAGATCTAAGTGCTTGCTCATGGCTTTACGGTTATAGAGCCCCGTTAAAGGGTCTAAATAGATTTCTTTTTTGACATCATCCAGTTCAGAGCGAAGCGCGTCCGTAGATTGTTGAGAAGCACGTAGTTGCTCTGCTAGCTTTTCTTGTTCAAGTTTAAACTGTTGAGCCGTTTGACGTATTCGCTTAATCGCGGTCAATATTTCACGTTTATCGGTCGATTTTAAACTTGCAATATTACCATCTAATTCAGACACTAGACGCTTTGTGCATTGAGTGGATTCTTGACTATGTACTTGTAGGTCAAGCAAGACTTCATCAAGGTCTTCAATCAATTCATCACGGAAAGCGCTTTGCCCTAAAACATATTGACGATATATTTCTTCTAAAAAGAAGTTATCAAACTTTTTGCCAACAGCCAGTTGCTTTTCAATCGCGGCAATTAGCAATTTTGAATTTTGATTGAGATAGCCGTAACTCACCGCATAATTAATTGGCGTCGCAGGAATATGCCATAACTGTAATTGTTTTATGGCGGCGTGCATTTTTTGTTCCGCTTGTTCTATGGAATCATGGTACTTCACTATTCCAACCTTATACCTACAACATTCGCTAATATTAGCTGGTTCGCTATTCTCCAGTAATTTTACCAAAAGCGCCATAATAAAATCCATTAAATATCCAATATAGCGCATAAAGTGATAACTATGAGAAAATTGTAATAATAAATAAAGATTCGCTTTATAAAAGTGACTGTTTTGTTATGGTATTTGCAAAATTCATTGAAATAAAACTTGAGACTTTGCCATGAGAGCGTTTTTAATCGCGTTGTTTATCGTATTTTTTGTCACCGCTTGCCAGACCCCTAGGCCTCTAGCAGATTTAATAGCACCTGATCTAAGTTCTATTATTAAAGATTACCAAGACTTCAAAGACCATCAAAGTCCATTCAACCAAGATATTGCTGGCGACACTAACCGCCAATTACCGGATTTATCGCCTAACAACCTCAAACAACAACAGCAAGCTTTACAAGTAATTTATCACCGCCTCGAACAAGTTGACACTAAGCGCCTAAAACGCGACGAGGCGATTAACCATGCAGTATTGTCATATACCATAAAAAACCAGCTTGATAGTTATATCAACAAAGAGCATTACATGCCACTAACGGCAGAATCTGGCTTTCACGTATGGATCAGTCGTATTAAAAGCCAGGTAAGTTTTAAAACCGAACAAGATTTTCGCGACTATTTAGCTCGACTTAGCGCATTACCAAAGTATTTTGATCAACAAATGTATTGGATGGATAAAGGTATCGAAGCAGGGATAACGCAACCAAAGGTTGTCTTAGTAGGCTTTGAAGACTCCATCAAAGCCTTTATCAAAACAGACGTAACGACAAGCAGTTATTATCAGCCTTTTTTAGCAATGCCTGAGCACTTTTCTATACAGTTGAAATTGCAGTTGCAAGCACAGGCGGCAGAAACCATTTCCAATTCAGTGATGCCAAGCTACCAAAAATATTATGATTATATGGTACAACGTTACCAACCAAACGCCCGGAATAATATTGCAGCTACTTCGTTACCTAATGGCGAAAATTACTATCTTAATAGACTACAGCATTACACCACGTTACCCTTATCCGTTGAAGAAGTGCATCAGACCGGTATTGCGGAAGTTAACCGCATTAAGCTTGAAATGAATAATATTATCAAGCAATTGGGATTTAAAGGCAGCTTTGCCGATTTTGTGCATTTTTTACGGACTGATAAACAATTTTATGCCACCAGTGCTGAAGGGCTGCTGAAAGAAGCCTCGTTTATTGCCAAAAAAATGGATGCTCAGTTACCGCGTTTTTTTAAAACTTTACCCCGCACACCTTATGGGGTAATTGAAGTGCCCGCTAATATTGCCCCTAAATACACTACAGGACGATATTCTGGTCCAGCACGCGATGATCAACCCGGTAATTATTGGGTCAACACCTACCGCTTAGACCGTCGTCCGCTATATGTATTAGAGGCGTTAACCTTGCACGAAGCGGTACCAGGTCATCATTTACAGGGTTCCATTGCTCGAGAAATGGAGAACGTACCTAAGTTTAGAAATAACACTTATATTTCGGCATTTGGCGAAGGTTGGGGGCTATACTCAGAATATTTAGGAATAGAAGCGGGGTTTTATCAAAACCCTTATAGCGACTTTGGCCGGTTAACATATGAAATGTGGCGAGCTTGTCGATTAGTGGTAGATACCGGCATGCATGCAAAGGGTTGGAGTCGTGGACGAGCCATGAACTATTTAGCCGATAACACAGCATTATCACTGCACAACGTTAAAACTGAAATAGACCGTTATATTTCTTGGCCGGGTCAGGCCTTGTCTTATAAAATGGGTGAGTTAACCATTAAAAAGCTTAGAAAAATGGCAGAACAAGCGTTAGGTGAACACTTTGACTTAAGAGAGTTTCATGATCAAGTGTTGAAAAATGGTTCAATGCCACTGTCCATGCTAGAAACCTTGATTGTTGAGTATATTGCAGAAAAAAAATCGCAGTTGCGAGCAAGATGAAATGATATTATTGCAGGAACAAAGGAAGGCACGCAAAGTATACCAGAGAGTATGACAGTGAACCGATCAATTTAGATAAGCCCCCACTATATCAAAATTTGGCAGTTCCGCTATCATAGGTTTCCCCTTAGATCGGTAACTTTGCGTCTCCAGTTTTCACTGGATTTGCCCTTGTCGAGCTTTAGCAGCTCAACTTCGATTATAGGCAATGTAATTCATTTGTAAACTACTTTTAATATTATCATGAACCATTTTGCGTTAAGATCTTAAATAGTTGACGATTTATTAGAAACTTTTACTGGTTTGAAGCTGACTGTGCTCATGGCTTGTTAATTTTTATCAATACTGCTGGCTGCTTTTCGATACCACTACCTACGGAAGTGAATTTGAGCGACTAAGCGAAAACTGTCATTTCAACGATTTTACAGTACAGAAAAATTTCATGCTAAAACAACAAAAGCCTCGAATATACAACAAGGAAGTCTACCTTCAATGAAGCAAATACTGCTGGCTATGTTAATAAGTTTTCTCATCGCTTTTAACGGCGAAACGAGCGCACTTAGCAGCGATAAAAACCATCAGCAATTACTTAATACTTATTATCTTGCAGATAAAGAGTTATTAATTGCGCAAGATGTTGCCAATGTGGCACAAGCTGTGGTTAATAGTCGTGAGCAATATAATCAGAACCTGGTTGCTAAAGCTTATTCCTTATTATCAGATATGGCGTTTAATCACGGAGATTTATTAACGGCATTTCAATTAGCTGAAAAGGGCAGTCAATTAAGTAATATTGATGCCACCATACAGCTCGACTTACTACTGAAAATCGCTCGGGGTTATTATGCCCAAGGTAACTATATTCAGTTAAAGGGTATTTCTCAAAAAGCAGCCTGGTTGGCTGAACAAGCAAATAATATGAATTATCATGTGCAAGCACTCGCCTACTCAGTTGTAGCTTATGCCTTAAGCGCTGATTATTCCTTAGCGACCACAGAATTAAACAAAGTTGAAATTTTACTGGCACAAAACCAGAAAGATATTGACCAGATCACCTTATTAGAAATTATTGCCCAAGCGCATTTTTCTCTATCGGAATTTGATAATACTGTCGAGATACTTAACAGGGTATTGAAATTACGCACCGATATGTCAAAAACACCTGCCATTGCCAGAAGTTATCAACTGCTCGCAAATGCCTATTATCAATTACAGCAATTTGATGATGCCTATAACGCTTTCTGGCAATCATTACAATTTGCTCAGCAGTTTAAATTAACTATTCGTGCGGCTAATGCTGAACTGGGTTTAGGGCAAGTGCTTTATCAACAAAAGGAATTTACCAAAGCAAAACAGCGCTTAGAAAATGCCCAAGTGGTTTTTAATCAGCATAATTTACACCGGCCTAAATTATCAGCGCAAATTAGCTTAGTCAAAGTACTGTATCAATTAAATCAAATAGAAGAAGCTGACGAAATGTTGCTTTCAGCTCAGTCCTTATCCCAAAACGTGGTGTTATTACCACAACAAATAGAGTTATTTTTATTACTAACAGACTACTACATTAAGCAGCATGAATTACAACAAGCAATCACTATGCATAAGCGCTACCTCTCCTTATATCAAGGTTTTTATCCAAATATCAGTATCAATAGCACTTATGCCGATGCTGCTAAAACAACTAGCAATAAAACCAAACAATTAGCGCTAAATATTGCCGAGCAAAGCCAACTGAGTTTAGAATTTAATGACAAATACCGCCAACAACAACGGGTCATTATCTTGCTCGCTATCACCTTAAGTTGCAGTGTTATTGTTGTTATTTATGGCCGGTTTAAACTGCACCGACAACAACTTAATCGGGGTTACGATGAGATAGAAATACCACCAAATCATCTAGCACAACCCGCTGAAACTAAACGTTGGTATCAACAGCAATATAAAATAGCAAGAAAGTATCAATATAATATATCTGTCGCCTATTTAGAGATTGAAAACTGGCAAGAGCTGAGCTTTCATTTTAACCGAAAAATTCTCGCCGATGTCAGTCAAGCCCTCGCGAAGATTATTAATGAAAACCTTGATGAAGAAGACTATGCCGGTGTGATAAGTGCGGGCGAGTATTTATTTTTGTGCCCACACCAAAGCCCGGAACAGGTAGAAGTTAAATTTACTCGGATAAAGCAGGCAATAAACACCCGTTTTTTTGTCAACTTAGCTGATTATTCGGTTAAAATACGCTATTCAATTGCTTCACCTACTATTCAAGACATTGATCCCTATGTTTTTCTTTCTCGGTTAAGTGAAAGCACCTCAAGCGCCAAATAATGACCAACAGAATATACTGATTTGGTGAGAAAATTAATCGCTTTAAAACTACCACAGGAAAATTATGATTTTTGTTTTAGCCGTCATCGCAATATTTATTGCGGTAAGTATTTACCTTTTCTTTAAAGTTGAAAGTTTAACCCGTGAACTTAGTTTGATGAAAAAAGAGCTGTTCGCAACGAAAAAAGAAAATAAAAATTATGTAGAAATGATGGCCGTTATTGCTAACCGGTATGAAGAAGCCTCGAAACAACGCTTTGTTACCCTCAGAAACACCTCAGCTGAAGATGTCGAAAAGTTTGATATTATCGCGCCGATGATTAATAACTATGCCAAAATTTTTAATGATAGCACGCGCGGCAAAGGTCAGTTGCAACCATCAGTGCAAAAAGTTTACGATGGTTACCAAAAAGGCTCATATAAGATATTCTGCAATTATGTTGCCCAATCCGACAAAGCGATAAAACGTGCCTGGTCGAGTAATAATATTAATGGCTTTATCATCTTGATCGAAGCCATTTTGCAAGTTAACAATAAAAAATAAATTAGAACGAAAAAAGCCGCTTTTATCAGCGGCTTTTTTTCATATGATGGAGTGCTATTACTAAGGTCGAACGATAATATCGGGAGAGGTATCTATTTCACCGTCGTTAGAAATAGTTGCGGCATTACCGTCACAGAGTAAAACAGCCATACTGTTAGATTTGCTGCTGCGAATAAAAGCGAGATCATAGCCAAATTGCGTTAAGCTACTAGTGGCAAACTTTTGCGCCAGCGACAATTTATCCCACAAATTTGATTGTTCAGGAGTATATTGGCGCCTTTCTAATAAGACTTCTCGTTCAAGAACTGCGTGCACAATGGCCTCTTTTATCAACGTTAGTAATACGTATTTACATCCCTTTTATACGCCTCATTGCAAGCAACTTATCTTAGATTTTTGTGAAGATCAACAAATAAAACTTATTTCTTGCCATATACTTTATCGCTAGCTTAAATGATTTGTCACAGTATCGTTACAAAAATATAGCTTTTAAATATTTTTTCATAATTTTTAATACGATAGCAGGCGAGTTATAATATAAAAATAATCACGATTAATGAGAGTAAAGTTGGTATGAGTCAGGTATTAAATGATCTTTTCGCGCTGTTAAAATTAGAAGTGATAGAGCAAGGTATTTACCGAGGAGAAAGCCAAGATTTGGGCTTTAGAACATTATTTGGTGGCCAAGTGATGGGGCAGGCGCTGTCCGCCGCACAAGAAACAGTAGCCGCAAGCCATAATGTGCACTCGCTCCACTCTTATTTTCTCAGACCTGGTGATGCTTCCAAGCCGGTGGTTTATCAAGTAGAAAATATTCGTGATGGTCGCAGCTTTAATACGCGCCGAGTTAATGCCATTCAAAATGGTCAGGCTATTTTTTATATGACAGCCTCATTTCAGCAACAAGAACAAGGTTTTGACCACCAAGATGAAATGCCGCTAGTGCCTGGACCAGAGGACTTAAAATCATATACCGACTTCATTTTTGAACATCAAGCGGAAATACCTGAGAATATTCGCGGTAAATTTTTATCTGAAAAGCCAATAGAAATACGCCCCGTAGAGCAATATAACTGGTTGAAACCTGAAAAAACTGCGCCTAAATGTCAAATGTGGATAAAGTCTAACGGTAATTTACCAGATGATCTGCGCATACATACCTACTTGTTAGCTTACACCTCGGATTTTTCGTTTTTGCCGACCGCTTTATACCCACATGGTGTCAGTTATTGGCAGCCAAACTTTCAATTAGCCACCATAGATCATTCAATGTGGTTTCACCGACCATTTCGCCTCGATGAATGGTTACTTTATTGTATTGATAGCCCCTCTGCCAGTGGCGGAAGAGGCCTAGTTAGAGGACAAATATTTAACCGTGAAGGCTTATTAGTTGCCTCTACGATGCAAGAAGGGGTTATGCGTCAGCGTTAGCCGTGGATTTTTGCCAGTCATAGCCACTAGGGTGTTGAAAAACCCTTAAGTCAAACAATGGGGCAACAGCAAATAAATGGTCGAATATATCCGCTTGAATGGTTTCGTAGTTCACCCAATTTTGATCGCTACTGAAAAAATAAAGCTCAAGCGGTAAACCGACCTCAGTTGCAGGTAACTGCCTAACCATACAGGTCATCTCATGGTGAACTTTTGGGTGTTGCTTTAAATAGGCGGTGATATACGCTCTAAAAGTGCCAATATTGGTTAATTGGCGGGTATTTATGGTCGCGACTGTTATGTCACTTTTATTCATGACTGGAGGTGATTGTTGTCTAATTTCATTTTCTTTATCTGCAAGATAACCCGCGATGAGTTGTACTGATTTAAGTGATTCAAGACGCTCTTGGCTATAGAAACAAATACTAGCAACATCAATAATAATTGCACGTTTAATTCTGCGGCCACCTGAGTTAAGCATACCACGCCAGTTTTTAAATGAACCACTCGTTAAGGCATAAGTGGGTACGGTGGTGACTGTATTATCGAAATTTTTCACTTTAACGGTATTTAAGCCAATTTCTATGACATCGCCATCTGCACCATATTTAGGAAGTTCAATCCAATCCCCTGGCGCGACCATTTTGTTTGCCGATATTTGAATGCTAGCTACTAAGCCTTTAATCGTGTCTTGAAAAACTAAGATCAACACCGCGGTTAACGCACCTAAACCGCTCAGTAAATAGAGTGGCGAACGATCTAATACCAAAGAGACGGCTAAGATCGTTGCCACCAAATACACCGCAAGTTTTATCACTTGTAAAGTAGAGTTCAGCGGCAAATATCGCTCACTCGCAGTTTTGCGATAAAGACTATTGATGACATTAAGCACAGCACTAACACTGCGAGCTACCTGAAAACACAAACCTATTTTAGCAAAAACAATTAATACTGTAGCAAGTACCGATTCAGGCGCTAACAGCAATGGTGTCAGTAATAGCATTAAAACAAAAGGGACTAGCAGAGCAATGCGCGAAAATACTTGGTGCTCAAATAACAGATCGTCTAATGTGTTTTTGGATGTGCTGATTAATTTATGCAACAACAACAGTACATAGTTTTTCGCGATATATAAGCTAATGCTACATAAAATAAAAATTAGCATAAAGCCAATAATCGTAGCACCCAGCGCTACGTATGATGCATGAATACCTTGCTCAGTTAACCATGACGTGATGATTGTTTGCATGACAAATCCTTATTGGTTTGTTCTTCAAGCTGTAGCATTTTTTTATCTTTATCTAGCCATAGTTGGTTTACCCATTTCTGAAACTGTATTTTATAGGCGCGATCGTTGACGTAATCTCCCTTGAGTGACTCGTCAATATCTTGTGTTTCAATGGCAATGTGGACCTGATTAACTTTCCCAGAGAGAAAGTCGATGAATGTTGGCGTGCCTTCTGGGTAGTAAATAGTGACGTTGACCACTTTACTTAAATTCCCTTTCATTGCTTGTAACACAAAGCCGATACCACCAGCTTTTGGCTTTAATAACCGTTGAAATGGCGAATTCTGCTTATGATGTTTTTCTTGAGTAAAACGGGTACCTTCAATAAAGTTCATCACACTGACTGGTTTATGCTTAAATTTTTCACAGGCCTTTTTAGTGGTGTCGATATCTTTACCTTTTAAGTGAGGGTTTTTCTTTAAAAAGTGTTGGCTATAACGTTTCATAAAGGGAAAGTCGAGCGCCCACCAAGCTAAGCCAAGTAAAGGGACATAGATTAATTCTTTTTTGAGGAAAAATTTTAAAAACGGTATTTT
>JBFJQB010000020.1:0-25193 GCA_041616855.1 Cognaticolwellia sp. | reverse complement strand
TATCACTGGCTATTATTGCCAAGTTTCAAGGCCGCATTCCAATACTAGGAGTTTGCCTTGGCCATCAATGCATTGCTCAGCATTTTGGCGCGAAAGTCATTAAAGCGAATAAAGTCATGCACGGTAAAACCAGTCTCATTAGTCATAATGAGCAAGGACTATTTACCTCGTTAAAGCAACCGATGACCGTAACCCGATATCACTCATTAATTGTCGATGAAAAGACCTTACCAGCTGAGCTAGAAATTACCGCCTGGATAACTGAGCAGGGTCAGCAAGTGATCATGGCTTTACAACATAAACATTTAGCCATCGCCAGTGTACAATTTCATCCAGAATCGGTTTTAACCGAACAAGGACAGCAATTACTGGAAAATTTTATTACTCAGTATTCAACTAAAATAGATGATAATATTCAACATTGTTAATGTTGCGACATGACACTTATGCAAAATCGACTCAATAAATTTAATCGCGCCTAATGAAAAATGCGAACAGGTCGATAACTTAACTAATTGCAAAAAATTATAAACTGATAACGATTACCGATAATGAAGTTCTGATGCAAATATTTGAAAATGATAAATTAGTTGCCCAAATTTATAGTCGCGCACTCAGCCTAGCGATTAGTAAAGACTTTGCCGATCAAAAAAATGGTAAAGTAAATTTTGCTAAGCATCAAGACAGTGAACAGTTTAATCGTCGACGTGAGTTACTGGCGGTAGAAGAAGAAGCCAACAAAAACAAAATCATTCAAGCCCACGGCCAAGAACACTATAAAGCGCAGGTGATGAAAAAGTTTTTTAGTCGCGTCACCGCTCAAGTTAATAAAGAATTCGACAATAAAGAAAACCTCTACCTCAATGTGCTAAAAATAGAAGATGCTGCCCCTTCCATTATGGAAATACTGGCCGTAAAGGCAGCAAGTATCAATCGCATCACGCCACTGGCAAAAGCATTACCTTGGTTATGTACCGAGTTAATAAATCTTGTTAATAAACCGCAATACCGTAAACGCTCAGACGTGCTAGTGACCGAGCCCAATTTAGCACTGAGCTATATTGGTTTAGATAACCTTAAATTGGTGATGCCGACGTTTATGTTAAAGCATTGGTTACCCACCAGCACCGCCCCTTACCCATTGATGAAAAGAAAGCTATGGAACGACAGTTTATCTATAGCGTTAGCTGCACAGCGATTAGCTAAAGAACAAGGCTTGGATGAATTTACCGCCTTTACTGCTGGCATGTTAAGTAATTTAGGCTTATTAGCCGTAACCCGTGGTTTTTTAAATACTTACAGCGAGCTGTATAACGAAGAGCTCCGTGAAGCCTATGACAATAAAGATAAGAAGCTGCACGATGCCTTAGTTAGCCTAGACGCTGCACCAGAGTTATTGCTTGAGCAATTATTACAACGTAGCAGCCAAGTAGCTGCCGATATGGTCGAACTCATGCGCTTTGATCGCTTACAAATTACCGAAGCGTTATTCGACCTTGCCTACGCTATGAACATTAATCACATGTGTCCAATCGCGAAACTCGTAACGAAAGCCAAGGCCTATGTCGCGTTTAGAAGCTTAGCAAAAGAAGACTTGATCAATAGTGACGAAGCAAAAACTCTCCTGATCGCAGGGCAATTGACGAAAAATGACATTGCCTTATTAAAGAAAAGTGACATTGATCATATAAAATTAATTTTTAATTAACTTTTTTTTGATTAATTATGAAACATTGCCACTAATTATAGAGCTGCTTAGGTGACATAAGACGCTAGTCACTTACCCTAGCGCTAAAAAACACTTAAAAAATAGTTATGCAATAATAATGAATAAAAACGACCAAACCTTTATTTTACAAGGGCTTCAGCGCAATTCAACGAGACAAAGACGGTTTTATCTGTCATAATCCTTGCCTATTTTTTAGTTAGTCATGCGTTGAAATAACCCGTCACTAAATAATTCATTTAGTTCGTTCGAGGTTTAGCTATAAAACTAACAACCAACTATTGATTACAATATCCTAAATATAAGAGGAATTTACAATGTCTAATCACTTTCCAGTAAATCGTGCGTTATTTGATGATGTCATGGTACCAAACTATGCACCATCTGCAGTTATCCCTGTTCGCGGTCAAGGTTCACGTGTTTGGGATCAACAAGATCGTGAATTTATCGATTTTGCTGGTGGCATTGCGGTTAACTGTTTAGGACATTGTCATCCTGCATTGGTTGGCGCGTTAACAGAACAAGCAAATAAAATTTGGCATTTATCGAATGTCATGACGAACGAACCAGCACTGCGTTTAGCGAAAAAATTAACCGATAACACCTTTGCTGATAAAGTTTATTTTGCTAACTCAGGTGCAGAGTCAAACGAAGCGGCGTTAAAATTAGCTCGTCGTTGGGCTCTTGATAATTTTGGTGCTGAAAAATCACAAATCATTGCCTTTAAACAAGGTTTCCATGGCCGTACATTCTTTACTGTGACTGTTGGTGGTCAAGCGGCTTATTCTGATGGTTTTGGCCCTAAGCCTGGTGATATTGACCACGCTGAATACAATAATTTAGACAGTTTAAAAGCACTTATGTCTGACAAAACATGTGCTGTTGTCATGGAGCCATTACAAGGTGAAGGCGGTATTATTGCACCAACAGATGAATTTGCTAAAGGTGTACGTGAGCTTTGTAACCAACATAACGCATTGTTAATTTTTGATGAAGTTCAAACCGGCGTTGGCCGCTTAGGTGAGTTATATGCATACATGGGCTTAGGTGTGACACCTGATATTTTAACTACTGCAAAAGCACTTGGCGGCGGTTTCCCAATTGGCGCAATGATCACAACTACTGACATCGCCAAGCACCTTAAAATTGGTACTCACGGCAGCACATACGGCGGTAACCCATTAGCTTGTGCAGTAGCTGAAGCGGCATTTGATACGGTCAATACACCGGAAGTGTTAGACGGTGTTAAAGCAAAATCAAAACTTTATATCGATGGCTTAAACGCAATCAATGCTAAATATAACGTTTTTAGTGAAATTCGCGGTAAAGGTTTACTTATTGGCGCTGTGTTAACTGATGCATATCAAGGCAAAGCAAAAGACTTTTTAAATGCTGCAATGGATGAAGGCCTAATGACTTTAGTTGCCGGTGCTAACATTATACGTTTTGCTCCATCATTGGTTATTCCAAATGAAGATATCGCTGAAGGTTTAGCGCGCTTTGAAAAAGCTGTAGCTAAATTAGTTAAGTAAGTTATCCATTATTACAGCGTTCAAATACCTTTAAACAGTAAGGTATTTGAACGTCTCATTGAGAGTTTTCTATGATTATAATACGCCCTATTCAAAGCAGTGATTATGATGCCTTGCATCGTATTGCTGTTGAGTCAGGACACGGTTTTACATCACTACCGGTCAACGAAGAATTGCTTAAAAAACGCATTTCTCACGCTGAAGCATCTTTCAATAGTTCAGTTACTGAGCCTGGTAATGAAGGTTACCTATTTGTTATGGAAGATACCGACACTGGCGACGTGGTTGGCACTAGTGGCATTGAAGCTGCGGTTGGTCTAGACGATGCATTTTACCATTATCATTTAGGTAAAGTTGTGCACAGCTCTCGTGAGCTTAATGTATACAATACCGTTGAAACCTTATCCCTGTGCAATGACTACACCGGCGCCTCTGAAATTTGCACCTTATTTTTAAGTGAATCTCACCGGAAAAATCGTAATGGACGCTTTTTATCACGTTTTCGATTTTTGTTTATGGCAGAGCATACTGAACGTTTCGCAGAAACAGTGATCGCTGAAATGCGTGGTGTTTCAGACGAAGACGGTTCATCACCATTTTGGAAGTGGCTAGAAGATAACTTCTTCTCGCTTGATTTTCCGACCGCGGATTACCTAACCGGTATTGGCAAAAAAGTGTTTATTGCTGAGTTGATGCCTAAATATCCGATTTACGTCAATTTATTAAGCCCAGAGGCACAACAAGTTATTAACAAGGTACACCCTAAAACCGTACCAGCATTAAGATTGTTGGAAGCAGAAGGCTTCTCTCGCCGGGGTTACATTGATATTTTTGATGCCGGCCCAACGGTAGAAACACAAACCGCATCAGTGAAAACTGTGCGTCAAAGTCAACAATGCCAAGTGTTAATTGGCGCTGTAGCAGACGACAATAACTATATTATTTGTAATAGCAAAGTAGCAGATTTTAGAGCAACACAAGCATCGGTATTATTAAGAGAAACCGCTAAACAAGTGGTAATCTCACAAGCCGTTGCAGATGCGCTAATGGTTAATGAAGGAGACTGGGTTCGCCTAGTTGCCAATTAATTTTTCATTATTCAATAAGCGAATTTAATTATTTTACTCATGAGCAATACACGCGCAGAGGAATCAAGAATGTCACACAATATACAACTGATTAATGGTCACTGGACAGCGGGTTTAGGCCACGAAATTTTCTCAAAAAACCCCGCTAAAAATGAAGTTATTTGGCAGGGAAACACGGCATCGCCAGCTCAGGTTGACGAAGCTGTGCTCGGCGCGCGCGCCGCATTTGAAACTTGGTCTAATATGCCAATTGAAGATCGTATTGCCATTACCGTTAAATTTGCTGAATTACTCACTGAAAACAAAGAAGCATTAGCAACGACTATTGCCCTAGAAACTGGCAAACCGCTTTGGGAAACCCGCACCGAAGTTGGCGCTATGGTCGGTAAAATTGCCATTTCAGTTCGCGCCAATGAAGAACGTACCGGTACAGTTGAAAACCCGATGCCGGGCGCAAAAGCCTTTATTCGCCATAAGCCGCATGGTGTTGTTGCTGTATATGGCCCTTATAACTTCCCAGGCCACTTACCAAACGGCCATATCGTGCCAGCACTTATTGCCGGTAACACTGTGGTATTCAAACCAAGTGAATTAACCCCGATGGTGGCAGAAGAAACCTTAAAGTTATGGTTAAAAGCAGGCTTGCCAGCGGGCGTAATCAACATGGTGCAAGGTGAAGTTGAAACAGGCAAAGCATTAGCGGCTCACCCACAAATTGACGGCTTATTCTTTACCGGTAGCTCGACCACTGGCCACTTCCTGCATGAACAATTTGGTGGTCAACCGGGTAAAATTTTAGCATTAGAAATGGGCGGTAATAATCCATTAATCGTTAAAGACGTTAGTGATATCGACGCCGTAGTACACGACATTTTACAATCAGCCTTTATTACTACAGGTCAACGTTGTACTTGTGCTCGTCGCTTGTTTATTGAAACTGGCGCACAAGGCGATGCCATTTTAGCAAAATTAGTTGCTAGCACTGAAGCCATTAAAATTGGCTACTTCGACGACGAAGATCAACCTTTTATTGGTTCTATGATCTCGGAAAAAGCCGCATTAAGCTTAGTTGCTGCGCAGCAACAATTATTAGACCTGGGCGGTGAATCTATTGTGATGATGAAACACCTAGAAGCAGGTACCGGTTTTATCTCTCCGGGTATTATCGATGTCACTAACATCTCAGCGATGCCTGATGACGAGCACTTTGGCCCATTATTAAAAGTGTACCGTTACACTGACTTTGATGCGGCAATCAATGAAGCAAACAATACCTCATTTGGTTTATCGGCTGGCTTATTAAGTGATAGTGAAGAGTTATACAATCACTTCTTCCGTCGTATCCGTGCGGGTATCGTTAACTGGAATAAGCCAATTACTGGCGCCAGCAGTGCAGCTCCATTTGGTGGCATTGGCGCAAGCGGTAACCACAGAGCCAGCGCATTTTATGCGGCAGATTACTGTGCTTACCCAGTTGCCTCAGTAGAAGCTGAAAAAGTAACATTACCAGCAACACTAAGCCCTGGTTTAACAATTAAGTAATTAACAACATCTTAATTTTAATGAAACTATACTGCCCATTAAAAAAAGCTGGGATCCGTCCCAGCTTTTTCAAAAATATCGATCAAATATAGTCACTCGTTCTGAGTGGTTATCAACACGCTTGTTCTAAATGTTTTTTGAATTACCTAATTCATCAATAACCAATTAAACAGCCTTGCATACCATTCAGCCGACTTGAGATCTCGACACTTATTTTATTTATGCATTTAGGAATTTAACATGACTCCGGTTAAAAATTTATTTAATAACATTTGGCAAAATTACTTAGAAGTAACGCCATCTGCTGACAAAGTTCACCAACTTTTAGGTACAGGTAACGACTTAATCAACGATCACGTTGCTTATCGCACCTTTAATATCGCGAAAGTAAATATTAAAAGAATATCTGCGCATTTAGTTAATTTAGGCTACAAAGAATGTGGTGAATACCATTTTGAAGCGAAAAAATTGTACGCAAAACACTTTGAGCATAGTGACACTAGCTTACCGAAAGTATTTATCAGTGAGTTATTAGTAGAAAAATTTTCACCGCGCGTACAAGAAATTATCGAAAAAATGGTCGCTAATATCAATGACGGCGATATTAACGTTGAAAGCTTTTTATACTCAGGTACGCATTGGCAAGTCAGCCATCAAGAGTATTTAGACTTACTAAGCGAAAGTGAATACGCCGCTTGGGTTGCTGCATGGGGCTACCGTGCTAACCATTTTACGGTCAGCATTAACCATTTAGAAAATTATGACTCGATTGAAGCGGTCAACGAAGCAGTTAAAGCCGGAGGCTTTACCTTGAACTCTACAGGCGGCGAAATCAAAGGCGATGAAAGCGTAAAACTAGAGCAATCGTCAACGATGGCTGATCATGTTTTAGTGGAATTTTCCGATAAAACCGTGGCCATTCCGAGCTGTTTCTACGAATTTGCCAAACGCTACCCGATGGAAAATGGTGAGCTTTACACCGGTTTTGTTGCAGCTTCTGCCGACAAAATCTTTGAAAGTACTAACGCTGCAGCCTAAATTGTGTAAAAAAATCATTCACCAAAATCAAGAGCGGTTTTGGTGAATTTAGCCATTTCATCTTAAATTTTTCTTTTGCTGACCTGCAAATCAACACCATATTGTAGTAACCTTTACGCACAATATTTTCGACGTAGATAACAAATTGACTGATTTAGAACTGGCCAACAGTGTATTAAAAGATGTGAAAAATCAAAAACGTACTAGTGCTGCTAAAACTATACAATTATTATTAGATAAAAATGCTGATTTAAAAGAGCATTGGGGTGCTATCACAAGGTTAGCAATATCAATTGGTGAATTTAAAAGTGCGATCAAATGTAGCCAGCAATACCTAGCTCTCGCCCCTACTGAAAGAAAGCGCATTATTCAATGTGCCGCAATTTTAGCAGAGTGTCGTGAAATGCAACCCGCCATTGCGTTAGTCACACCGTTATTAACAAAACAAGCCACACCCGATGTTTTACATTTTTTAGGAACAACCCATAGTCAAATTGGTAATCTAGAACTCGCTAAAAAATACTTAATTGAGTTGGTTAAGATTACGCAAACATCAGCTATATCTTGGCTAACACTGGCAGCAATTTACAAATTCACTTCAGATGATGAGCTCTACGTACAATTAAACTCGTTGCAAAAAGAGTTTAATAAAGACCAAAGTATGCAAAGTGCACCTTATTGGTTTGCACTCGGTAAAGCAGCATTAGACGTAAAAAATAACCAAGACGCTTTTTCATATTTTTCCCGTGGCTGTCATTTAATGGATAATAAAAATTCATACTTGCCAAAGCAGCATAGTGCCGTTGTTGATGACATAATTGCCCATCAGAATGAAGCATATTTAGACACGTTACCTAGCCTAGATGGACCAACGATTAAAGCACCAATATTTATTACTGGATTACCAAGAAGCGGCACGACATTACTACAACAGATACTCAGTTCTCACAGCGTTATTGGGCAAGGTGGTGAATTAAAATATTTAAGCTATTCTGTAGCAGAAGTTGGGCAAACTAACCTAAATAAAATGGCGACAAACCCGCCAGAAGAGAATTTAGCAGTTCTTAACAAAATACAAGCGGATTATCAGCACCTGCTAGGGCAACAATTTTCAACAAACTTACCTGTTGTCGATAAAACCTTAAACCTGAATCACCATCTTGGAATCATTTCAAAAGTTTTCCCTAAAGCTAGCATTATTCGCATTACCAGAAATCCAGAAGATAACGCTTGGTCATGTTTCCGTAATTTTTTCAATCAAGGGCTCGGATGGAGTTATAACTTAGAGAATATTGCAGAATTTTTTCACCATGAAGAGCGTCTTGCCAAGCATTGGCAAAGCATACTAGGTGAAAGAGTATTAGAAATTAGTTATGAAGATTTAATTAACCAACCCGAAGCAACGTTAAAACGTTGCCTGACACATATTGGTTTAGACTATGAAGAGCAAATGCTGCACTTCTATCAGAACAATGCTTTGGTACAAACGGCAAGTGTTGGGCAAGTCAGAAAGGCCATTAACCAAGATTCAATCAATACCAATCTCTTAGTGCAAGAGCAGCTAACACCATTTAGCCAGCACAGAAAAAATTTGGCTAACGCTTAAAATAAAGGTAAGCGTTATAGTAGAGCTATAACGTTTACCGCAATGCTTATTTAATCTTATTCTGCTCAAACTATTCAACCTTTAGACTATTCTTTGCTAAATCAGTGATAGAAGTTCTGTAGCCTTTTCGATCAAACATTCGCAACATTGCATCGGCATTATCACCATGCTGTTGTACAAACGCTTGTAAACTCATCCCATTACACTGTAAGTTTTGCGCAATAAATGTTCTCGAATAGCCTGAAGCTTTAATACTGTTATGCATTGCTGCGCGGTTGCCAGTTAACGCGCTCATACACAGTTGGGTCAAATTTGATTGGTCAGCAGCTATCACGTCCTTGGCTTGGCTAGTTAACGATGTCGCACCTAAAATAGCTATTGCTAAAACCAGTATTTTTACCTTCATTTTCTACTCTCCTAAATTAACTAAACGCTAGTACAACTGTATTTAAATAGTGACGCAATTTTTCAGAATAGTTGTAACGAGTAGGCGCGAATATGTAAGTAAAAAACAATAATAATGACCGTTAATATACTTGGTATTAGCCGAATTTCCGCCTAAGTAGCTCTAATAGTTTTTTATTTGAGTAATCGCTCTTCAAGCAGGTCAGAGATACTTTCTTACAGTTTGTAAACTCTAGACATAAAAAAACCTCGCTAAGCGAGGTTTTTTATCTCAGAGATTTAACAAATTTTTAATTAAAACTCAGCTGATACACTTACGCGCACGTAACGCGGAGTTTGAAAGCTCGTCGGTAACCCATAAGTTGGGTTTGACTCGCCACGGTAACCACCGAAAGCACCATCGTATGAACTAACACGTTCATTAGATTCATTTTGTTGAGTGGCCTTATCGTTATTAGTTACGTTAAAGATATCAGCACGGAAAGTGATTTTGCTGTCTTCAATGTAGTAATCATAAGTCGCCGAAAGATCTAACGTCCAAGTGTTAGACGTTCTCCCTTCAGAGCCACGGCTTACTAATTGACCATCTTTAACAAATGACTCGTCACCATATAATGATGCGAAAGCATCAGTCGGGTGTATACCAAATGAGTTAAGTGGACGACCCGTAGTGAAGTTAAAGTTTGCACCTACAGAGAAGTCTTCTGTAATTGCATAAGCACCATTAATTTTCACACTGTGACGACGGTCATTCGGTAAGTTACCGTATGCGCCATCGGTTAAGCCCGGTTGGTCAAAGTTAGTAGTTAAGCCTGAGTCATCTTGGTCGTTATCTGAACGAACAAAACCTTCGTTATTACCCCAGCTATGAGACCAAGTGTAGGTGAAGTTTAATAACCATAGATCATCCCAAGCACGATTTAAAGTAAAGTCTACCGCCGCATATTGACGCTTAGCTTCTGGATAGCCTAATTGATCCGCAGTAATGGTGTAATCTTTTAATTCTAGAGGTCCATCGCCATCAGGGTCAGTAGTAATTGTTACATCTTGACCCGGATTCGTTAATACATAGTAATGGAAGCCAGAACAAAGAGTACAAGCACCACCTAATGAGTCATCAAAACCCTTATCGATTGCGATATCTTCTAAAGAACTACCAAGGTCGCGGTAAGTGGCTTTTACGCCGAAGCTCCATGAATCGTCAATAACTTGCTCATAACCCAACATGAATTCATCTTGATACATAGGATCAAGGTCGGCATTTACTGTTTCAGCAGTGCCTTTTAACGTACCGTCGCCATAAACGGTTAGGTCTGATAACTCATCACCCAATGTAGGTACAAAGTTGTCATCAATGCTAGTTACTTCAAAAAACTGACGGGTATAAAGCTCATCACCAGCTAAACGCACGTTAGTATTAGTCGCTACTGGTAAGAAGTAACGGCCGTAGTTAGCATAAACTTTGCTTTCACCGTCGCCTTTAACATCCCAGCTTAAACCAAGGCGTGGTGCCCATTGGTTTGTCACATCGACAAATTTATCACCGGCTTTGTTGAAGTTTTCAAATGACTCATTACGAAGACCAATACGAGCCGTTAAGTTATCAGTTACTTGCCAAGTGTCTTCAATGTAAAATGCAGCACTTTTCGTTTCAAAGTCACCTTGGTTTACATAAAACTCTTGACGAACGATTGAACAATCAAGTTCATCATTCGCTAATGCATCAGCGTCACAACCTTGATATCTGTAAGCTACACCACCAGCACGTTGAGTATCTTCAGTAGCAGCCATTTCTTCATAATCGATACCAAAACGTAATGTATGATCATCATGTACATACCAGTCAACATCAAAACGGTAAGCGGTACGTTTATCATTTTGAATTGATGGCGTAAATAAACCAAAGCCACCAAACTGCTTGCCACTGTAACGTTCATAAATCGCTGGTTTGTCACCTAATGGATTTGAACCGGCATTAAGATTACTATAACTTGCTTCGTTAACCGAGTACTGTGCGCTTACGGTTAAATCATCAGTTAAAATACCAGTATATTTAAGACCCCAAGTTTTACCACCACGCTCTAAGATATAATCACCAAGGTCTCTTGATTTGGTTTTTGTATCATGATTGTATTGACGTTTATTAGTATCTAAGTCTGAGCCGTTATCCCAACCAGTAAATTCTAAAATATGGTCATCTGTGATGTACCAGTCAATTTTCGCGGCATAAAGCGTATCACTTGCTTCACGCTCATAGAAGTTTGAATAAGTTGCGTAATCACGATCGCGTTTTTCTTGATTCACTAAGCCAAAAAAGAATAGTTTATCTTGGATTAATGCGCCGCTTGCCCATAAATTGTAGTTAGTGGTACCGTTTTTATCCTGTGAGTTAACTTCAAAATACTCACTACCTGCTTCTTCAATGTTATCAGCATCAGTACGCTTAACATCAGGAGATTTTGCTCTTAGTGAACTAGGCTCCCAAAGTGCACTTGCACCCCATTTAAAGTCATTAGAACCGCTTTTAGTTGTTGCATTAACAACACCACCAGTTGAACGACCAAACTCAGCAGAGTAACCACCTGTTTTAACTTCAAAAGTTTTGTACATCTCAAATGGTAATTCTGAACCACCAAGACCATTACGGAAGTTAGTGGTATTTATACCATTGATGTAATATGTGTTTTCACCAACAGATGAACCACCAAAAGAAGCGTTCTTACCAAAGTCAGAATCACCAGATACTGTACCTGGCGCTAAAAGCGCTACAGAAGTAACGTCACGCGCAACGGGTACTTTTGCTAAATATTCTAAATCAACAACTAACTGTGATTCACTTGATGATACATCAATGCTTGATACAACAGCACCAGTTACACTGATACGCTCTATATCACCACTTTCTAAGGTGAAATCTGCACTTGTACGACCAACAGAACCAACTTTTAGCTTTTCTTGCTTAACCATTAAAAAGCCGTCTTTTTTAGCTTCTAATGAGTAATTACCAGCAGGTAATAATGGGAACTTATAGTTACCTTGGCTATCAGTTTGGATTGTACGCGTTAAACCAGTGTCGATATTAACGATAGTTACGGTTACGCCTGAAAGTGCTTGGCCTGAATCGCTTAAAGATTTACCTGCAAGTAAACCGTCATTTGCCATAGCTGGCATTGCTAAACCTAACGATACAGAAACAGCTACTGCTGTTACCGAGCGTTTGAATGTTTTAGAAAAATTACTTCTCATGATTGTGTTTATCTCCGAGCTTATATTGTTTTTATATTGGTGCTTTATAATCACTTGGATTAAAAATATATTCAAGCCTTTATTTATGCATTTTATACAATATAGTAGCGCTAAAAAGCCTAATTAAAACAGCTTTTTAATATGCCAAGGAGCGCTAAGATAACATTTACATAACATCCAAACATAAACAGCAGTTTAATCGCTTTTATTTGCAAGTTTTATCTGTTGAATTTTGTGTTAAAAAACCCTTCTGTTTAGCCCCGCATTGATTGCCACTAACTGTGTCAGCAGTTCACTATTCGTGCCATAGCCTTTATATCACGGTTCAAATGACACTTGATCAGCACCTGAATTTACGAGTAAAGTAGGCTATGATAAGAATTTAAAAGATAAACAGATGGTTACCAATACTGAAGGGTATATTCATATTATTGAATATTTAACTGAACATTTAAGCTTGTTTGAAAACAGTAACAATACGGGTAATACCGAAAACTCGGTGATAGAAGTTATAGAGCAAGAAATGAGTGAGCAAATCATAAGCTTATGTAATCAAAATGAAACTTTAACTTTTAATCAACGAAATACCATCATTCGTGAAATTGATGCTATCGTGTATGACTTACAGGAAATATTATCCGGTGTAATGAACAACTCTGTTACCGATGAGCAAGTAGTGTTTATTAAAGAGTTTGCAATTTTAATCAAAAATCTATTTGATACCGAAATACACAACCTATTATTGCTTTAACCATACGGTTAAACTTGATTAATATTAATCCTATTATACTGCGTCATATATCAGCTATCATGATTACTCAACGCGCTAATCACTTACACCTGATACCCACAAGTTGTCCTATGTTAACTCAATTGCCACAAAACCACTTATGTACCGTCACCTTGTTAGGTAACTTAGTTAATAAGCCGGATATTCGCTATCAAGCTAATCCTGTCATAGCTTTTGCTGAATTAACCCTAGCCACACATAGCCGTTGGTTTGATAAAATCAGTAATACATTTAAAGAATGGACCAGTTACCATACCGTAAAAGTTATCGGAGAAATTGTTGAGCGTGCACTTATTCACGCGGGTAAAGGCGACATTATTTTAGTACAAGGTTATTTAATTAACAGTCGAAAAAACAACCGCGAAATTATCCACGCAAGTTATGCACAAACCTTCCCTAAAGGTTATGCTCAATCGATTAATCAGATCCATTGCAGTGGCAATATTGTTTCTGAAATTAAAGTGATCACCACTGAGCACAATAAAGAATTAACAGAAATTATGCTAGAGTCGAAACAGCATGTATTTTCAGCTATTACTCAGCAAAGTCATGTTGTTACCATACAACGCCCAATCCATGTTTGGGGAAAGCAGGCACTTTATCTTGCCGAACACGGTAAAATAAATGACCAAATAATAGTTGACGGAAAATTAAGCTATCTTAATAATAAACAAAAGAACCAATTTATCGATGCGCATCAAGCCGTGTTACTAACTAAAAACTAATCGTTAACTACCTATTATTTTAAGGAATTCGCCGCTTTATGGACAAAGATAGCTGGTTTAAACATTTTAAGCTTTATTTTATTTGGGCATGTTTATCAACGCTGAGCCAAACGTTACATGCCAACGAGCAAACTGCCTTTGATTTAGAGTTAGCACCGATTGCCAACCTTGAAAAAGTAAACTTAACAAACGATAAATGGCTTACAGTATTACCTATTACTGGTGATAAAAGACAATACTTTATCGCCACAGAAGCGGGTAGCATTTACCAATTAAATGACGGCGAAGTCGAGCAATCCGCTTTTTTCGAGTTAAAATCAGCGTTAAATAACCCCGATATTTTAGCACTTACAGCATTCACCTTAGATCCGAATTTTCACTACCGTGACCGTGATGGTTACCACACCTTTTATACTGCTCATACTGAGGCAAGTAAAAAAGCAAAGTCAAAATTAAGCCCTAAGCAGATAGAAGGTAGTCTGCCTTTTGATGCGGTTATTATGCGCTGGCAACTTACGGGATTGTTTAGCCCAACACCAAAAATTAATCGGCAGCATGAAGTGATGCGTATTGCCATTGCAACACCACAAGAGCATATTCAACAATTAAGCTTTAATCCTTATATTGAGCCTTGGCACGATGATTTTGGTTTACTATTTATTGCGCTTACCCGCAGTGAAGCGTTAAACAACGAAGCTCTCTACGCTGGAGCAATCATGCGCATTAGGCCAGAAAAATATGGCTTGAGAAGTTATACCATTCCAGCCGATAACCCCTTTACCAAAACCGCTGATATTGCCAATGAAATTGTTTTTATTGCCGGACAAAATACTGTCCATTTTGACTGGATAAAAAAAGCATCAGACAGCTTATTGATACAATTTAACCAACCAGATAACCAGATACTGATACAAGCTAAGCTTGGAGATGACTGGCGCAAAGTTATTCCGCACGCTCAGATAAAAAAACGTTTACCTGCGACAGAATCCACAGCTAAAGCCTTGCTTTATCATGGTCGAGAACTCAAAGCGCTATGGGGAAAAGCACTACGCTTGCAGGCAACAGAAAACTATTGGCAATTACAACCGATAACAATAGCCTCAACTGTAAGCATCGAAAGTCATGTGCAAGATACGCCCCATAACCTCATTCAGCATAACGTCAATGAACAAACTAACTTTAGTTTACATCAACGTCATGATGGCGAGCTGCTATTACTTGAGCACACTCAACAACGCCTGTACGCGATTAAAAAACCTGAAATGGCCTTGATTAAATCCACCACCTTGAATAGTCAAACCAGTGCTGATAACAATAACAGCACTTTTGCCGCATTGTGTTTCATGCTGTTTATTTTAACGGGCTATTTTTGGTATTTACGAAACAGCAGCAGCAATAAGTATCATTTTTTGCAAGAGCAATGGGCTAACTTTGAGGTTAACCAGATAAAAAAATCTTTATCTTTGTATAAACGTCATCAAAAAACTCCTGAAAAAAATATTCACATCTCCTCAATAACGCGCAGTGAATTATTATTAAATGATGAAATCATTTCAACAATCAGTGCTGACTCAGCTCAAGGTTTTTCTAGCAGCATAGAAGAAAGTATCTTAGCTATTTTCGCGAAAGAGCACCGGTTAAAAATGCTTGATGAAATGCAAAGAAAGATTCAATTATGCATAAGCGATAATCAGAACAATCGCTACTTAATTTGCCTTTACTTTCGGGTGGGCAATATTCGTCATACCAAGCTTAAGTACAACAAAGCCATCGATAAAGCTATCGACTGGCAGTGGCTTTTTGCACAATATATTAATCCTAAGTCAACCACTAAACGCAAAATCAAAGTAAAGGTCAAGCAGGAAAAACCGCCAAATCGTCAAGCGCAGAAAACAAAAAGCACACAAAACATTATTGCTGCTGACGCTAACACAGCAGCACAGGAGCGATTAACGACAAACCAATCGCAAAACAGCGACGACAATGCTGGCGATATTGACACCAAACTTGTTGCCGCTTTAGATAAGCTCGTGATGATGAAAAAACAGGGTTTCTTAAATGAGCATGAATTTAATAACGCGAAAACAAAAATTTTAAAAGATTTAGCCAACGATTAGCACTTAACTGCCAATCAGAGCTCATGATTGACGGTTAAACTTTGTCGAAACGACTTTGTTAACAATTAATGTTAAAATCGGCAAAATCGCGCTCGCTAGGCAAGATAGCAAAAGCCTAAAACGCATTAAAGCGCTAAAAACATGGCCAGAAAGAGTAATTAAGTGTTTAAAAAACAGCCGTCGTTGAAACTCTCCATTTTCGCTACCTTAGCATCGTTACTATTGGCGATAACCTTAGCCACACTCTTACTGGGTGACTACGGGGTTAGTTTACAGCATTACTTAAATACGCTGATCCCTAATAGCTTATTTGGCGCTTTAACGCTCATCGTCATTACCACATTAGCAATGGCCATTGGTTTACCACGACAAATTGTCGCTTTAAGTGCCGGCTTTTTATTCGGCGCCAGCATTGGCATGATGTTAGCGACTTTGGCTGCCGTTTTGGCTTGTATATTAACACTGCTGTTAGCACGCAAACTCTTTGCTAATATTGTCCAGCGTCATTACCCCGTTCCGTTAGCCAAAGTGAATCATTTTTTTAGTCACGATACTTTTGTAAAAGCCCTGATCATTCGCCTGTTACCTGCCGGTTCAAACTTTCTCACTAACGTGCTAGCAGGTACTGCTCGCTCGCCGATGAAAGCTTATATTTTTGGCTCCGCACTCGGCTTTATGCCGCAGATGACCATATTTTCATTAATGGGCGCTGGCTTACAGGTCGACGGCCAACAACAACTAGTCATCAGCATTATATTACTCGTTATCGCAATATTGCTCAGTGGTTATCTTTATCAAAAGAATCAAAATCATTTCACGTTGAATTAATAAATTGCAAAATTTAGTCCCAAAAAAAGAGGCCGCAGCCTCTTTTTTTATTTCACTTTTTTAACTTATTTTAGAGTTAATAAATGAGTGACCAAATTTAGGTAATCTTGCTCAAAGTTACTTTTATCAAGCCCTTTAACATCAACACGATATTTGCCATTAACAATTACGGTTGGTACACCAGTCAGTGCGCCTTTTTTCGAGAAGTAATCTTGTTGCTTTTTCATCGCTTTAGCTTTGCTAACGACGCCAAAGCTTTTCATTAATTTATCGAATTTTTCCCCATCAGCGCCATTAAACACAAACACGTTGCGGATATCTTTTTCTGAGGTAAATACCGCTTTTTGAACATGAATGTAATTGAATAAAGCAGCGATTACTTTTTTCTCAACGCCCATTTGATGAGCAACAACAACGGCCTTACTCAGCATTTGCTGTACTTTCGGTGAAGCTGCACGTAAAAAGTCGACATGGTTCATTTCAAACTTCACATGCTCAGGAAGAGTGCTTTTTAACTTCGCCATAAATGGTTCAAATTGAAAACAATGCGGACAATAAAACGAGAAAAACTCACGTACTTCTGGTTTCGCGGTGATTTCTTCATTCACTGTAGTGTAATGCTCGCCTTCAGTATAATTTGCCGCAAATGCGAATACCGGTAATAACATTAAAGCGAAAAAACTCACTAACTTTTTCATAAAATTACAATTCCTAATCATTAATAAATCAAAATCAATAGCACCCTATGGGCTTAATACGGTAGCAAGCTCAACGGTGGCTGCTGTAATGCTGACATTTGCTCTTTCAGCATCAAAATTTGCTGTTCCCAATATTTCTCAGTATTAAACCACGGAAAATTATGAGGAAAAGCAGGGTCTTGCCAACGTTTACATAGCCATGCCATATAATTAACTACTCGCATAGTACGCAATGATTCAATTAAAGGCAATTGATTGCGTTCAAAGCTATAAAACTCATCATAGCCAGTTAATATGGTATCAAGCTGCAATAACTGCTGTTGTCGATCGCCACTAAGCATCATCCAAATATCTTGCACCGCAGGTCCCATCCGACAATCATCAAGATCAACAAAGTGTGGCCCCGCTTCGGTCCATAATATATTGCCTGCGTGGCAATCACCGTGCAAACGGATTTGCGAATTCGGTTGATATTGCTGGCTTGCGATGGTGATCACTTGTTCTAATATGGTGAAAAAAGGCAAGGTCAAACTCGCAGGCACAAACTGAGATTGCTCTATAATCTGCTGAGCTTGCTGTAACATTTCTTCACTATTAAATGTTGGCCGTACATTAAAGGTTTTTTTAGCTGCTACCGCATGAATCCGTCCTAAAAATCGCCCCATCCACTCAAGCTGATCTAAGTTGTCAACTTCAAAAATACGACCACCACGACACGGGAATATCGCAAAGTGATACCCTTTAAATGAAAACAACGACTCGCCGTCTATTTTTAATGGTGCCACTAACGGCAGCTCACTTTCATCTAATTCAAAGGCAAAATCATGCTCTTCTTTTATTTGCTCTGCGGTCCAGCGTTGTGGCCGATAAAACTTAGTCACATATTTGACTTTATCCATATCATGAAACTGATAAACCCGATTTTCATAACTGTTTAATGCCAATAAGCCACTATCAACGGTTAACCCGGTACTTTCTAAGCCGTCGAGAATTAAGTCTGGCGAAAGTGAGGTAAAATCAAATACTGACATTAGCGCTTATTAAAGAAGCGGCTTTCATGCGAAAGCTTGACCTCATCCGTGTCTGAAATTAATTCAATAACAAAACTTATATCTGTCATATAACCTTCTAATTCGTCGGGGGCAACCGAAATACTGATGGGCAAAGTATACACTTTAGCCGCTTTAACCAATATCTCTTGTTCACCATGCCATTGGGTATTATCAATACCGTTAACTGACAAGCGATAGCGATTATCTTTTTGTGATTTATTAAGAATTTTGAGGGTATAGACATTCTCAATATCACCGTTAAAGTTTTCTTTGGCTAACTCATTTCTATCACGAATAATTTCCATCGAAACGGGGACCCTATTCGTTATTTCTAATACGAGTAAACTGGTCATAACCAGTAAAACAATCGCATAGCCAATAAGTTTACTGCGCACAAAGCGCACTTCTTTTCCTTCTAATTCATGTTCGGTGGTATATCGAATAAGTCCTTTATCATATTTCATTCGCTCCATTACATCATCGCAAGCGTCAACACAGGCACCACAATTAATACATTCATATTGTAAGCCGTTACGTATATCAATGCCGGTTGGGCAAACCTGAACACATAAGTTACAGTCGATACAATCTCCTAAACCAATCGCTTTTGGATCTTGTTTTCTTGCTCGCGGGCCCCGATTTTCACCTCGTTTAGCGTCATAAGAGACTGTAAAGGTGTCTTTATCAAACATCGCTGATTGAAAGCGAGCATAAGGGCACATGTGCAGACACATAATTTCTCGCATCCAACCCGCGTTACCATAAGTACAAAAAGCAAAAAACCATACAGTGGCCGCTAAGGTAAATGAGACATTAACAGTGAAAAAGTCAACGAATAGCTCTCGCACCGGAGAAAAGTAGCCCACGAAGGTGAGTGCAGTTAACAGTGAAAAGCCCCCCCAACACAGGTGCTTTAACGTTTTACGCCAAAATTTATTGACATTAAGTGGTTGACTGTCAAGCACTTTACGTTGGTTCGCTGTGCCCTCTATTTTCTCTTCAAACCAAATAAATATAAACGTCCAAACGGTTTGTGGGCAAAGATACCCACACCAAACGCGCCCTAAAAAGGTGGTAACAAAAAACAGTAAAAAAGCACTAAGAATAAAAAGCCATGCCAGCAAGGTTAAATCTTGTGGCCAAAGCGTCACGCTCCACAGGGTGAATCGTTGTTCGCTAATATCTAATAAGATCGCTTGATGACCTTCGAATTGTAGCCACGGTAGAAGCGCGAATACGGCTAAAAAGAAAAAATTCATTTGACGGCGTAACTTTTGAAAAACCCCTTTGACCTTTCTAACATAAATTTGGTCGCGAGGTTTATAGGCATCATTTTTGGCGGGTTGATGAATTTCAACAGTTTTGATCGGGATATGATGACTGACTTTGTTGTTATCTTTTGATTTCAAATCGGATCCTTTATTTCGATAATGCCGGCTAATTATAACGGATTAACACGGATTACCCATCAAAAAAAATAGCTAAATATTGCTTTGTTAGGGCAAAATTGATTACTCTAGAACTATTCTGATGACATTTCGTCTAATAAAATAATAATATTAAGTCTGAGCAATGACATAACAGGGTTTAATTGCTGTGTATTTATGCGCTCAACTTAATTATAAGGCAGAGTATGAAAAATTTATTGATCTTAATCGTGGCGGTTGCGCTATATTTTCATTTTTACCCAAATGAAAAACTAAACAACTGGTTATACGAACAAAAAACAACCGTACTGAGTTATTTTTCAGATGCAACTGACACGAAAGTGCGCTTAAAATCAGATAAAATATATCAAGATTTATCAAAAGACTTCGCCCAGTTCAACAGCCAAGAAAAAGCCTATGTCGCTGACATCACCAGTAGTCGTGAAAAAGTCAAAAGCTTTAATCAGCAATACTGTATCGGTAAAAAACAAACGCCAAAATTACACCGCGAAAATTTAGCTAAGGTTTGCCAAGCCATCAGTAAATACAGTAGCCTATTGTAACGTTACTTTAAGTCATTATTTCGAGGCGACGCCCTAATTGGCTATTCGCCTCGTTACTTAAAAAATTCTAGCCCTTAAGCTGATAGCCTCGTTAATAACTCGGCAAATTTGGCTGCCGTTTCTTGCTCTAAGCTGTGCTGACCATCACGAATGACCCAATGACCATTAACCATCACATCTAACACAAGGTTACGCTGGCTAGCAAAGATAACGCTGTCAAGTAGATGGCTGTCGTCATGAGCAAATAAACGTAATTGGCTATCATCCAAAACCACTAAGTCTGCTTGTTTACCAATCGCTAATGCTCCGGTATTGCTATTAGTACTTTGTGCACCACCTGCGGCGGCTTTTTGCCATAAATTAAGTCCAACAGACATTTGCTCGTTTGTTGCTAACAAGGCTCGTTGCTGCTTAATCAGACGTTGTGCATATTCAAGCCATCGTAATTCTTCAATTGGATTAACTGAAATATGACTATCTGAGCCGATAGCAAACGTACCGTTTTCTGCCATAAATTCATCGGTTGGGAAAATACCATCCCCTAAATTAGCTTCCGTGGTTGGACAAATGCCTGCAATTGCTTGGCTGGCAATGATGCCTTGACGTTCTTGTTCGTCAATATGCGTCGCATGAATTAAACACCAATGTTTATCGAGTTCGGCATTATCTAATAACCACTGTACGGGTCGCTGACCATAATGGGCTAAACAGTCTTGTACTTCTTTTTGCTGCTCAGCAATATGAATATGAACCGGCGCCTGTGCGTCGAGTGATCGCACGTGCGTAACCGCCGCTGCTAGTGAACTTTTATCAACAGCGCGTAATGAATGCGGGGCAATGCCCACATTACAATTGGCTTGTAATTTGGCCAGCGCAAAACACTCGCTAACCAACGCATTAAATTGCTCCACAGAGTTGATAAAACGCTTTTGTCCCTCTGTAGGCTCTTTAGGGCCAAAACCGCTGAAACGATATAGTACCGGTAGCAATGTTAAGCCAATACCACTGTGCTCAGCCGCTCGAAATATAGCTTGCGCCATAGCTGATAAACTTTCGTGATTTTCACCATCAATATCATGGTGAAGATAATGAAACTCAGCGACTCGGGTGTAGCCCATCTTCAACATTTCAATATAAAGTTGACTGGCAATCACTTCCGCATCTGCTGAATTTAATTGCCCCAGGAACTTATACATAATATTACGCCAGGTCCAAAAACTGTCCTGACCTTCACTGCCTTGCTCACTAAAGCCGGCAAAAGCGCGTTGAAAAGCATGAGAGTGGCAATTAACCATGCCCGGAATCACCACTCCTCTCACCTGTTCTGCGCCAGCCACTTTACCCGCGCTAATCTCAGTAATAATGCCTTGCTCTATGGTCAAGGTTTTATCATTAGCCCAGCCATCAGCTAATAAGATTTTTTTAACAAAAAGTTTCATCAACACACTCCATTATTCAGCCACGTTGCTACTGGGTAATAATGCAAAACTGATTAAAGTTTTCACTAACGATTTAAGTTTAGGCTGCACTTGCAATGCTAAACTTTCGTTATAGGTCATTGCTTGCTCGTCCATATAAGTATGCTGGGATAGCTCTAGCTGCACAGCATGAAAGTTATTGCTAGGTTGACCGAATGCACGAGTAATGTAACCACCTTTAAACCGGCCATTACAAACCGTGCTATAAGGGGCGTAATCTAAATCAACCAAAGCTGACATTAGCTCAGGGGCACAACTTTTACCGTCAGCATTACCAAAATTAAAGTCTGGTAATTGGCCTTGGAAAAATCTCGGCACTTGTGAGCGTATAGAATGTGCTTCAAGCAACACCCCTTGACCAAATTCGCTTTTGATTTCCTGCATAGTAGACGCTAACGCCTGATGATATGGCTGCCAATAATCCTTAACCCGCTGCGCTATTTGTTCTGTGCTCGGTTCATAACCTTCTTGGTATAACGGCGATAAATCAAATGCAGTGGTTGGGCAAAGTTCGGTGTTATTTGCCCCAGGGTATAAATCAATACCTTCGGGATCACGATTTAAGTCAATCACATAGCGGTTATATTTAGGGAATAAAATGTAGGCACCAAGCTCTTTTGCAAAAGCATACAGACGATCCATATACCAATCAGTGTCGGCAACTTCACGACCTTTAGCCGTCATAACTGCGGCAATTTCTGCCGGTATTTCTTCGCCATTGTGCGGCATGCTAATAAGTAAAGGTACAGAGCCTTTAATTAAGGTGTAACTTTTTGACATTTAACCCTCTCAAATTGTATATACAACTTATATACTAATTTACCACTTCAAGTTTAAAACAGGAAATCATTTCTTTTTATCGTATCGAATCTAGCTGATTAATTGTTGTTACATTGCACTAGCGCTTTATTTGCGCTCAAAAGCTAATCGCTTTAAACGATTGTTAAGAACAATATTAATCACTTTAATAAAAGGTGAAGCTAACCAATAATAGCCACATAGACAGCAACAACATTATTTTAGCAACGAAAAACGGAGCCATTATGTTAGAAAATATAGAGCAACAAAAAGTCCCCAATGTTACCTTCACTTTAAGAGCTAATGACGAGTGGACAACTCGCACTAGTGAGGAAATTTTTAAAGATAAAACTGTCGTGGTTTTTTCGCTGCCTGGTGCGTTTACCCCCACGTGTTCGTCTTCGCACTTACCACGCTATAACGAATTGGCACCGACACTATTCAAAAATGGCGTCGATGAAATTGTTTGTATGTCAGTCAACGATACCTTTGTTATGAATGCCTGGGCGCAAGACCAAGATGCCGATAACATCAGTTTTATTCCGGACGGTAACGGTGAATTTACTGAGGCCATGGGCATGTTAGTAGATAAAGCTGACATTGGTTTTGGCAAGCGCAGTTGGCGTTATGCAATGTTAGTGAAAAACGGCATCATTGAAAAAATGTTTATCGAGCCTGACCTGCCAGGTGACCCCTTTGAAGTATCAGACGCTGACACTATGCTAAAGCACATTAATCCGTCAGCTTGTCAAACCTCAGCTATTACTGTGTTTAGCAAGCCTACTTGCCCATACTGTAAAAAAGCTAAGGCGCTCTTGAACGAAAAAGGCTTAACCTTTGAAGAATTAGAAGTAGGTAAAGATGTTAACTTAACCATGCTGAAAGCCTTAACCAACGCAGATACCGTGCCACAGGTATTTATTGACGGCAAACATATTGGTGGCAGTGAAGCACTAGCAACGCACTTTAGCTAATTTTTAAGTTATATTTACTGATTGCTGAGTTATATTTACTGATTGCTGAGTTGAAATGTAAAAGCGATGTATACGTCGCTTTTTGTTTTTTAACTCGTGCGACACCATGGTAGAATAATACTTCAAACTACTCAGGCGAATAATATGGATCACCAACCCTACAACCCTTTGCACGGGGTCACGTTAAAAACTATCGTCACACAACTTGTCGATCATTTTGGCTTTGCTTACCTTGGTAAAGAAATAAAAATTCGTTGTTTTACTGACGATCCCAGCATTAATTCCAGCTTAAAATTTTTAAGAAAAACCCCATGGGCGAGAGAAAAAGTTGAAGCGCTATATATTCAACATAAAAGTAAACTCAGTGATGAAGACTAAGTGATTTAAATAGCATTAGCATATAGCGCAAAAGTATTTATCAAGCAGGCTTGTAAATGCCAGACTGAGTTAATCGACTCACCATAAACCTGCGCACATGAAAAACACTCACCATTATATTCTTACTTGGCAATGCCCTGACACCTCTGGCGTACTAGCAAAAGTCTGCCAAAGTTTATTCCAGCATGGCGCGTTTATTACCGAAACCTGTCAATACAGTGATCCAGATACGGCAACATTTTTTTCACGTATTGCGTTTGAGGATCGAGAGCTTAACGTTAGCTTTGATGAGTTCAGTCAAGCCATAGAGTTACTGGCTAAGCCGCTAAATATGAGCTACCAACTCAGAGAAAGGGCTAACTTTCCTAATGTGGTTATTGCCGTTTCCAAAGATGATCACTGTCTAGTGTCACTACTAACCAAATGGAAAGCAGGCGTTTTACCAGTTAATATCGTCGCTATTACTTCAAATCACTTAGATTGTCAGACACTAGCGCAATGGCATAACATTCCATTTCATCATCTTCCGGTAACAAAAGACAACAAGGCAGAACAAGAACAAACACTTTTTGCCCTTTATCAACAATATCATGGTGATTTACTGGTGCTTGCCCGCTATATGCAAGTATTATCCGATCAACTTTGCCATAGTTTACGTGGCCAAGCGATTAATATTCATCATTCATTTTTACCCAGTTTTAAAGGCGCTAGGCCCTATCATCAAGCGCATCAGCGCGGTGTTAAAATCATCGGTGCGACCGCACATTATGTCACCGCGGATCTTGACGAAGGGCCAATCATTGTTCAAGAAGTGAAACCTATTAATCATACTTTTACCGTTGAAGATATGGTTCATCTTGGCCACGACATAGAAGCCACGGCCTTATGCCATGCGGTAAAAATGCATGCTGAACAACGTATCTGTTTAAATAAAGGCAAAACCGTTATTTTAAGTTAAGCTGCAATAAAACTGTCTACTGCTAGCACGTATTTTCTGGCTGTTTTATCAGAGCAACTCTGCTACATTGGAGCACAAATATCTTGTCTACATTTGTGCTTTATTATGATCCACTATCAAATTTCCCCCAGCAACCCAAATAGTCATTTATTTGAGGTGTTATTGTCCTTTAAAAGTATTCCAGGCCAACGCTATACCTTGTCATTACCCGCTTGGTTGCCTGG
>JBFJQB010000019.1:0-25318 GCA_041616855.1 Cognaticolwellia sp. | reverse complement strand
TTATGTGAGAGGGACGCCGTTCCTGCACATCCATGTGCTCACGGCATTAGTGCATCCATGCACGTCATTGCTAGGCTTCTATTAAGAGAAACCCGCAGCTGACGCTGCGGGTTTTTTGCATTTAAAAGTTAATAAAAAATCAACGGTAATAGCCGTATGGCTTCACCGGAACCCTGAACAACTACTCCTGCGTTGTACTACTTACCTACCTCCATGTACCTCAACGGCGTTAGCGCCGAGTGCTGAGAGCGTGTGGGTGTGCTTCACTTTATGTGAGAGGGACGCCGTTCCAGCACATACATATGCTCACGGTTACACACGTCAAAAGCCCGTTACGAAAGTGACAGGTTTATTGCTTTCTGGCGTTTAAGAAAATACAAACAGGAGTTATGAGTTTAAAACTCTTAAGGGCTACTTTAGCCGCCTTTATATTAGGCGAATAAATTTGCCCCCTACAGGTTGTGAGCCACCAATTCACTTATAATGGCGTGGCGCCAAGAGTTTTTAGCCTACGCTCTTAGGTCAGTAGGGTGCTGCTCCAGTGACCTAACTTCCCACGTAGCATTAGTGCTGCTTGCCAATTATGCTTAGAACTACAGTCACGTGAGTCTGCCAGTTATTGTGAAGCTCTATCTGCTAACCAACTCAACATAATTATAGCTTAACCATCATATCCGAAAGTAACGACAATATTTAAAGATAAAAAATCCAGCAAGTGCTGGATTTTTAGTTAAACAAGCTTTAAAAGAATGGTCTTACTCAACAATATCCATTTCATCGATGAGGTTGGTGGCGCCGTCAACATGCTCCATTACCCAAAGCATGTATTTTATATCAACATGAATAGAGCGGTTTAGCTTAGGGTCGTAATCCCAGTCTCCAATGATGCTTTCATAAACGCCATCAAATACTAAACCAACAAATTCGGCTTTGTTATTAAGTGTCGGAGAGCCGGAATTGCCACCAGTAATGTCTAAAGTGCCTAAATAGTTTACTGGTACAGAAGCTAGTTCTTTTTTAGCATATTCACCGTACTGTTTTGCTTTGATAAGCGAAAGTTGTTTCTTAGGTGCATCAAATGGACTGATACCGGTATCCTTTCTCAAGATACCTTCGAGTGTGGTAAAAGGTGTCGCTACTAATCCATCTTGCGGTGAATATCCCTTAACATTGCCATAAGTAACGCGCAATGTACTATTAGCGTCAGCATAGACCGGCAGTCCTTTAGCATTAAAGTAGGCAATTAACGCCTCCATGTATTTAGGTCTGTAAGACTGGATATTTCCCGAGAGCTCTTCATTGGCTTCTTCAATGCCTTTACGTTCAGCATAGGTCTCGACAGCTAACTGAACAAAAGGGTCGTCGCTAGTTGTAAAGTCTACTGGTGTTTTACTCATCCAAGTTAGACGCGTGTCTAGATCGCCTAGCGCTGTCGATTGGTACATTTTCGCCAATTTAGCTTGGAACTGGTCTTCGTTATAATTTTTATCGATGCCAAAGAATTTATCTAGTGATGTTAAGTGTTGATCTTTTGGCAATTGAACATAATGGTTAAACATAGCAAGTAGGATTTTTTGGTCCATGTCGGCATCATAACGTCGGTTGACTGCTTTCATGCTTTGCTCAAAGCGTGCAATATCGCGCTCTTGATAGCCTCGCTTACGTTCTACATTTGGCTTTGTCTTTTCAATTGATAGGCGATATAAGCGATTAGCTGTACTGAGCATTTTGCTGTAATTCATATAACCTAAGATAAGGTCTCTTGCTTGGTTTTGCTGGTTTTGCTCAATTAAGCTATTTAAACCTTGAAGTGCATTACCATACTTATTTTGACGTGAGTTACTAGCAGTTATCCAATCATTAAGCGCAGACTCTAATGCCTTTTTACGGGCAAGCGTAGTGCCTTTATTGTAACTCTCAACCATGCTGCCATAGTTTTTTGCATAATTAGCAAGACTTGCTAGTGTGCTTTCATATTTTATCCGTACATCACTGCCAGGAGCTGAATTGCTATGGATAATATCAATGATCTCTTCACGATAAGCTTTTGCTTTTGGGTAAGTCCAGGTAAATTGGTTCTCTACTTCAAGTGCTGTGCGATAACGATTCGTTCTGCCAGGGTAGCCTAGCACCATGATGTAATCATTTTCGTCAACGCTACTTTTATTAACTTTTAAGTGATGTTTTGGCTCGTATGGGACGTTATCGGCATGGTAATCGGCGGGTTGGCCATCTTTTCCTACATAAGCTCGATAAAAGCCGTAGTCGCCAGTGTGCCTTGGCCACATCCAATTATCGATATCTCCGCCATATTTACCAACACTACTCGCGGGAGCATGCACCAAACGCACATCACGAATAGTGAGTTGTTTAAACAGGTAGTATTCTAACCCTCCGTGAAAGTTAACCACACTACAGCGATATTTACTGTCGCTTTCACATTCTGCAACTAGTGCTTTAGAGCTAAGCTCAATACTATTAAAGCGCTCGGTTCCTGTCATGTCAGCAGTTAAAGCCGCGTTAATGATATCAGTAACTGGGGTTATTTCTTCCGTGACATATATTCTACTGCCAGGTGTCGCGGGTAGCTCCTCGTTAAATGACTTAGCTAAGAAGCCATTCTTAAGTAGGTTATTATCTTCAGTGGAATTATATTGTATTGAGCCATAGACACAATGATGATTGGTGGCCACTAGCCCTTTATCTGAAACAAAAGAAGCGGTACATCCCCCTAAACTAACAATTGCTCCCATGGGGAAACCGGTAAGGTCGGTTAATGAATTCGGATTGAGTTTTAGCCCGGCATCAACAAGTTTTGTCGCTATTTTAGGTAATTGATGTGGCTGCCACATGCCTTCGTCAGCTATGGTTGCTGTTGAAGCGAGTGCAAAGCAGAGTGAAGCAAATTTTTTCATTTGTTATTATTCTCTAAGTTATTAATAATGCTATCAGTGGCGTGTTCTATCTTCAAAAGTGAGAATAAACGCGCTAATTATCTGAGCTAAGTAAAGTATGTTAATAAATTAGCAGAAATTAGCCAAAGTCGGAATGCTTTGAATCAAATATCTTTAATTTGTGGGCTGAATGGTAGGATAAAATGAAATTTTATCTTTAAAACCTTGTTGAAAGTTATATATTTAGATATTGTGTTTATGTGAGTTAAACAATTTTTTACATTTTTTCTCGCTGTTATTTTCCAAATAAATGTAAATTTTAAAATGAATGAACTCTTAAGGAGCGCCTGTGCTTATTAAAGATAATTTTGATGAGGCACTGAAGATCAGTGAATCGACTTACAAATTTTTATCTCATTACCAAATACCTCCTAGTCCAGTAAATTACTCGGTCATTTATCTATATGTTAGTAAGCGTAATGAAAAATTAACTGCAGAGGTAGACCGGCATGTAGAAACGCGACAGCTAGTTGATTTAAGCTTCATTGAAGGTCTATTCGAAAAGTACATCTCAAACTCTCATTCGATTGATAAGCAAATACTCGCCCCTATTGAGAAGTCGTTAACCTCAACACTCGCTAAAATTAACTTACAAGTTGATAGTGATAAAGTCGTTGCCACAAACTTGAAAAAAGCAGAAAAAGCTTTATTAAAGCACGACTATCAAAAGTCTTTAAAAAATATCATTGCGTTTTTAATGAATTGTATTACGAGTTCTCAACAGCAACACAGTGATTTATCGCTAGAATTAACGAGGGCTTGTGGCGAAGTTAGTTTTTTGAAATCTAAGCTTGAAGCTGCACGCCATGAAGCGATAGTCGATTCATTAACCGGTTTATATAACCGTCGAGGCTGTGATATTAAATTACAAGAGCTCGATATTGAGCAGGTACATTCTTCGATGGTAATTGATATTGACCATTTCAAGACAGTAAACGATCAATTTGGCCACTTTATTGGAGATAAAGTTATTCAGCGTATTGCTAAAGTCATTAAATCGATGATTTCAGAGCAAGATATTGCGGTTAGGTTCGGTGGTGAAGAGTTTGTAGTTGTGATGGTTAATAAAACCGTTACACAAGCACATGAAATTGCTGAAAAAATAAGGTTAGCAATTGCCAAACTCAAACTAATGCAAAGAGATTCAAAAGCCTATTTACCTAAAATTTCCGTATCAATTGGCGTAGCACAACGTCAAAATGAGCTAAATTGGACAGATCTTTTTGAACTAGCAGATACTGCCCTATATCAAGCTAAAAACACAGGCAGGAATAGAAGCGTTTGTTTATAAGGGGCTATTAATGCTCATTGTGTTATTCATTTATAATAAATACTTTCCTAATTTATCGAACGAGCAATAGATCGTTTTGAAGTGCTGACAATCAGCACTTCGCATTCACATCTATATCACATCCCTTCGGGCATAAGTTAAAGGCAATATCTCTATTGGGATAATGCCTCACCAAATCTCACAGGTCAATCATCCACACTTAGTGTGCTCTAAAAGCGATGCTTTACGATATAAGTTTAAATAATGCTATGTCTAAACAGTGAATAATAATAGTTAGGAATTTGAGAAATAAAGCGCGAATTTAAGTAAAAATTTATATTTTTTAAAGCTTACTCCGTTTGCTACGTTGAAGATATGAGTCGACAATACATCGTTCATATTATATATACATGTGTGAATAATTCACCAGCGCCATATAGCTTTTAAGCTATTTATAATGGTTTTTTTAGACATCTCTTAACAAATTCACAATAAAATCAATTAATTTAAATCATTAAGTTATTGTTATTTAAGCTTTAGTTGGTTGCGTGTCGTTTTTCTACTAAAAGTTGTCGCGAATGTACTAGGTGGTTTTTTTTGTAACTGCTAGTATCGATGGGCACTCAGGCAGTAAGACCTGAAGTATAACAATTATAACTATAAAAACTTGTCTTATATATGAACTTATATCTGACTTATATATGAAGTAGAGACATCCGGAGCATCTATGAAAATTTCTAAATTTACCACCTCGCTAATCGCTATTGCGGTTACATCAGCCTTCTCGGCACAAGCTGCTGATGACAGATACATTATTAAAGTAGACCAAAGTAAAAAAGGAATTGTTAAAGCATTAGCTAAGAAGTTAAATGCTGAAATTAAAGTAGATGGAAACGGTTTTTTTGCTGCATCTTTCCAAGGTAAAACTTTGGAACAAGTCAAAGGATTAATGAATAATCCTCATGTTCAGTTAATTGAAGAAGATCAACGTCGTAGTGCATCATCTCTATATAATGATGATGCTGGTAATGCGATGACACAGCAGTTAACGCCTTATGCTGTTTATCAGTCACAAGCTAATCAAGTAACGTTTAATGCTAGTGCGGGCATGAAAGTTTGTGTAATTGACTCAGGTTTAGACCGTTCAAACACAGATTTTGTTTGGAATAATATCACGGGTGATAATGACTCAGGTACAGGTAACTGGGATGAGCACGGTGGTCCACACGGTACTCACGTAGCGGGTACAATCGGCGCTGCGGATAATAATATTGGCGTTGTAGGTATGGCACCAGGCGTTGATATGCACATCATTAAAGTATTTAATGAAGCGGGTTGGGGCTACTCTTCAGACTTAGCATACGCGGCTGATAAATGTAGCCAAGCCGGCGCAAATATTATTAGTATGAGTTTAGGTGGTGGTGGTGCAAATAGCACCGAAGAGAACGCTTTTAAAGCCTTTACTGAAGCAGGCGGTTTAGTCGTAGCGGCTGCAGGTAATGACGGTAACAGTGTTCGCTCATACCCAGCAGGTTATTCTTCTGTAATGATGATTGGTGCAAATGATGCGGACAATAACATTGCAAACTTCTCACAGTTTCCAAGCTGTACAGTAACAACAGGTCGCGGTAAACGTGCAACAACGACTACCGATGAAACGGTTTGTGTTGAAGTAACAGCAGGTGGTGTTGATACACTTTCAACTTACCCTGCAGGGCTTGCGACAAGTGCTTCAATGAGTGCTGACGGCGTTGCGTATGCTTCTTCATCAATGGAAAATGCCGGTAATGCCAATGGTAATACTTACTACATGGGCACAGCTGAAACGACTGACAGTGGCGCAAACGGTAATGTTTGTGTTATTGACCGTGGTGTAATCTCATTCCACGATAAAGTACAAAACTGTGAAAATTCAGGTGGTATTGGCGCTATTCTTATCAACAATGAAGCCGGTATGTTATACGGAACATTGGGCGATACTAATGCCACAACAATTCCAGCAGTAGGTGCGGCGTTAGAAGACCGTAGTGCATTATTAGCAGCGACAACTGCAACTATTGCAATTGGTGCTAGCGACTATGGCTTTATGAGTGGTACTTCAATGGCAACGCCTGCAGTTTCAGGTATTGCAGCTTTAGTATGGTCAAATCACAATGCTTGTACGGGTACAGAAATTCGTGATGCATTAAAAGCTACTGCCGAAGACAATGGCGCAGCCGGTAAAGATGATTACTTTGGTTACGGTATTGTTAAAGCAGCAGCAGCTGATGCTTACCTAACTGCTAACGGCTGTAGTGGCGGTGCAACACCACCTCCAGCAGGCGGTGATATTAGCTTATCGACTAACGCTTACGTTTCTAAGGGTAAAAATAAAGTTGATTTATCATGGTCTGGAGCGGTAACTAGCAGCGTTGATATTTTCCGTAATGGTTCACTGAGAATTAATACTGCTAACGATGGTGCTTATACAGATAGCTTTAGAACCTCAGGTACTTTTACTTATAAAGTATGTGACCAAGGCACGAGCAACTGTTCGCCAGAAACAAGTGTTTCATTTTAATAAATAAAAGTTAAATAATTAAAATATCCAGCTTTTAAGCTGGATATTTTCGTTTAAATGTAACCAGAAAAATGTAAAAAATAGTTAAAAATTGGTAATTGGGTATTGGTGTGATAGTGTTTGCTTGTAGTTTTAAAAGAGTAAAGCTTTTAAAAAGTGATATTGACATGACTTCGGTCGTTGTTGATAGTGGTAAAACATATGAAGTTATTCACCCTAATGTTTTTAATTAAAATAAAAATATGTCATGGGCAAAGGGGATATAAATGTTGTTCACTTCGAAAATAAATAAAATAAAAGTCTTATTAATAAGTAGTGGTTTAATTACTGTTTTATTATTGATGGGTTTTAAAGCAACCACGCTTAAAGATAATGAATTACAGTCATATATTATTAGCGCGAAAAACTTCACCTTATTAAAAGAAAACTTAAAAATATTAGGTGTTACTCCTTCTCATGAACTAAAAATCATTGATTCTGTTGCGGTTGAATTAACTCAAACGCAGCTGAAAGCTTTACAAAGCAAACAAAAAATTAAGTCCGCAATCAACCATAAAGTTGAACTAAGTGGTATGGGCTACGGTCAGCGGAAGTGGCAGCCAAAATCTGTAGTTACTGAGCAGGTAGACGCAACCTATGTGCATAACACAGGTAACTTTGGTGGTGGGGTTACTATTGGTTTTCTCGATACGGGACTTGATCAATTACCGGGTTTAGCAACCGATTTGAACGGTCAAGATAAAGCCTGGGGAACTTACGATGCTATCAATGATACTGTTAGCAACTATGATGATGAAGCGAGCGGTCATGGTACTCATGTTGCGAGTATCGCCACTAATAGTGATTATGATAGCAATGGGCGAATTTATGGTATTGCGCCGAATGCAGCTCATGTGGGCATTAAAGCTTTCGACGCAGAAGGCAAGGCTACATACGCTGATGTGATTCGCGGTATGGATTGGGCTTTACAAGTGAAAGACCAAATTAATTTACGCGTGCTAAATATGTCATTTAGTGGACCTGTCCGGTCACACTACTGGGAAGACCCATTAAATCAGGCGGTAATGAAGCTTTGGCAAGCAGGGGTTGTAGTAGTCGCTTCGGCGGGTAATAGCGGCCCAGACCCTATGTCGATAGGTGTACCTGGCAACGTACCGTATATTATTACTGTTGGTGCAATGACTGATGATTACACTGCTTTTAACTATAACGATGATAAAGTTGCAACGTTTAGCAGCTCAGGTCCGACTCCAGAAGGTTTTGTTAAACCTGACATTATTGCCCCTGGTGGACATATTTCGGGTTTAATGTCATTTGACTCGCAAATTGCAACTGAACATCCTGAATTTCATGACGGTGGTCGATATTTTGAAATGTCAGGTACCTCGCAATCGGCTGCGGTAGTTTCGGGGGTAGTAGCACTAATGTTAACCGACAACCCCTCTTTAACACCAGATCAAGTTAAATGTCGAGTTATGGATGGCGCATATCGAGCGCTAAATGATGATGGTAGCTTACGTTATAGTGTTTTTCAGCAAGGCGCAGGCTTAGTCAGCGCATATTATGCTTTAGCAAGTCAGAAAAATAATTGTGCTAATAGTGAGTTAAATATTGCCAAAGACTTAAGTGATGAAGAGCATTTCTCAGGACCTGCAAACATCAACTCAGATGGTAATTTTTATGTTGAAGGTTTAGGTAATGAATTTGTTTGGGATCTTAACCAAGACCAACTTAGCGGCGACGCTTTGATATGGCGAATGAGCACATTTGAAAATGATGATAGTTGGAATGACACAGCGTCTACCGATGCACTGATTTGGCGTATGAACTTTGAAACTAATGCTTTAATTTGGCGTATGAGCGTTGAATCTAATGCGCTAATATGGCGAATGAGTTTAGAAGAAAACGAAATAGCGACCATTAATATTAATAACTGGGTTGCCCCTGAATAATAACATTTAGCCTGAGCCACTGTTTTATACAGTGGCTTTCATTTTATACATCATATACGCCTTCCTACTCAACTTTTTACATAAGAGTTCTTTTCGTGATAAATAGATTTATAGTTCTGAGTCTCTGCTTCTTTTTTACTTTTAATTGTTTCGCCCAAGATATTAAATTATTTAAAAATTTTGGCGTAGATAATCCAATGTCGTACAACTTTGTCAGAACAATTACACAAGATAAAAATGGCTTCATGTGGTTTGGCTCCTCTGAAGGTTTAGACAGGTTTGATGGTCACCAATCAATTAGTTTTCATCATGATGCGGCGAAGCCTAACTCTTTAAGTTCCGATGTTATTAGCCGTATTATCATTGATAAAAAAGACCGTCTTTGGGTTGGTACTTTTGGTGGAGGTATTAACTTATATCGTGAAAAAAGCCAAGACTTCAAAAGATTTACTAGTAAAACTAAAGGTATTGAGCTCACAAATGACATCGTTAACGCTGTTTTTGAAGATAGCCAAGGCAATATTTGGGTAGGTACTGAAAATGGTTTAAATATAATTTCCGAAACAGAAGGGCAATGGAAGGTTAAAGGAATTCAACACAAGCCAGAAAGACCTAACAGCTTAACCCACAATACAATTCATTCTATTGTAGAAATCAGTAACGGAGAGGTTTGGGTTGGAACGCATGGCGGAGGGATATCCGTATTTGACCATAGCGGTAATTTTGTCAAAGCTATTAGGCATTTTGATAAAAGTAATTCAACTTCTGTCATTAAATTTATTAACACGTTATTTGTCGATGATTATGACAATGTATGGATTGGGACTACGGACAGTGGTTTACTTCGACTAAACCTGCCATCGTATGAGATTACACATTTTACCTTTAAAGCCGGAAGCAAGTCATCGCTAACAAGTAACTCTATAACTGCGGTTTATCAGGATTCACAGCAAGTGATTTGGATTGCAACGGACAATGGTTTGTCTATTTTTAATAGCTCGACCAATGACTTTAGTCGTTATCATAGCTCGGCAACTAACCCATACAGTTTGAGCAGTGACTACCTGATTACCTTTTTCGAAGATAGTAACAATATAATGTGGATTGGTACATTCAGTGGCGTGAATCGTTGGGATCCAAACATGGCAACATTTCGCCAATTTAGCATGCAAACAAATCCTGAAATTAAAAATTTTAACATTACTAATTTCGCTCAAATTGATGAAGAACATATTATTTTTAGTGCATATAGTGGTTCGATTTATCAGTTATCGTTAGTTGACAGTAGCATTAAACCGACGGTATTTAGCAAATTTTTTTCCGAGTACAGGGTGATGACATTATTTGCAGATGGTAACACCTTATGGGTTGGTACTCGATCCTCAGGACTTTTTGCTGTTGACCTAACAACAAACAAAATTACAGAGTATAGACATGATTCGAAAAATCAACACTCTATATCCGCCAATAGTGTTACCGATATAATTAAAGATAGAAATGGAGATATTTGGGTGTCTACCTATCACCGAGGTTTAAACAAAATGAATAGTGATGGTACGTTTAGTCACTTTCCGCAGAATGAAGTAAGTCCTGAAAATGGTCCAAGCAGTAATCATGTCTTACAAATTTTAGAAGATGACGCAGGATTTATTTGGATAGCAACCTTTGGTGGTGGTCTAAATCGCTTTGATCCTATCCAACGGTCCTTTTTGCACCTTAAGCATGATGAGGCTAACCCTAACAGTTTGTCCACCGATCTAACTTGGATAATGGCGCTAGACAACGATAAAAATTTATGGGTAGGTACTCAAGCTGCCGGTCTTAATGTTTTAAGTGTTGAGGATAGAAATAAGGGAGAGTTTACTTTTCGACATATCGATAGCAAAGATGGCATGAAAAGCATGACAATTTACGGCATAACAGAAGATGTTTACGGCGATATCTGGTTAAGTACAACGAAAGGGATTTCTCGCTATTCTACAACTGAAGGCACCTTTAAACACTTTGATCTTACCCACGGTTTGGTAGATTTAGAGTTTACTCATTCTGCCATCTTTACAGGCAAAGATAATACGATATTTTTTGGTTCAGGTAAGGGGTTTAATAGTATTAATCCAGAAAAAGTAAACCGAAAGTTAAAAGCGCCTGAAGTTCGTTTAACTAATATTCTAAAGCTAAATGAGTCCATGCCATTAGAAACAACTTTAGCAAAGTTGAAAGAATTAGAACTAGACTATAACGATCAATTAATATCGTTTGAATATATCGGATTAAACTATGCAAGCCCTGAATCAACAGTATATAAATATCGTTTATTAGGTTTTGACCAAGAATGGCTCGATGCTGGTAAGTCTCGCCGTGCAACCTATACCAATTTACCTTCAGGCAAGTACCAGCTGCAGATCAAAGCCGGTAATAGTGACAATGTTTGGAGTGAGCCTGGTCTGTCCCTTGATATTATTGTTAAGCCAGCGCCTTGGCGAACTTGGTGGGCTTATATTCTATACACGCTAGCTGTAGCCATAATCATACTGATATATTCGCGTTTTCTTAACCGTAAGTTAGCTATTGAGCAGCAGCAAAAATTATATTTAGAACAACAAGTACAAGAGAAAACGGAAAAGTTTAAATCAAAGAACTCAGAGCTGGCTCAAGCGAATAAACAACTAGAAAAAGCCGCTATTGTTGATAAAGTTACAGGCGTAAAAAGTCGTCGTTATCTAGATATTTATATCGAGCAAGCGAGCCAATTAATGAAGCAAATGCATGAAAATTTGCTACCAGTTCAGCGGGATACCTTGCCTAGGCTGTATATTTTAATGCTTAAAATTAGCCGTTATGATGAGTTCAGCAATAGCCAATTAATTAATCTAACTGACTTACTGTTATACACCCGTAATAGCGACGACCTAGTTATTCGTTGGTCCGAAGATACTTTTGCGATTATTGGTTACGAAAAAGAAAATAATGCTAATGAACTTGCAACACGTTTGTCAGGACGACTTTCGGGGGTGGTAGGTAATGTTAATACAATAAATATGGCTTATGCATTCTTTCCCTTTAGTCGAGATAACCCTCTAGGGCTAAGTTGGGATCAAATCAGTGTGTTAATAGAGCAAGCGTTAGGTTTTGTTGAGCAAGATGATCAACTTTCTTGGATAGGGCTTTGCGGTCCCAAGTCAACGTCGTTTGATTATTTGCAGCTCATTCAGAGCCGCAATATCACAAGCTTGAAAGAGCAAGTGGTTATTAAATCAGGTTTGGTATCAACTTGAGGGTCTTAGCTCTTCTTGATGTTGCTGCTGAAATTGTTTTGGCGTACAGGCAAACATCTCTTTAAAGCATCGACCAAAATAAGTTTGTGATGAAAAGCCAACATCTAATGCTATACGGCCTATTTGAGAGCCGTTTTGTAATAGGGTTTTGGCTTTTTTAAGGCGAAACTCTTTTATGAAGTTATTAGGTGTTATGCCAAGTAAGCCTTTTATTTTTCTCTGTAGCTGACGTTCACTCATGGCCATTTTTTCAGCCAGTTGCACAATGTCTAAATCGGTATTCATATACACTTTTGCTGTCACTGTTTCTAACTTATCAAGAAACTTCGTATCAAGCGACAATTCATCGGCACTTGCATGAGCCAGTTCTGCAACGTTATTGAAGCTGTTATCTTTCCTATTTTTCTGTATATCTTTATTAAAGTTACCTAAGTAACTTTTTTGTAGCTGCTCACGACCGGTAATTAAATTGCTAATACGAGTCAATAATTCTTTATGATTGAATGGTTTACTTAGGTATTCATCCGCTTGTAAATTTAGCCCGTGTAAACGGCTATCTAAGTCGGATCGAGCGGTTAACAGTATCACTGGTATATGTGAGGTTAATTCATGACTTTTAAGTTGTTTAAGAACTTCAAAACCATCAATACCTGTCAACATAATATCGCAAACGATTAAATCTGGCAGATATTCTTGCGCTAGCGTTAAACCTTGCTCGCCACTATCTGCGAGCATACAGTGGTGATGCTGTTCGATAACTTGCTTAATATGCGATTGCATATCAAGGTTATCCTCAATCACCAAAATTACTTTCTGGCTAATAGTTCGAGTACTGTTAGTGGCTTTATGTTGTTCAAGCAAGAGTGATGAAACTTCAGTTTGAGAAACACTTGTTGGCGTTGCTTTTTCCTCAATGACGGCAGGAGCACAAGGTATTGTGAGAGAAAATTTACTGCCTTTGTTATATTCACTAGCGAGATTTATATGCCAGTGATGAGCTTTAACCAGTTCATTAACTAAAGATAAACCGATGCCAACCCCAAAAACACCTTGATTTTTTTCATCATCAGCTCTTTGAAAGCGTTCAAAAATCTTGGCTTGTGAGCTCGGATCAATACCGATGCCAGTATCGATGATATCAAGGGTAAATTTATCGTCATTTTTAAACGCAATAACCTTAATGTTGCCGCCCGCCGGCGTGTATTTAATGGCATTAGCGATTAAATTAAAAATGATTTTCTCAAACGCTTGGGCATCGCAATCTAGCCAAATATCCGTTGGAATTTCACAACTCAACGATAAGTTATTTTGTTGTGCTAAACGAGAAAACGAATCAGCAGGCATTGCCATTAAGGTATGTAAACGATAAGTTGACATCGTTAGTTGAGGATTGTCTGCTAAACGAGAAAGCTCTAATAGTTGCTCAACCATGCGTACTAACCTTAAACCGTTACGCTTAGCTGTTTGTAGCTCTTTACCTTCTTCCTCTGTGTGCTCTTTTACTAAGTAACGGTCTAATATACCGTTAATAATGGTTAGCGGGGTTCTAAATTCATGTGAAATGTTAGCTATAAATTTATCTTTTAAATCAAGTGCCTGTTGTTCAGCAAGTTTTCGCGCCGTTAAGTTGATGAAGGTAATGACCACCAAAGGTTGCTCTTCTCGGTCAGCCCATTGTAATTCTGCTTGTACAGGAAACTGTGTACCATCTTTGCGTGTAGCGGTACATTCTATTGAAATGCCAGTATCTTTTCGTTGCAAGGTGTAAACATTACTTTTGAAATCAAAAAAGTAATGCATTTGATCATCAGATGAAAAAAAATCGCTAACATTTGTCGCAACAATTTCGCCTTCCAAGCATTGAAAAAGCTGCACTGCCGCAGGGTTTGCTGATAAAACCTTTCCGTCAGTGCTGGTCGTTAGAATGGCGTTGCTGGAGGCATTAACTATGGCTTTTTCTTCACTATTAAGCATGGCGTTAGTTAAGCGTTGATTAAGTTTAACTAAGGTTTGTTGCGCGGCATCTTGTAGTTTAATTTGCTTATTGGATTTATGTATCAAACGACTGTTACGATAAATAATAGTGGTTAATAGTGCTAAGGCGATACCGAGCCAAGTTGTAATTAACAATGACTGCAAAGATGACTCAATATAGTAATGTAACTTTAATTCAATACCGGCTAAGTGAATGAGGACTGAACACGAGATTAACATTATTAAGTAGAGTTCAGGCATTGATGAATAAATGCGTTCAATTGGTGGCTCAAAAGACTTTAAAGAATTGCTAGCGGCAATAATAAGAGCTAAATAAGGGGTCAGCATTAACAGTGTTAATAAGTAACTTGGTAACGCTATTGGGCTCCAGTTACTCAAGTAATCGACAGTGTTATCGAACAACATTGCCGCCGCAGCAATAGTTAATATACTATATAATCGAACCCAAAAATGACTGTTGCACTGATAACTATTTATTGCCAAGCGGATGAAAATCAGTGCTGCTATTATCAAATGAAACAATTGCGATGAAGCAATTTTATCCTCGATATTATTGGCAAATTCAAATGGCAGTAGAACCAAATAACTAAAGCATATTAAGGTGAAAAATATTGCGGCTACGCGGCTGCTAATATTTCTATTGTTTTTTGTTTCATTGATATGTGGGTTAGCTTCTATAGCTAAAAGTATAAAAAAGTAACAGCATAAGGTGAAAAAATCTCGTAGCAATAAATTATGGCTGATGAAATTAAAGCTAAATAATAAATTGGATGCCAGAGCTGAAAGTAAAGCCAAGGTGATAAATTGCCAAAACAGCTTCAAAGCACGGGTTTTAATACGCAAGTAACTAACTGTAACAAAACCAACACTTAGTATTTGCAACAGCAATAATGGCCCTTGTTTAAGCCAAACATGGCTTGCAGAGGAAATATTATTGATTAAAAAGTAGGGTAACAAGGTTAGAACAATACTAACGATTAATAATGATTTTCTGTTTGTTATCTTCAAATCTACAACCTAATGGTGAATGACAACACGCTTTTTTATAATTTAGTGGTTGGTATTTATTTAGCTACTGGCAGTATACCTGATGTTAATGTTTTGTGAATCATTACCCCGACATTAACCGTTGCTTATTTTGTTATCTCGCACACTTGCATCGTTTTATACGAAAGTCATTAAAACACAGATAAATTAACTACGACAACTACCGCATTAAGAAATTTTCGTTAAATTTTACGCAAAGCTTGATAGCAATTTACATTAATTAAAGAGCGTCTAGACATGTCGTCCCAGCAGCTTTTGAATAAGTTAGCTTGTTAGTTTTACGACTTCTGCTGTGATTTATCGATAAATACTACCACCGCGTTCAGTTTCGGTGAGATAAATGCGGGTCATCAGTTCTAGTTGATGATAATTCGGCAGCATATGCTGGCACAGCTGATAAAAGGCTTTGTTATGCTCTTTCTCTTTTAAATGCGCAAGCTCATGTACCACAATCATATTTAATAATGCTTCGGGTGCCTTTTTAAACATACTGGCAATGCGTATTTCATTTTTGCTTTTTAATTTATTGCCTTGCACGCGAGACACATAAGTGTGTAAACCTAGTGCGTTGTTAACAACATGAATTTTTTCATCATATTTTACTTGGTTAAGCGGTGCAGATTTTTTTATAAACTGCTGTTTTATTGCGTTGGCATATTGGCGCAGTGCTTTATCCGAGGTTAGATCGTGGGGTTTTGGAAATTGTGCTAATAAATACGCTTTAAGGCTGTCTTCTTTAATCAGCTTTATGACTTGCTGTTGTATATCAACAGAGTAGTGAGATAAGTACTTTAACGATTTCGTCATTTGACAGGATAAGAATTGATTTGTTGATGTCTGCTTAGTTTACGCTATTTTAGGAAAATAACTTATTGTTTTGAAGCTTTTTTGGCAAGTAATAAAGACTTTAATTGTATGATATTTGCACTATACTGTTTTTTGATAAAAGTGTCTGATAACTAGCATAAAATTGTATAAACAGTTAAGGGAATAAAAAATGCAAAACTTATCTAAATTAACGAAGTTGCTCGTATTATCTGCCGGCCTGTCGTTATTAGTGGCTTGTTCGAAACAAGCTCCCGTTGCACAAGTAAGCGAACCAGAGGCAAAAGCCTTAGTGTTTAAAACTTATAGTGCCGAAGAATTCTTTAAAACTCGCACAGTATTTGGCTCTTCAATTAATGCTGACGCTAGCGCAGTATTAGTGAGTGATGATGTAACTGGCATTTTTAACGCTTATAAAGTGCCTTTAGATGGTTCTACACCAATACAATTAACTTATTCAATTAAAGAATCAATCTATGTTGAGGGTTGGTTTCCCGAGGACGAACGATTTTTATACAGTGCCGATAAGGGAGGAGATGAGCAAGATCACCTTTTTGTGCAAGAATTAGATGGCACAGTAAAAGATATAACACCTGGTGAAGGGTTAAAGGCCTATTTTGTTAGTTGGCATGAAAATAATAAGCAATTTTATGTCGCGACAAACGAAAGAGATGACAAGTTTTTTGATATCTATCTTTATCAGGTGGCAGATTATAGCAGAGAGCTGATTTATCAAAACGATTCAGGATACTCTCCGGAAGCGATTAGCCCTAATGGGCAGTATATTGTTTTAAGTAAAACCAATTCCAATGCCGACTCAAATCTATATTTGATTAATTTAGCCAGCAAGCAGCGTAAAGCTGAGTTGATCACTGAACACGAAGGTGATGTTGATCATAGCGCTTATACCTTTACTCGAGACAGTAGCGCACTGATTTATTCGACTGATGAATTTGGTGAGTTTAAACAAGCTTGGACTTACGACATAGCGAGTAAAGCAAAGTCAGTAAACTTTGCCGTTGATTGGGATGTGAGGTTTAGTTACTTCTCTAAAGATGGACGTTACCAAGTTCATGGTGTAAATGCTGACGCACAAACCAAAATAAAAATTATCGATTTAATGACCCAAAAACAACTCGCTTTACCCGATATGCCTAGTGGTGATTTACGTGGCGTTAATTTTTCAAATGATGGTAAGTTAATGGTGTTTTACATTAATTCGGATACTTCACCATCAAACCTCTATGTGCATCAAATAGGCACTAAAAAAATTAAGCGCTTAACCGATACTGGCAACCCCAATATTTTGGAAGAAAACTTGGTTGTTGGTGAAGTTGTAAGATTTAAAAGCTTCGATGGCTTGGAAATTCCCGGTATTTTATATAAACCAAAACAAGCGGCTAGACAAAAAGTTCCCGCCTTAGTGTGGATACATGGCGGCCCAGGAGGACAAAGTAGAAAAGGTTACTCTGCGCTTATTCAACATTTAGTCAATAATGGTTACGCTATTTTTAGAATAAATAACCGCGGCTCCAATGGTTATGGTAAAACGTTCTTTCATTTAGATGATAAGAAGCATGGCGATCATGATTTAAATGACGTGGTTTTTAATAAGTATTACTTACAGTCTTTAAATTGGATTGACCCTAATAGAATAGGCGTTATAGGGGGCAGTTACGGTGGTTATTTAACGATGGCTGCGATGGCTTTTACTGATGAGTTTGAGGTTGGTATCAACATTTTTGGCGTCACCAACTGGGTTCGAACATTAGAAAGCATTCCACCTTATTGGGAGTCATTTCGCCAATCACTTTATGATGAACTAGGTGACCCAAGTACCGACAAAGAGCGCTTACATAATATTTCTCCAGTGTTTTTTGGTCATAATGTTAAAAAGCCGGTACTTGTTGTGCAAGGTAAAAATGACCCGCGAGTATTAAAAATAGAGAGTGATGAAATGGTTGAGTCAATTCGCTCAGGTGGTACCTATGTTGATTATTTAGTGTTTGATGATGAAGGGCATGGTTTTAGCAAAAAAGCCAATCGTATTAAGGCCTCTAATAAATACTTAAGTTTCTTACAAGCGCACTTATAAACGGTAAATATCAATGTAAAATTAAGATAAAAAAATAGCGAACATAATGTTCGCTATTTTTATATGTACTGTGCCAAAGCTAATTTAGTCAGAGTTGAGGTTACTGAGTATAGCTTTGGTAAAAGTTAATTAAACCGGTAGTTGAACTGTCATGTGCTTTACTGATTTCACCCGAGGATAATTCAGCTTGTATATTATTAGCTAAGCCTTTACCGAGCTCAACACCCCACTGATCAAAAGAGCAAATTTGTAAAATAATACCTTGGACGAATATCTTATGCTCATAAAGGGCAATTAAGCTACCTAAAGAGCGAGGTGAAATCCGTTTCATTAGTATCGTGTTAGTTGGGCGATTACCTTTATGCACTTTATGCGGAGCGACTTTATCGATGTAATCTTGCGTTCGACCTTTTGCTTTTAAATCTGCACGAACTTGAGTTTCATCAACCCCTTGCATCAACGCTTGCGTTTGAGCGAAAAAATTAGCCATTAAGGTTTCATGATGGCCTTGCACTGGCGTAACACTTTCAACCGAGCCAATAAAGTCAGCCGGCACAACATTATTACTTTGATGTAAATACTGATAAAACGCATGTTGGCCATTAATACCTAATTCCCCCCAAATTGACGGGACGGTCGGATAGGAAATTGAATCGCCATTCCAAGTCACCGATTTACCATTACTTTCCATCTCAGCTTGTTGCAAATAAGCCGACAACATATGCAAAGATTGATCATAAGGCAAAATAGCCTGAGATTGTGCGCCAAGAAAAGTACAGTTCCAGACACTGAGCAAAGCTAGGATTACTGGCGCATTTTCAGCTAAAGGCGTATTACAAAAGTGTTGGTCAATTTCATGAGCACCTTCAAGTAGCTCAATAAAACGCTCAAAACCTAAATCAATGGCAATGGGCAAGCCAATAGCAGACCATAGCGAAAAACGACCACCTACCCAATCCCACATATCAAAGATATTTTCTTCGGCAATGCCAAACTCAGTTGCATTCTTTTTATTAGATGACACGGCAACAAAATGCTTAGCAATGGCTGATTGATCAAAAGAAGAAGACACTAACCATTTCATGGCGGTTCTAGCATTGGTCATGGTTTCTGTAGTGGTAAAGGTTTTGCTAGAAACAATAAATAACACTTTCTCTGGATTTAACGGTCGAAGCACATTGGCGATTTGTGTACCGTCAACATTAGAAACATAGTGAACATTGACGCTATTATCGCTGTACTGATCGAGTGCTTCTGTGACCATTTGTGGGCCTAAGTTTGACCCGCCAACACCGATATTTACCACGTCGGTAATACGTTTGCCAGAGTAGCCTTTCCATAATCCTTGACGAATTTTTTCACTGAACACTTTCATTTTATCTAGTGCCAGCCGCACATCAATATTAATATCTTTCCCATCAAGCATGATCGGGGTTTCGCTGCGATTTCTTAATGCCGTATGAAGTACCGCACGTTCTTCGGTACTATTAATACGCTCGCCGCTAAACATTTTTTCACGCCACGCTTCAACATCGCATTCTTTTGCTAAATTGATCAGCAATTCCATGGTTGATGTAGAGATAAGGTTTTTTGAATAATCAACAAGAAAAGGCGCAAGTTGAATGGAGAACTGTTCAAAACGTTTTGGGTTTTGTTTGAATAGCTCGCTCATGTGCTTTGACTTCATATCAATAGCGTGTTCTTCTAACTTTTTCCAGCTAGGTAATGAGGTTCTATCTTGCATTTTATCTCCAATTTCGTTCGCTAGCGCCAATTGTATGGTAAGTATAACTGTGGCTTACTATTTCGTATATGTCGCTGACTTGCTAATAATTTATTAATCTATAAAACTACTTATTAGTTATTTAGCTGACCAGGTGGTCAGCTTTATTTATGTTGATTATGTCTGCTAAAGATTAAAAAAGAAAGCGTAAATACATTGATGCTAATAGTTAACTCGCTAAGGACGCTATTGGAAAGGTTTAAATGAGTACTATGATCACGGGGGGGACAGGCATTGAGGCGATTAAACGATAGTACGAGTACTAAAACCGTGACAGTTGTTGAGCCTAAACAAGCGACGTTAGTGGCAGGCGTTTAAATTAAACAAAGTCAGGGGCTAAATTGCTAAAGCGGTGATGTTGCGGCTTTAAAAATAGTAATCAAGTTTTCGATAAAAGCACTATTGTTTTGATCTGTGACAGAGACGGTAATGCCAAATGGGGCAAAGTGTAAGGTTTCCGCCAAGGACTCTGCTGAGATGTTTATTTTACTCAGGCTTAAACGCTTAGCGTTAATTTCTTTTTCAATTCTTAATTGAATACTTTCTTTAATTAAGCTTTCTTCTGCTTGAATAAGGTCTTTACAAAAGGCTTGACCGGCATGCAATAAATCAGCTCTTATTAAGCTACTAGAAACGTCATTAAATAAGCCCTCACAACGTTGAATAATTAGCGCTTGGGTTTCCTGCCAAAAATCTTCATCGGAGCTAGTGTAATTAACTATCAACGCATAGTTTTGTTGAAAATACTTTTTAACTACGGCTCTAAAAAGCACTTCTTTTGATTTAAATTGTTTATGGATAGTGACACGTGATATGCCAGCATAACGGCTGACCATAGAAATGTTGGCGCTACCGTAACCGTGCTGAAAAAAGCACTCCATGGCAGTTTTGAGTATTATATCGGTAGTGCTTGGCAAATCTTGATCTCTTAATAAGGTAATTATCAGCATATTAACGCGAGCGATCACAATAAACAACAGGTTTACATTATTTGTTAATGTGTAAACCTGTGTTATAGTTAGCCACTTGATTTTTTATAATGTAATAACGGCCGGCTAAACTGACAGGTCAGCCGTTGCTAAATAAATACTTATGTAGTCTGATGGGTATCACTTATTGTTTTTGGAGCTAATGTGAATCGAATTTTTATACTTGCCGTAGCTTTTATGCTGCAAGCTTGTTCTGAACCAGTTGTGAGCACAAAAGAAGAAGCACCTACAGTGGTTCAGCTTTCCGCTGCGCGTTGGACCAATTTAGCTACAGACTATCAATTTCCCGCCACGGTTTCTGCGGTGAAAAGCGTTGACCTTACATTTGAAGTGCCCGGGCGTTTAATTTTTGAAGACCTTACCGAAGGTAGTCTGGTGAATAAAGGGCAAGTTTTAGCGAAAATTGATCCCAAACCATTCCAACGCAAGGTAGAAGAAAGCCGTATTCGTCATGAAGATGCAAAACGAAATTTAAAGCGTATTAAAGATGTTTTCGAAAAAAATGTGGCTTCACAACGAGATTACGATGAAGCAAAGTCACAGTTTTCTATTACTAAAATAGCCCTGGAAAATGCCGAACAAGATTTAAGTTACTGTACTATTAAAGCACCTTTTGATGCTGTCATCGGCTCTAGGTACATCGAAAATGATAGTTTAATTCGTGTAGGTGATACGCTGGCAAATTTACAAGATAGATCAGAGCTTTATTTTACCTTTGAAGTGCCAGAGCGCATTATGACCGCTAATGCTGGAAATCGTAATGTCAAAGCGACCGCTCATATTATTGGTCAGGAAGACAAGGTATTTGATATTCATTATGTTGAACATAAAACCACGCCTGACCCAATAACCCAAACTTATGGTGTGACATTTGCCCTCGACGGCGAAGCGACTAAGTTGTTTTATCCAGGCTCACGAGCGATTGTTAACATTGAAAGAAATAACAATCACGCTCAGGCTTTAGTGATCCCGTTAAGTGCTTTAATGGGCAACAGTGATTCAGGCTTTAGTGTTTGGCGTTTTAATCAAGCGCAGAAAAACCTTACGCGTGTTGATGTTAAAATCTCTAAATTACACGGTGAATATGCATTGATATCTGCGGGCTTAAATAGCGGTGATAAAGTCGTTTCCGCTGCGGTTAGTCAAATGCGCCAAGGACTGAAGGTTAGAGAATATAAGGCGACTTATTAAGATGGATATTGCACGTTATTCGTTGACTAAGCCGATCAATATTTGGCTGATGTCGATATGTTTTATTATTGGCGGTATTGTGGCTATGAGTAAAATAGGGCGCTTAGAAGATCCCGCCTTTACTATAAAGCAAGCGATGATTTTTACTTATTATCCGGGTGCCAGTGCAGAAAAAGTTGAAAAAGAAGTTACTGAACAAGTTGAAATAGCGCTACAGCAGATGTGGCAATTAGAGACTTTAACATCCGTCAGTAAACCTGGTTTTTCCCAAGTAAGGATGGAAATTAAACCGAATATTGATGGCCCGCTATTGCCACAAATTTGGGACGAGTTGCGCAAACGTCTACGAGATATTCAGCATGATCTCCCGTTGGGCGCAAGTGCCCCCGTAGTAATTGATGACTTTGGCGATGTTTATGGTATTTATTATGCGTTATCTGCGCCTGACTTTAGTGCTGCTCAAATGCGAGAATTTTCCCGTATTATTCGTCGAGAAGTGCTCACCGTTGACGGCGTTGCTAAAGTCAAAGTTGGTGGTATTTTAGAAGAAGAAATTGTTGCCAAAATTGATAGTTTTCAAATATCTGGTCTAGGGCTCTCTTTTCCTGATATCCAAAAAGTGCTGGCGAACAACTTAAAGCCTTTTAGCGGCGGTAGAGTATATGTGGGCGATAAAAAGATTAGGATCCCGGTTGAAAGCGCAACCAATAAAATAGAAGAAATAGAAAATTTATCTATTGTTATCCCAGGTAAAAATGCTTCTATTAAGCTCAAAGACATTGCTGATTTAAGCATTCACCCCGTTACTATTCCAAGTGGCTTAAAACGCTTTAATGGTCAAAGTGCTATAACATTAGCGGTGTCTGCGCAAAATGATATTAATATTGTTGATGTCGGTGAGAAAATTGAAACTAAACTGGCTGAAGTCTTAGCTAAGTTACCTGCAGGCATTAAAATTTCCTCAATTTACAACCAAGCAAAAGTTGTTGATGAGTCTGTTAATGGCTTTATTTTAAACTTAGAAGTATCGGTTGCAGTGGTGACTTTAGCCTTGTGTTTATTTATGGGCTGGCGATCGGGTATTGTAGTTGGTGGTACCTTATTAATTACCGTGTTAGGTACGGTGTTAATCATGTGGCTATATGATTTGCAACTACAGCGCATCTCTTTAGGTGCCATGGTGATTGCAATGGGTATGTTGGTGGATAATGCCATTGTGGTCGCAGAGGGTATGATGCTGCGCATGGAAAAAGGTAAGTCGGCCATGGAGTCTGCCAGCTTTATTGTGAAGCGAACACAGTGGCCATTATTGGGAGCTACGGTTATTGGCATTGCCGCATTTTCAGGTATTGGCTTATCTGATGATGCCACAGGGGAGTTTTTATTTTCGTTATTCGCTGTCGTGTTAATTTCTTTGTTACTCAGTTGGGTATTAGCGGTAACGCTAACGCCATTACTCGGTAAATATTTTTATCGAGTTGGCGATAAATCGGGCGCTGAAGAGTCACTTTCATTTTTCCATAAAGCCTATTTAACGGTTTTACGTAATGCCTTGCATTGGCGTGGTGTAACGCTAGGGATATTAGTGGTAATTACTATTGGTGCTTATGCCAGTTTTGGGCAAATAAAGCAGGGCTTTTTCCCGCCTTCCAATACCCCTGTGTTTTTTATTCATTATTGGGGGCCGCAAGACTCAGATATTCGAGCCACTGAAAAGTATATGAAACAAGGTGAAAAGCTGATCCTTGATACAGCAGGTATTGAGTCACTAGCAACCTTTATTGGTGAAAGCTCTGAGCGATTTACCTTAGTATTTGGCCCTGAGTTGCCTAATGAAAGTTACGGCCTTTTTTTAGTTCGAGCCATTAATGCCAAAGAAATCCCTCGTTTGGCACAAGAAATATCTGATAAGTTAAGGCAAGCAAACCCCAAGGCGAATTTTTACGCAGAAATTATGCAATTTGGCCCAGGGGCTGGCGCGAAAATTCAAGCACGATTCTCTGGTGAAGATCCCACGGTTTTAAGGCAGTTAGCTGAGCAAGCGAAAGCGGTTTACTTTGAAGATGGCAAAATTCGTGATATTCGTGATGACTGGCGAGATAAAGGCATCGTTTTAGCGCCTGAATATGATGATATTGCTGCAGGGATTGCAGGGGTTTCCAGAAGCGACTTTAGCCAAGCGATCAAGTTTTATACCGATGGATTGCCCATTGGCCAACTTCAAGACGGTGATTACCTCTATCCGATAATAGCGAGAAATAGCAATCCTAACAGCGACCAATTAATGGCATTAGAAAACAGTTTAGTGTGGAGCAGTAGCCAACGAACGTATATTCCCTTTAGACAAGTCAGTGGCAACATGAACTACTTAAGTGAAGAGTTGCTGATTAATCGACGCGATCGGGTCCGCACCATTACGGTAAAAGCTGAAGCGGGTTATAGTGAAACGACTGGCGAAGCTTTTAACCGTACCCAAGCTAAAATTGAAGCTATTGCTTTACCTCAGGGCTATCAACTTGTATGGGGCGGTGAGTATGAGTCATCACGTAAAGCGCAAGCGGCTTTAGGGCAAGGGGTACCTCTTGGTTTTTTAGTGATGTTTATTATTAGTGTTTTGCTTTTTGGCCGGGCTAGACAGCCGATCATTATTTGGCTGATCGTGCCAATGGCGGTCGTTGGTGTGGTTACAGGGTTGCTGCTAGCAGACTTACCCTTTGGTTTTATGTCATTACTGGGCTTTTTAAGCTTATTTGGTATGCTGATTAAAAATGCCATTGTCTTGCTAGAAGAAATCGACTTACAAATACAAGAAGGGAAAGAAAAAGCCTTAGCCATTGTTGAAGCAAGTTTGAGCCGTTTGAGGCCGGTTTCATTGGCCGCTATCACCACTATCTTAGGGGTTATGCCATTATTACTAGACCCTTTCTTTGCGGATATGTCAGTTACCATTATGGGCGGATTAGCGTTCGCAACCATATTGACTATGATTGCAGTGCCGGTGCTTTATAGTGTCTTCTATAAAATCAAAGTTGAGAAAGTTTAAGGCTAGGTATTTAATACACTAGGTTTTCGCTTGAATTGGTCGGTAAAACAGCGAACAGTATTTTGTTCGCTGTTTTTATTTAATCGGCTATGAATTGTTGCTATTAGGCGATATTGAGTACTTTTTTCAATGGCGCTAAATGGTGTTCGAAGTGTCGCCATTGTTCAGTTGAGCTTTTATAAATGGGCTGGCGAACTTGCTCCGAACTTGGGGTTTTAATCGTACGTTTGGTTTTATGAAAGTCTACACAGGATTGTTCAAACGCTAAGCCACAAAAATCCAGTATTCTTCTGACTTGTTGCTCTAAGTCATCAACAACATCTTCATGGTGCACGGTTA
>JBFJQB010000018.1:0-26676 GCA_041616855.1 Cognaticolwellia sp. | reverse complement strand
CCTACCCGTTAACGCAACAACAATTTTGCCCTTAACATCAATATTTTCATAATCGTTGTAACCAAACTCTTTCGATATCACCCCATAACCGACAAAAACAGTGGCTGCTGTGATAGCCGTATCATTTTGTAAACTTGAACCGGCGGTGAGAAATTGGCTTGCATAATCAAGCTTAATATCACCTGCTGAGCCATGAATGATGGCACTGGCTGAGCCTTCAACTAGGTAGCTTTTGCGAAAACGCACCTGTTGTTCAAAACCGCGATTTTCGTTTGCTACCTTGGTTCCAAGTGGCGTCAACCCCAATTGCTTAAAGTAAGACTTCACATAGTTGGCGGCGATTTGATAACCATTACTGCCCGTATCTCTGCCCTGTAAAGTGTCATCAGCAAGAAACTCTATATGAGCTTTAATATTATCGGCATTGACCTGATTCGGCATCGCTTCTGTAATCGCTTGTACAGGCGGCGATGACTGCTTATTACAGGCAAATAACGTAAGGGTAGAAAATGCAACAAGGCTAAATGTTCTGATTATCTTTGATGGGAGTATATACATGGTTTCTCATTTACTTATGCCAATTGCTCTATTCACTACGCGCTATTTGGATAGTCGATATTGCCATTGGGTTTTGTTATTTTCAAATACATGTCAGCTTATTTAGTCAAAAACACCACTAAAAGAGGCTAACCAAAAAAATCTTCAGACACTATATCGACTGTGCTGTAAAAAAACTAGCGCACATTAGCAATAGCAAACCGGACTTTCTGAGATAGTGTTACTATAACTTTGCATAACGATAGTCTCTAATCAAAAATTGGTACACCGGAATGCCGCTTAACATGCTCGGTGACAATATAACTGTGGGTTTGCGAAATTCCTGGCAATTCAACAATCGTACCTAACAAGGCGCGATATGCCGCCATATTTTCAAAACGTAGTTTAAGTAAATAATCAAAGCCCCCTGCCACCATATGACATTCAGCCACCTCTTTAATTTCAATCACTCCAGCATGAAATTTATGAAATATATCTGCGCTAGTGCGATCAAGCGTTACTTGGATAAAAGCCGTCATGCCATATTTTAATTTACAGGCGTTTAAAAACGCACCGTAGCGTTCAATATAACCTTCACGTTCAAGACGTTTAACTCGATCTAAACAAGGGCTAGCACTGAGATTGACCTGTTGTGCCAAAGTGCTATTGGAGATTCGGCCATTTTTTTGTAATGCATCTAATATCGTTAAATCAATGCGATCTAATACTCGGGGTTTGCTAATACTCATAATGCAGTCAATTTTATCGTTAATGGCCTATACCAAGTCTACTCACTTTTTTCTCACTCAGCGAGATTTAAAAGAAGTACGAAAAAAATCCGCTATTAACGTTATTATTAGCGGATTAATTGAATCTAACTATTTAAAAACAAACAATTGTTGTTTAAATTTTATTGAGTAAAAATTTTTCAATTTCATCACTTGGCAGCGGCTTGTAATAATAATAACCTTGGCCATAAATACAGCCCATTGTTTTTAACAAGTGAGCATCCGCTTCGTTTTCAATACCTTCTCCTACCGTGCCCATATTTAAATTACCCGCTAAATCAATAATGGTCTTAATTATCGCTTGGTGATTACCTCTTTCGTGGACATTATCTATGAAAGAGCGATCGATCTTTAACACATCCATCGGGAAACGATGTAAATAGCTTAAACTTGAATAACCGGTGCCAAAATCGTCAAGTAATATTTTCACGCCCATTTTTTTCAATGCCCGCATATTATCCAGTACCACATCATTTTTCTCTAACAACGCGCGCTCAGTTAATTCGACTCGAATTTGATGTGGCTGAACAGCAGTTTTATCAATAATGGCTTGAATATCTTGTGGCAAACTTAAGCTAAAGAAATGATTACAATAAAGGTTACAGCTGACATAAAGGTGGTCTATACCAAGTTTTGTTTCCCACAATTTCAGTTGCCGACATGACTGCTCTAAAATTTGTAAATCAATGGCAATCACTAAATTGGTTTCTTCTGCGAGCGGTATAAAGTCATTAGGGTAAACAAAACCACGCTTGTCACTATGCCACCGTGCTAAAGCTTCAAAGCCAATTATTTTCTCGCCAACCATCTCTACTATGGGTTGAAAATACGGTACAAATTCATTGTTATCAATACCTTCCCGAATATCATTTTCGAGAGACAAAGCATTTTGCACTTTTTTATGCATACTTGAATCGAAAACTTCAAAGCGGCCTTTACCTTTATCTTTTGCATGATACATTGCTGTATCGGCATCTCTGAGCATAGTGTCAGCGCTGTCATATCGCTCATGATTAAATAAAATTCCGATACTCGTGCCAATAAACACTGACTGATTTTCAATGATAAAGGGAGAAGACATTAAAGCCGTTATACGTTTAGCAATTTCATACGTACCTTCTGTGCCCTCGATATCTTCAACCAAAATAACAAATTCATCACCACCAAGTCGCGCGACAGTATCTTTGTCTCGCACCACCTCAATCAGTGCTCGAGCGATTTCTTTCAGTAAGCTATCACCTGCTTGATGACCAAGACTGTCGTTAACCACTTTAAAACGGTCTAAATCAAGAAACAATACGGCAAATTTAAATTCCGGACGGCGTTTATTACAAGCGATGGCATGATTTAACAAATCAACAAACACGGCTCGATTAGGTAAACCGGTTAAAATATCGTGTGAGGCGGAATGCTTAAGTTTTTCTTCAGCAACTTTACGTTGTTTAATTTCTTCTTCGAGCGCAGCGGTACGCAGCTTTACTTGATGTTCTAATAATTCATGTGCTTTGCGCTCATAATCAGCAACTTCACGACGATTCATCGCTGTAGCTACATGCCGAGAAACAAAGCGCAACAACTCAGCATCTTGTTCAGTATAAAATATTGATTTATCGTAACTTTGCAAGACCATCGCCCCCAGAATTTCACCGGAATGAATTAATGGTACGCCAAGCCACGATACGACAGCTGTCTCAGGCTTAATGGTTTTACCTTGCTCGTGTAAAGCTAGCATCGCAGGATGATCGAGCAATACCGTTTCACGACTTCGAAGCACTAACTCAGTAAAACGGTTTGATAGTTTTCGACTCTTATAAAAAACCTTATGATTATTTAATGTTTGATCTTGATAGTAAGCAAAAAATAACTCGTCATTGTTCTTATCATACTTAGCAACATAAAAGTTTTCTGCATTGATCAACTGTCCAATAATATTGTGAACCATACGATAAAAAGTATCGATATCTAAGTCTGGGTCATTAGTTAATTCGGAAATACGATATAATGACTCTTGTAATAACTCCGCTTTTTCACGATCACGAATTTGCGCCATTAACTCACGTGTACGCGCATCCACCGCCGCTTGTAATCGTCCTCTATCCTGCAATCTCGTCAATGCCGTCACAATATGCTGAGCGGTAAACTCTAGTAAGTCTCGTTCAGATTCTTGGTAACGAGTTTCTGCAGAATAGCTTTGCACTGCCATTACCCCAACCACAAAACCGTCATTTTTTAATGGTACACCTAACCAGTCGACACCGACCGCCCCCACTGAGGTGATTTTTTTCTCTTGTTCCAGTTTTTTAATTACTTCAGGCGTCGCTAATAAGGCTTTACCGGTTTCAATAACATAGCTGGTCATTGACCCCTTAAATTGACTTAAAGGATAAACCTTCTTTTCCATATCGTCTTTTTCATCAACATGATAAACCAACTCCATAGTGGCTAATGTTTGATCGTATAGCATGATATAGAAATTATTAGCACTCATTATAGAGGCGATAGACTGGTGAACTTGTTGGAAAAATGTATTTAGATTGGCACAATCTATTGATAATTGGTTCAATTTAAATAGCGCAGTATATCGGTCTTGCAGTTTTCGATATTTGCTCAGCAAGGCAAGAGATTCTTTTGCCAAATCTGCATCTGAATTAGTTAATGGCTCTAACGGATCTGTCAACTTGTTCACCATACTGCACTGTTAAATTTTATATAAAAGGAGCAACGCTTTACTCCCCACTTTAGCAAGAACAAATTAAACTAACAAAAAACAATCTTTAGTTCCAGCTTAAGCTATTGTTTTATTTGTTAAGTTTTTTAGACTCTGCCACTTCGGCCTTATTACCACAGATGGCAGACTGTTTGTCATCTCGGTAGTAACGAATGTCAATACAATCTTGTTGATACCTGCGTTCCAACTCTGTACGTAGCAACGGCTTATTTTTGGCGTTGATAATTTGCTTATGCAATGACTGACATTGTTGTACTTGCTCTGACGCTAGGGTTACATCTTCACAAGCATTGTTATTCGAGCCACATGCCGAAATAAATACAACTGAGAAAACTATCATTAGCAAATTTTTTATCATCTGACTTCTCTTTATATGTTACAAAAAATTACTTAATCGCCAATAACCAATAACCAATAACAGCGCGATAACCAATCATAGACTATCAGCGTATAGGGAACTATCATGCCCCTACAAAAATAAAATCACGATTATCGCGATCAGTTCTGCTTGTATTACTGAGTATAAGGTGGACGCTCTATGGTTTGATTTTTATCAAATTATTTCACATTTCGGAAGTATTTATTTGGGCTTCATCGCCGACGATGATGGAATTCATCCACTTCCTTATAGTTTGAGTATATAATACTTAAAAATAAAGAGTTAGCATTAAGATTATTGTATTAGGGGAATATTATGCAAGTACAAGTTGTTGATTACCGAGCGAGTGATGCCGCAGAAAAGTTTGTCGAGAGTCTGCGCAACACCGGCTTTGGCGTATTAACTAACCACCCAATTCAGCAAGATTTAGTCGAAAAAATATATCAAGACTGGTATGAATTTTTTACTCATGAAGACAAAAATGCCTTTGCATTTGACGTTGAAAAGCAAGACGGTTACTTTGCCCCAGAAATTTCTGAAACCGCTAAAGGCCACACGATAAAAGATATTAAAGAGTATTATCACGTATACCCTTGGGGTCGTATTCCTGAGCAATTAAAAGAAGATATTCTGCTTTATTATAAAATGGCTTCGGATCTGGCTAGCGAATTACTTGATTGGATTGAAAAAAATAGTCCTGCAGATGTCGCAAAGCACTATTCAGAGCCACTGTCTAATATGATCATGGACACGCCGAACACCTTGTTACGTATTTTGCATTACCCTCCTTTTGACGGTACTGAAGAACCTGGTGCTATCCGTGCAGCAGCGCACGAAGATATCAACCTGATCACCATTTTACCTGCCGCCAATGAACCCGGTCTACAAGTACAAGCGACAAATGGTGAATGGCTTGATGTGCCTAGTGATTTTGGTCACCTAATTGTCAACATTGGTGACATGCTACAAGAAGCCTCACAAGGTTATTTTCCGTCAACTAGCCATCGCGTGATAAATCCAACCGGTGAAAATTCAGGTAAATCGCGTATCTCATTGCCACTGTTTCTACATCCACGTAGCGAAGTTGTGTTGTCAGAAAAGCACACTCAGGCCAGTTACTTGTTGGAAAGGTTACGAGAGCTAGGCGTAAAGTAAGTAACGCAGAATCAGTCCTCAATCTCATTCAAAAAGTGTTAATAAAAAAGCCATCACGATGTGATGGCTTTTTAGCTTTCAGAAGTTAAAGATAATACCTACACTGTCTCACTGTTCAAACTCTCCAATGAGCCATCGCCAGCTTCAGGTGCTTTTTTCTTACGCTTAAATAATGCTTTAATATCTTCAATAATAAGATAAAGGCAAGGTATTAGCACTAAGGTAACAATGGTGGCAAATAACACCCCAAAAGAAAGTGACACTGCCATCGGGATAACAATTTGCGCTTGTGCACTCACTTCAAAGAAGATAATCGGCACTAAACCAATAAAGGTGGTAATAGAGGTCAGTAAAATCGCTCTAAAGCGTTTATTACCGGCATGCATCACCGCATCTTTTAAACGCTCCCCCCGTCTTCGGGCATTATTAACATAATCTACCATCACTAACGAGTCATTCACCACGACACCGGAAGCCGCTAATATCCCCATCACAGATAAAGCGCTTAAGTCCATGTCTAAAATAAAGTGTCCCATGACCGCACCAATAATACCAAAGGGTATCACCACCATAATCATGGTCGCCTGTGAATATGACTTTAACGGTATCGCCAGCAATGAAAATATAATCAACGAGGAAATAACAAAATCACGTAGTTGATCATTAGCACTTTGCATTTCTTCTTGAATACTGCCAGTCACTTCACTTTTTACTTGTGGGTATTTTCTGAGTAACTCTGGAATGAAGTTATCACGAATATCATTAGCAACTTTAAAGGGTTCAACCTGCTCAGCATCAACACTTGCCCAAACGTTAATGGTACGATTCCCATTTTCGCGGCGGATACGTGTGACCCCTTCTTGCAGCGTGATCACGGCAAGTTCAGATAACGGTAACTCTGCACCATTTGGCGCTTGAATCATTACATCATCAACATGACCTACCGAACTTCTCTGCTCAAGCGGATAACGTATCATCACTTTCACTTCTTCGCTGTCACGTAAAATCCGCTGGGCTTCTAAACCATAAAAGCTATAACTAACTTGTGAAGCAATATCAGCAAGGGTTAAATTCAAACTATACGCTAACGGCTTCAACTCAAACTGCACTTCTTTCGCACTCGTTTGGCGACTGTCATTGACATCACCAATACCTTTGAGTGAATTAAGTTTCGCTTTTAACTCTTTGGCCGCTGCTAATAATTCCTTATCATTTTTACTCTCCAACCTAAAGGCAATGTCACCATCATCTCGGCCACCGCCAAAGAGGTTATCGCCAATAGTAAATGATTTAACTCCTGGATAATTTGGAATGGCCTCGCGCCATAAGTCAGCAAGTTCAAAAGTATTCATCGGGCGCAATTCTGGTATCACTAACTTTACCATCAACTGACCACTGGTTCTGCTGCGTAAATCGACCTGCATATCCGAGATCATTGAATTGCCATATTTCGCTTCAATGTCTTTATCAATACGATTTATCACTCCTTGAATATTGAGCAGAGTATCTAACGTTGCTTGCTCTGAGGCATCAACATTCATTTCAACAGTAACCCGTGGAAAGTCATGGGGAATTTTAGGTTGGCCAACAAAACGTACAAAGCCACCGCTAAACAAGCCTGCACTAATGAGCATTAAGCTGATAAAAAACATTAAAACCGCATAGCGATATTCAATAAATACCGCCAGAGCTGGGCTATAAACATTTTCGATAAAGCCTTTCAATTTTGTATCAACCCATAAACGTAATCTATCGATCGGGTTTTTAGGGTTAAAGGCTTTCATTTTCATTTTCACCAAATGCGCTGGCAAAATAAGTTTAGATTCAATTAAAGAGAATATTAAACAAAGAATAACGACTGAACCGATGGCTTTACCAAATGCGGAAGACGGTCCTTCGCCAAAAAGAAAAGGTAAAAATACCGCAATCGTCGTTAAGACACCAAAGGTTGCTGGCATCGCAACTCGCTTAACACCACGAATAACATTATCGGTACTATGACCATGCTCTTCAATTTCATCATGGGCACTCTCCCCCATTACAATGGCATCATCAACGACAATACCGAGCACTAAGATAAAGGCAAATAAGCTAATCACATTAATGGTGACATTAACGAATTCGAGCGGCATCACCAATAAAGTACCTAAGAAACAAACCGGTAAGCCCATCATCACCCAAAACGCCAAACGAACACGTAAGAAAAGCGCTAACATGAGAAACACTAGCACCGCACCACTTTTCATGTTGTCTACCATCATGTTTAAGCGGCCTTCGAGGTAATATGTCATATCGACCCAAGTTTCCAACTTTACCCCAGCAGGCAGTGCCGCTGATTTTTCTTCAACGTATTTTTTAACCACAGTGGCAATATCGGTAATACTTTGATTATCAGCCGCACCGATAAATAACGTGACGGAATTTTTACCGTTAAACTTCGAATATTGTAAGCCTTCTTCAAAGCCATCAATAATTGTCGCCACTTCACCTAATACAATACGACTACCATCGGCTAGCGTCAGCACCGGAATTTGTTCAAATTCATGCCCTCGATAAGCCTGATTTTCAACGCGCAGGTTAATATAGCCATTTTCCGCACGAATTTGTCCGGCTGACATATTACGAGAATAACCACGCACGGCTTTCGCAATATCATTGAAACTTAGGCCATATTCTCGAAGTTTATCTTTACTTACCTCGATAGAAATTTCGTAATCTAACCCACTAAATAAACTCGATATATTAATGAAAGGCAGTTGTTGAATTTCATTATGAACTTTTCGACCTAATTCTTTTAACTCGCCGTTAGTTAAGTCGCCATATAAGCTGACATACATCACTTCCTGGCGAAATTTCTCACGCTCAACCTTTATTCTTTCCATGCCATCAGGAAAGCTAGAGATTGAATCTATTGCAGATTTAACCTCTTCAAGTACCACCTGAGGATCGTAATCTAGCTCGACTTCAAACCAACCATTGGAAAAATTACGGTTTGAATAAGTTATTACCCGCTTAAGGCCTTGGACAGTTTCCAATGCCTCCTCAATTTTGATGGTGATGCCTTCCTCAACTTCTTGCGGCGCAGCACCGGGGTAAGGCGCCGTATAAGAAATCCAGTTCACCTTAACTTGCGGAAACATTTGCTTATTAATGGTTTGAATTGTGAGTAAGCCACCAATTAAAATGAAAATCATTAACAAATTAGCCGCAACGCTATTGCGAGCAAACCAAGCAATTAAGCCAGTATTGGTATCAATACTATGATCAATTTCAGCTGTTTTTTTAGGCGTAACAGTTTTCATGATTATTCTCCTGAATCACTGTCATTAAGTGCCACTTGTGTTTCAGTCGCTGCACCATCCGTTTGCTTATCTTTATTCTTTTCCTTCTTATCATTGATTAATGCCAACTTCATGCCGTCAACAGGGTAATCAAGTGCAGAAACGATTAATTGGTCGCCATCCGCTAAACCACCTGAAATTATGACGTTTTGACCATCCTGACGCACAACGTTCACCTCAGAATAATGCAATGTAGAGTCGCTATCCAAAAGCGCAACACGGTTATTTTCAACTAAATAGCGCGGGACACGAGTCGCTTGAGCAATTTCAATACCGACGATTTCAGCGGTGACATAAGAGCCAAAACGCAGCTGAGTTTGTTGGTTGTTATCAGATAACGCGTAGGGGTCATGAAATTCCGCGACCAAATAGCTCATACGACTTTTACTATCTATAACGCCTTCACTACGGGCAATTTTCGCTGGCCATATGGTTTCACGACCGGCAAACGTGCCGATTAAATTAACGGTTGCATCTTTACCTTGAGCAACCAAAAACTCTAATTGATTATCAGCAACCGGTAAACGGACTTCAGCAAGCGCAGTGCCAAGAAGCTTCCCTAACATGCTACCGGTACCAACGAACGAACCTAAACCAACGTTTCGGCTGTCGATCATCGCATCATAAGGTGCTCTAATTTCTGTGCGCTCTAAATTACGCTTAGCTCGCAATATTAAGGCTTGTGCGGCTTTTACCCGCGCAATCTCTTGTGCTAACTGTGGTTTACGTAGACTTAGTTCTGTCGGAGAGGTATCGGTAATTTGTTTCCATTCTCGCTCTGCAACTTGCCCTTGCGCACGCTCTTTCTCTAAAGATGCCCGGGCAGATGCCATGGTAGCTTCTGCGTCGATAAGAGCCGCCTCGTAATCATTAGGATCAATACGAGCTAATAGTTGGCCTGCTTTAACAAAGCCTCCACGGACAAAGGTTGGTGATAATTCAACAATTTGTCCACTCACCTGTGCTACAAGCTCAGTTTCATATTTAGGCTTAACCACTCCGTATGAGTCTACCATTAAGGTCATAGGTGCAAGCGAAATCGGCTCAACAGCGACTATAGGGGTGTTATCAACAGGCTCTTTTTCCTGCGGTGGCTTTTTCATACTTGAAAAAAGCAAGAAAATTAAAATTCCAGCGATTAAAATGACAAAAGGTAGAATTATTTGTTTTTTCCGTGTCACTGTGACGTCCTCATAAAGTCTAATTTTTTGTAATTATTAGTTTAATTGTACACAGGATACCTAATTTACTGCCGACAAAAACTAACAAAGTTGTAAATGCTTGTTACAAAATTCACGCCGCTTTTTTAAAACATCACGAAAATAGCTTTTAAACATTTATATAACAAGGGGTTAAGTTATTAAAATTTCACCTGCAAATCAAAGTTACATGAAAATTAAGTAGCTTTTAATAACATTTTGGTTTTTTTCACTAAATTATTACACTTTTATAAAGTTTTTCGTCGATATAACCAATGCAAAAAAACAGCAACTGATATCACCACCGAACAGAAATGTTGTCAAATGCAGGGCAATTCCACATGACTTATCTAATCACTCAGTCGCACTAATAACCCTCGTTGGTTGCTGTACTCAATACGCCAAACAATGAGTAACAGATCACTAACACAAGTGGGACTTACTCTGCATTATCTAAAGCAACCAACTGAGTTATAACGTAAACTAAGTAACGAGGCTATTCGCGCTAAATGTCTACTGTTACTCTTGCTGACAAAATACTGACGTTCTTTGCTTGCAGCGAATAATAAAAGCCTTAATATTAAGCGTCTTAACAGAGGGTTATTATATGTTGTCAAAAATAAGTGCATTTTTTCAATCGTTAACAATAGATAACGCTGAGTCGGTAGACGAAATAAGTTTAGAGATCGCCTGCAGTGTATTATTGTGTGAAGTGATGCTCGCCGATGGCCAACTCAATGATGCTGAACAACAAAAATTAAGCGACATTCTTGTCCAGCAATTTCAACTCACAAGTGCTGAAGTACAAGAGATCATAAAACACGCATTGGTCTTATGCGAAAGCGCCACTGATTTTTATCAATTTACTTCAAAAATCAATGAAAACTATAGCGCTGAACAACGCATAAGCATGCTCGAGCTGCTGTGGAAAGTCGCTTACGCGGATGGTGAACTCGCCAGTATTGAAGAACATATTATTCGTAAAATTGCTGACTTATTGCATTTACGACATAGCGAATTTATTCAAACTAAATTAAATATCCAAGCAGAAACTACCCGCAGAAAATAAAAGTTATAGTTAACTTGCCCCCAAATCGGTTATTATAGCCGCAAGTTAACTGACCCCAAGAATTCACATGGCAAGCATCGGCAAATACAACACCCTTCCTGTAGTAGCAATTACTGACAATGGCGCCTATTTAAACGCAGCTGATTTAGGTGAAATTTTATTGCCTAATCGCTTTGTACCTGAAAATTGCCAAGTGGGTAGTGAGGTTAAGGTATTTATCTATGCAGATACTGCCGATAGAATCGTTGCAACCACGGAAAAACCGTTAGCAGAAGTTGATCAATTTGCCTCATTAAAAGTGAGCCAAGTTAATAAAATGGGCGCCTTTTTGGACTGGGGTTTACCGAAAGATTTACTCGTACCTTATAATCAACAACATAGCGAAATGGAGGTTGGTAAATACTATTTGGTGCGTATCTTCCTCGATTTAAAAACTGACCGTTTAGTGGCCTCAAGCAAGCTTGATAAGTTTATCGACATTTGGCCCGCAGAGTATCAAAAGTGGGATAAGGTTAAATTAACTATCGCCAGTAAAACCGACTTAGGCTTTAAAGCTATTATTAATGATCTCCACTGGGGTTTACTTTACGATAATGAAATCTTTAAGCCCCTGCGTACGGGTAAAAAAATCACCGGTTATATTAAGCAGGTTCGAGAAGATGGCCGTATTGATTTATCATTGACCCGTCCCGGTGAAGGTAAGGTTAAAGACTTTAGCGATAAACTATTAGCCCATATTGCCGAAAATGACGGTTTTAGTCCCTTACATGATAAGAGTGATCCTGAATTGATAAAGCGCATTTTAGGTGTCAGTAAGAAGACCTTTAAGGCGACAGTGGGTAATTTAATGAAAAACGGTAAAATTACCATTGAAGCGAATGGTATTCGCTTAAAATAAGCCACATACCTTAAAAACAAAAAAGCCCTACCGGGCTTTTTTATGATAACACACTGATAAATCGAGCAATTATTGTGTGCCTCCCACCGTCATTTCATCAATTTTCAGGGTCGGTTGGCCCACGCCAACCGGTACGCTTTGGCCATCTTTACCACAAACGCCAACACCGGCATCAAGTTTTAGGTCATTACCAACCATGCTCACTTTTTGCATTGCCTCAGGACCACTGCCAATGAGTGTCGCACCTTTTATCGGTGAGGTTATTTCACCATTTTCAATTAAATACGCTTCCGAGCTAGTGAAAACAAATTTCCCCGAAGTAATATCAACTTGGCCACCGGCAAAGTTAGGGGCGTAAATACCCTTTTTCACTGATTTAATAATATCTTCAGGCTTGTGCTCACCGGCCAACATATAAGTGTTGGTCATTCGCGGCATAGGTAGATGAGCATAAGATTCTCGACGACCATTACCGGTCGGTTTAACGCCCATCAAACCCGCATTGTGCTTATCTTGCATGTAACCTTTAAGCACCCCTTTTTCAATCAGGACATTATATTGCCCCGGTGTACCTTCATCATCAATACTGACCGAGCCACGACGATTGGCCATAGTGCCATCATCTACAATCGTACAGAGCTCTGACGTAACTTGTTGACCCACTTTGCCCGAAAATGCTGACGAGCCTTTGCGGTTAAAGTCACCTTCTAAACCATGGCCGACTGCTTCATGCAATAACACGCCTGGCCAACCAGCACCCAGTACCACCGGTAGCAAGCCAGCTGGTGAATCAATAGCAACTAAGTTTACTAATGCCTGACGCACTGCTTCTTCGGCATAAGCTAAATAGCGTGGCTTATTATTTTCTAATTCAAAGAAGTAGCTATAATCGGTTCGAGCGCCACCACCGGCACTGGCACGTTCACGCTTACCGTTTTCTTCAACTAATACAGAACAATTTAACCGCACTAGTGGCCGTATATCTGTAGCATAAGTACCGTCACTAGCAGCAACCAATATTTTTTCATAAACCCCTGATAGGCTAACAATCACTTGCTTCACTCGTTTATCAACAGCACGAGCATGCGCTTCAACTTCATGTAACAAGGTGATTTTTTGTTCTTGCGCTAAACTTGCCAGAGGATCCAGCGCTTGATATAGCGCGGAGCTTTGTTGCATTTTTTTGCCGGTGAAAACTTGCACTCGCGCCGACTTTTCAGCGTTTGCGATAGCTTTAGCGGCATCAGCCGCTTTGTTTAGCGCTGCGGGAGATATATCATCAGAGTAAGCAAAACCTGTTTTTTCGCCTGAAATCGCGCGCACGCCAACGCCACGCTCAAGATTAAAAGAGCCTTCTTTGACGATACCATCTTCGAGCATCCATGACTCATGGCTGCTCGATTGAAAATATAAATCGGCTAAATCTATTTTACGTTGGAAAATACTATCCAAAGTATCCATTAGCATGCTTTGATCAATTTCACTATTGGCTAAGAGTTCTCTCTCAACATTATTCATACGACATCAACTTATTTTTAAAACGATTATGGGTAGCAACAGGCATAGCTTTACGCACGTTGAGTAATTCTTGTTCTTGGTAATCAGCACAAATAATGCCTTTTCCGCTATCACACTGCGCAAGTATTTCACCCCACGGGTTAATAATCACGCTGTGTCCCCAAGTTTCACGGCCATTACAATGCACACCTTCTTGGCCGGCGGCGATAATATAGACTTGGTTTTCAATGGCACGCGCTTGTAATAATGTTTGCCAATGCGCCGCACCAGTGACACATGTAAAAGCACTGGGCACGGTTATAATTCTGGCCCCTTGCTGACATAACAAACGAAATAATTCCGGAAAGCGCAGATCATAACAAATCGACAAACCAACATCGACCCCAGCCACATTGACTACGCTAACATGATCACCAGCTTTGACATAACGAGATTCACAATAATTTTTCTCGTTATCTTCTACCGTCACGTCAAACAGGTGCAGTTTATCATAACTCCCTAATTCGCAACCTTCGGGAGAGAAAACAAAACAACTATTGGTAAATTTATCCAACGGCTCCGCTAATACCGGAATACTACCGGCCACCAGAAAAACATTATACTGCATGGCTAGCTTAGCTAAGCAATTTTTTAACTGATTGTTCACTTGGTTTTTCTGCGCTAAAGCCAGTTGGGCTTTATCTTTACCACCGAAAAATAAACAGCATTCAGGTAACACCACCAGTTGTTGTTGGCTCTGTTCTAGCGTTGATAATTGTTGTTCGATAGCTGCGAGGTTACTGACAAAATCCGTATTGGAGGTCATTTGTATTGCACAAAGTTGCATTACTTTACGGGCCATAAATATCAACCATCAATGTTATCGACAGAAGAGTCTGATTTTTTCGATTTTTCAGTCTTCAAAGGGGCAAGCGCACTATCTGGCGTCCCTTCAATAATTTTAGGTGGCGAAGATCGCCCGACACTGATATTTTGATTTTTTCGACTCACTTGCTTAAATTGCGGTTCATCGATATTGCCGGTTACTTCAAAATTAATTTCAGAAATAACCGTAGAAGTGATCACTTCATCTAACGCTACCCCCGCTAAAAAAGTCACAGGATTGAGGGTCGCAATCCAAGCCAACACCGGTAAGCTAGAGGTTAAATTTGGCTTATATGACATGCGGTAGTCAAGGGCACCATTATTTAAGTTGGTATTACCTTTTATGGATAAATCACCCGCGGTGCCTTTCATCAAGACATTATCGGTATAGGCTACACCATCTTTTACCGTAAAATTGCCCTTGAGTTCACGGTAAAACATGCCATCACTAAAAATATCTCTAAAGTCGAAACTTAATTTACGTACTAATGATTGTAAGCTCAAAAACGATAGAATACGTACCCCTTTATCATCAACATCAGCGAGATAACCGTCATCAAATATTGTCGCCACTTCGCCATTAAAATTAGCTAAGGCAAAGTCATATGGGGCGCCTTGCCAAGCAAGGTTATAATTCATTTCAACACCGCTGTCTTTGATAATCGAGGCATAACCTATTTGTTCAACTTCACGAGCGACATTATTTGCGATTAATGTGCCTGTAACTTCGGTCTTTGAACTATTACTGTCTTGCTGCCACCTCGCTTCAAATACCATCTTATTTTTGTCACGTTGAGCGATAAATTTTTTCATTAGCAAGGTATTTTCATGTTCTCGTGCTAAGCTAAAACTGACTTCACCGAAGTCATATGCACCATACCGGCAACTTGTACAGTTCACGTTTAATGGTGGGATATCAGCAAATAGTGCCGCATTGGTGGCATTATCGATCACTGGGCTTTTTTGCTTTAGGCTGGAGGATGTTGGGTCTATCGCAGAGTCAAGTTCACTATCTGTGCCCTTTTGTTGTTGAGCTAATGTATCCTCGTCAGTGATTTGCGCTATTTCGCTCGTCGGGGTCGTTGATTCTAAAGCTTTGAGCTTGGCATTTTCCGTTTCTTGCACGCTATTATCGCCAACCTGCTCACCCTCTGAGTGAGGTAATAATTCAATTTCAGAGCCCTTCAAATGGACAAAGTCTGCGCTAATATCTATCCCTTGTTGGTGCCAATCTGGATAAAATTTAGCGGTTCCTCTTAATTCCTTAGCGTTAACTTTAAGCAACCACCAGTCAGGCTCAGGACTAAAGTCAAAGCTCACATGCTGAAAACTCTCTCCAAAGACCATTAAATTACTAATCTCACCATGTATTTTGTTTGGCACATCTAAAACGCTCTGCTCAGAAGGGGGGCCCAATTCAGCTAACTCGCTAGGTTTGGTTGCAACTGCCGCCATAATATCTAACACCAAAGGCTGCCATTGTTGGTAATTGGCTTGCTCAACATCCGCCGTTATATGAAATCCTGAAGTCGGCGCCCATGATTGTTGTTGACCTAAGACTAAATGTGCCAGAGAAAATCGCGTTTGTTGGTGATCAAGCACACCATAAAAATTTATCTTATCGCCAATTTCTGCCTTTATAGTGCTATTGGACTTATCGCCAAACGCGTGAATAGTAACCGCCATTGGTTCAGCCGTTTTTTTATCAAACGGTGCTGGCACAGCTAAACTCACCGCGTTTAGATCCGAGTTAACTTGATAATCATAGGTAAATTTTTCATCGCTAATATTCAGTGATAACAGCCCTTGCCATGCGACATTACCTTGGCCATATTTCACTAATTGATCTGATAATTGTGCTTGCCAATGTTTATCTTGCCATTGGGCTAAGGTGTCGATGCTGACGTTATAATGTGCTGTTTTTTGCTCTGCCACTACATTCAATGTCAGCGGCATGCCACGCCAATTCAGCTCAACACCCTGCGCGGATATTTTGTCATTATGATAATTTAGTCGGCCCTTAACTTGGCTAAAGTCCATATTTGGAGTCTGTAGAGACAATGAGTTATTTTTAAAGTCGACATATCCTTTAGCAACCACGGCATCGGGGGCATTTAAAGGTAAAATTAACGAAAAGTCTCCACTAATAACATCTGAAACAGTCACTTGCTCTAATGTTACCCCCACAGTGTCTTGCATCGGGCTCGCATTCATTAACTGCTGTACCAACTGCGGCTTTGTGTCGATAAAACTCGCATCGACCGTTAACACTTGGCCATCAGACAAGTCCGCAATAGCTGCTTCAACGCCGGTAACGTCAATACCAGATAGCGTGCCATCTCGACCGGTAATTAACATACTATTATTGGTAAAATTGAGGTTGGCAGCAAAGTTCTTAATAGCTGGCCATTGTGGATCAAATTTAAATATGCTGTTCGATAGCTCAGCATCCACCACAAAAATGCCCTCATGGTTATTAAAAGGGAAGCTTTGCAATGGCCCATTAAATAACACCAAAGCCTGATTAATTTCTCCATCGACAATGGCGCTATTAAGATAGTTGACGAGATCTTGCCCCATCAATAAATGTGGATAAAAATATTCAGCAAATTTTGCGTTACCTTTACTCGCACTAGCCAATAGTGCCATGGTAATAGGGCTATCTTTGACACTGCTAATTTGTAAGTCTGCGTTTAGGGTCAATTGCGGGGAAGTAAAGGCGACATTTTCCACACTCAATTGCCAGCCATCCGTTAAAAACTGCACATTGATCAAACTGCTTAACTGGGTATAAGGAATGGGGTATTTAAAATGCTCAGCAAAGTCCAGCGCACCATCAACAGCATTTAACGATATTTGCAGCTGATTATTCAAATACACTAATTCGCCGCTGACATTATCAATACCAGGAATACCATGGCTAAAATGACTATCGACATCGCTCAATGTTGCCGTTATGGCTAGGTCATCTGGGCTGCTTCGAAAATGAATATCTTTCACTCTGCCCACCGCATCAAGATCAAGTAACAACTTTTCAAGACCTATATCATCAAATAATAACGGTGATATACCTTCAAAACTTGCCAGTTCTATCGCATTGATATAGCCATTGATATTTGTACCAACAACATTGGCCAACAGTGATATTTGATTGGTTTCTACGCCATTGCGTTTAATCGTTAATGGTGACGTCGAGACATTAAGGCCTATTTCGCCTACGGTGTTTATTTCAATATCACCACCGATAATTTCAAAGCTTTGGGTTTTATCTTGGTGTTGCCAAGTGATTTCATTATCACCTAGCCCAACTTGAATTAACTCCGGTTGACCATCGGCTATCTTTAGCCAAGCACTAAAATTAATCGCTGAGTGGGTGTCAGCATCTTCAATGGCTAAATATCTTCCAAGCCAAGGCGTTATATCAATATCGTTGGCTTCAAAGTAAGCTCTACCACTAAGGTTATCAAATTGCGAACCCTGAAAATCTAATAACACTTTTAAATTATTAGAACTTAAGCCATCAACAATAACACTGCCGTTTGCTCGATGGCGATCGTTATCATTTACCCAAAACATTTCATTAATAGTAAAGGCGCGAGTCCCTGTCACGCTATGAAAAAGTACATGACTATCACGAATGGAGAAACGCGAAATTTGTTCGAGTAAAATCGATGAAAGTGAATCAACTAACGCTTGTTCGCCTGCTTCGTTAATCGACAGTTCTTCTGTGGAGTTTGCTAACGCGGCTTGTTCGAACGCCAACTCAGCGCCAGAAATAACAAAATCTTCGGTAACTAACTGTCCGGAGCGAATGCTGCGCCAAAAATCAACTTTAACTTCTAAACTTTCAATATAAATTTTGCTGTCGTCACTGGATAAGAGTTCGACCTGTTGCGTGATCAATGTTGGCCCTGACCTGCGCCAGCCCATACTTAAAGCGCCAATAGATATATTACTGCTATAGCTAGTGTTGAGGTAATCTTCTACGTCTTGACGGTAATTGTGTGCGTAAGGTAAAAATAAACGTAAGGTACTAATCAGCACGGCAAAAGCTACTAACAAAATTGCTAATAGTTTATACAGACGTTTAAGCCATCTATTTAAGACCGTGGAAACACTCATTAAAATTTTACCAAAACACTTTATTCTCTTATAGCGGCAACAGCATTGTTATTACATCATAACAACATCGAACTGCTCTTGATTATACATGTTTTCCGTCTGCACTTTAATCTGCTTACCAATGAAGACTTCAAGCTCAGCAAGGTTATGATACTCATCGTTTATTAATGATTCACTAACCGATGAAGACGCATAAACAATAAATTTATCCGCATCATAAGCGCGATTAACCCGGACAATTTCTCTTAAAATTTCAAAACAAACGGTCTCAACCGTTTTCACATAGCCACGGCCCTGACAAACCTCACATTCGCCACATAGAATATGCTCCAAACTTTCACGTGTTCGCTTTCGGGTCATTTCAACAAGACCCAGGGCAGAAAAGTCTGACAAACTGTATTTGACATTATCTCGAGCCATTGCAGTATCTAAACTGTGTAACACACGCCGTTGGTGATCCTTATTGTTCATATCAATAAAGTCAACAATGATAATACCGCCGAGGTTTCTCAACCTCAGCTGCCGAGCAATTGCTTGTGTTGCCTCAATATTGGTATTAAAGATGGTTTCTTCTAAATTGCGATGGCCAACAAATGCGCCAGTATTAATATCAATGGTGGTCATAGCTTCGGTTTGATCTATGATCAGCGAACCGCCTGATTTCAATTCGATTTTACGATGCAATGAACGTTGAATTTCACTTTCAACATCAAACAAATCAAAAATCGGTCGCTCACCCGGATAACATTCCAACATAGGGGTTAAATTGGGCACAAATTCAGTGGTAAATTCGACCAGTTGTTCATAGGTCAATTTTGAATCAATACGGATACGCTCTAATGAAACACCGACAAAGTCGCGTAAGACACGAAAAGCGAGCGATAAATCTTGATAGATAGGATCTTTGGTTTGTTTACGCGCTTTGCGCTCAAGCACTTTTGCCCAAACTCGACGCAAAAACTCGGCATCATGTTGTAACTCTTCAATGCCAGCACCTTCTGCCGCAGTGCGCACAATAAAACCATGCTCTTTTCCGCAATAAGGTGTCACTATCGATTTTAAGCGCTTTCGTTCTGCAGGGTCTTCAATACGTTGCGAAATACCCGCGTGAGTGGCATCAGGCATCAGCACTAAGTAACGCGCCGCAATGGTGATATCAGTCGTTAGTCGGGCGCCTTTGGTACCTAGGGGGTCTTTAACCACTTGCACAACAATATACTGGCCCTCATGAACCAAATTGCGGATATCGGGCACCTGATCATTGGAGCTTTCTTCGTTTAGAATCAGTTTCGAATTTATATCTGAGGCATGTAAGAAAGCGGCTTTGCCTAAATTAATATCAACGAACGCGGCTTGCATACCCGGTAACACGCGAATAATTTTACCAAGATAAATATTGCCGACTAAGCCACGACGGGCTTCACGTTCAATATGAACTTCTTGAAGTGAACCATTTTCGATTAATGCTACCCGGGTTTCACTTGGCGTAACATTGATAAGTAATTCACCGCTCATTTCTATTCCTGTTTAATCTAGTGTCATTGACGATTTTACGCCGAATTCAGCAAGTAACTGCGCTGTTTCATATAAAGGTAAACCGACCACAGCAGAGTAACTACCACGAATTTGTTTAACAAACTGTCCTGCAATCCCTTGAATGCCATAGGCACCTGCTTTATCTTGCGGCTCACCGGTGTGCCAATAACGTTTTATTTCAGCTTCCGTTAATATTTTAAAGTCGACTTCAGTACTCACCACCACCACCTGACTCTGCTGAGCTTTAACCACCGCAATTGCGGTAATTACCTGATGAGTATTCCCCGACAACATCGTCAGTATAGCGATACAGTCGCTTAGCGATTCTGGTTTACCGAGTATATGTTGATCAAATACCACGCTGGTATCTGAGCCAAGCACAACTACGTCTTGAGCTTGTTCCTTGGCAATAACATTAGCTTTTTCTAGTGCTAAACGCGCAACATATTGTGTTGGTGATTCTGCTGGCAATACGCTTTCATCAATGTCCGCCGGTGCGCAGCTAAAGTTATAACCTAATTGTTGCAGTAATTCTTTTCGGCGTGGTGATTGTGACGCCAATATCAAAGTGTTAGACATATTATGTGATTCGAAAGTTTCGTCTTATTTTACGTAACAGTAAAAAAGCCCAAGGCCAAAGTATAATGGTGGTAACCACTGGGTATAAATAACTCGGCAAAAAGACCGCGTCAGTTAAAAATCGTTGCAACCAAAAGACAATTAAATGATATAAGGCTGACAGCACGCCCACGATCAGCGCTTGTTGCCAGACGGAAAAATTACGTATTTTTTGAAAGTTACCCGCAACAATAAATACCGCTATAGCCATCGCGCCAGCATGCACGCCAAGTGTAGAGCCCAGTAAAACATCGAGAATAAAGCCCATGACAAAAGCGGAAATAACATTTACCCGCGCGGGTAATGCCAAACACCAGTAGAGTAAAACCACCAATACCCAATCTGGGCGAAAAGCATCTACGCTTAAAGGCAACGGCATAATACTGGCCATTAAAGCCACTAAAAATGTCAACAGAATAATCAAGCGACTCGCGATAGTCATTTACTTTCTACCTTGCTAGCTGCGGGGGTTTTGTTTGGATTAGAAGCTTGTTTATCTTCCTGCTCTGGCCAAAGTAATAAAACATAACGTAGCCGATCAATCTTAGCGACAGGTTCGCTTTGAATTTGAGAAAAAGCCCGTGATTCATCTTGAATAACCGAAGTAACTCGCGCCACTGGATAACCTTCTGGAAACTTACTGCCCAAACCTGAGGACACCAATAAATCGCCAGTGCGAATATCCGCACTATGTGGAACATGGTTATGGGTTAAACGATCAATAACACCAACACCGCTGGCGATTAATCGCACGCCATTGCGGCTTATTCTCACCGGTACTGCGTGGGTTACATCCGTGATCAATAACACCCGGCTACTGATCGTGCCAACATGTAGTATTTGACCGACAATACCTTCATCATCAATCACCGCTTGGCCTTCATAAACCCCGTCATTTGCCCCTCGGTTGATCACCACTTGATGGGTATAGGGATCGCTATCAACGGAAAGGATTTCGGCAACCATCTTTTTAGCATCAATACGCAAGGGAGAAGCAAGTAACGACCGCAATCGGGCATTTTCACGCTTAACAATCTCTAATTGCAGAGCCTGTTCATGAAAAACTAATTCATTGATTTTGTATTGTTCATTATCTGCGATAAGTTGTCGACGAGTAACGATATTCTCAGCCGCCCAATTCATCATTTGTTTAGGCGCAGTCGCTAAATATTGTAACGGGCTGACCATAGATTGCAAAAAGCCTCGAGCGGACTCGAAGCTATTCATTTTATGATCAAAAAATATTAACAATGCAGAACAAAACAGCACCAAAACGAGTCGGTGCTGTGGAGAGGGTCCATGCTTAAATATTGGGTTCATGGGCTGAGCTAACAGTTATTCGTAAGAGAACAGATCGCCACCGTGCATATCAATCATCTCTATGGCCTTACCACCACCACGTGCTACACAAGTTAGTGGATCATCAGCAACAACCACTGGGATGCCCGTTTCTTCCATTAATAAGCGGTCGAGGTCTTTTAGTAATGCGCCACCACCAGTTAAAATCATACCGCGCTCGGAGATATCTGAAGCTAATTCTGGCGGCGATTGCTCAAGCGCTACCATAATGGCACTGACAATCCCCGTTAGCGGTTCTTGTAAGGCTTCTAATATTTCATTGCTGTTTAAGGTAAAGCTGCGCGGCACGCCTTCGGCTAAATTACGACCGCGCACTTCAATTTCAACTAATTCTTCGCCTGGATATGCAGAGCCAATTTCGTGTTTAATGCGCTCAGCCGTAGCTTCACCAATTAAACTACCAAAATTACGACGCACATAATTAATAATGGCATCATCAAACTTATCACCACCAATACGAACAGAGGAAGAATAAACCACACCATTTAATGAGATAATACCAACTTCTGTGGTACCGCCACCAATATCAACCACCATTGAACCGGTCGCTTCTGATACTGGCATGCCGGCACCAATTGCGGCCGCCATCGGCTCATCAATTAAGTACACTTCTCGAGCGCCTGCACCTAATGCTGATTCACGAATCGCGCGTCGTTCTACTTGAGTTGAACCACAAGGCACACAGACTAAAACACGGGGGCTTGGACGTAAAAAATTATTGCTATGCACTTGTTTGATAAAGTACTGCAACATTTTTTCAGTGACGAAAAAGTTCGCAATAACACCATCTTTCATCGGACGAATCGCTTCGATATTACCCGGTGTACGACCTAACATTTGCTTGGCGGCCGTACCAACAGCAGCAACACTTTTAGAGCCACCACTACGGTCTTGGCGAATGGCTACAACGGAAGGCTCGTTTAAAACAATGCCTTGGTCTTTTACATAAATCAGGGTGTTTGCGGTTCCCAAGTCGATTGATAAATCGTTAGAAAACATGCCGCGTAATTTCTTAAACATATTGTCGAAATGTCCTTTAAACATCACCTAGGCAACAAATTGCCAGAATATTATTGTACTTAATTTGCCAGCCAAAGATGAGCTGATAAATGATATAGGGTTTTAATAACACGCTATCATACCGCAGACAATAGCGCTTGTGTTGTTTCTCTGACAAAAATATCATGAAATATTGATATTAATTAACGAAATAAAGCTAAACCTTACAGGCAATATTAATTTGCTACTTCACGCCATGAAATAATTCGGTCATTACCACGATAAACACCAAAAGTTGCCACTCCAGAAGGGTTATCATCGTATACATCACCGTCCGAATTTTCGTCAATACTATTCCAATTATACTTCAACCAATTGGGGACATTTTTATAAGTGAGGCGTATTTGCCCTCGTGAGCCATCACTAGGTTTAGCTAAAAGCAAGTGTCCCCGCCCTAACGTAAAAGTTGGACCGGCACCTGACACATCGACGACATTAGTGGCTAACTTTGGTGATAAGCCGTTATTATCCTTAGCATAGTTTGCCTCGACATTACCATCAAAGGTCGTCAGGCTATCGAGTTCATTCGTGACAAACTGGCCATCATGCCAATATTGTATTGACATCGGTAAAGGTAAATCGGCATTTTCAGGACCGAAAGTGTTTTCAATATTCCAACGGCCAAATCGAATTTCCATACCCTCTGGGTTTAAGGTGAGAATACCATTACCAGTGCTGCTGTCGGTATCAGTTGCCACCACATCGTCACTATCTTTGATTGCATCAATTTGCAAGGCCAGCTTGCCAGTGTATTTACCAATTAACGCCTTGGTGTTTTTTTTATATGCAAAGTTATCGGTATTACTGAATTTATATTTTATCGTGCCGTCTTCTAGATCCTTTATATTACTGTCGAGCTTATTAATGTTCGATATAACATCGGTATCGATAGCTTTTTCGAGTCGGCTAACATCAACAGTTGGCACTTTAATGTTGAAGCTTGCCGGCGAGAGTCTCATAAAATCATTGCTATAATTTTGCGTTGTTGCGCCATTCTTATTCAATGCTGTGATTAAGATTTCAGGCTCAAGTAGGAGTTTATATGATAACGCGCCTTTGGTTATATCTGTATTATCCATTTCACCGGTATAAACAAAGCTATGACCATTGCGGTTTTCCAGTGTTCCTTCAAATACCGAGCTAACCACAAAATGATCGGGCACAAAGCGACCAATATTGGCACTGGTGGTTGCGGCAATGGTTTTGCCAAAATAGCCATTTATTGGCGGTGTCGCAGTGATCGTAAACACACCCACCTCTGAAATGCTTTGCTCGGTTAACCTCGCCTTGCCTTGAGCTGAAATATCAACCGAGGTAATGGCAAGCTCACCGAGCTCTTTATTGATAGGAGCAATTAAGTCGTGCGATAAAGCAATATCGTACAATTGAAAATTAGGTGTTGTAATCGCGGTGTCGGCACAGGTGGCGGTTAAATCTAAGCTGAAACTTTCTCCAGCCGCTTTAAATTTGCTACAAGCGGCGTCATTAGGGTCAGCGCTTAAACAGGCAGCATTAACTTCTGGTGCACTTATCAATATTTGCTCTGGGCTAACAACCGTAGTGACACTTTCGCTTGCTAAGCCTGTTGCACTAGCATCTTGAACGGAAATACGAATTTGACCGGCATCTTGATACTCAAATGGCAAGGTGGCGGTGGCATTCGAGTCAAAACTTACTATCCGAGTTTGCGATACACCACTTGCGGCCATTGCTGTACCCGCTAAGTCTGGCAGTTTTGTGCCCGCACTTGGGCTTTGGTAATTAAAAGTCAACTCTACAGGCTGATCACCGGTATAGGCGGGTGCACAACTGACACCATTATCACTGAGTTTTACCGCTTGAATCACTAAATTAGGTACTGTGCAGGCATTATGATCGGCCAAGGTTAAGATATAACCGGAATTATCAAAGCTCATATCACAACTACCGCCAGCACCAGAACATTGCGTGGCATTTTGGGCTGCAATACTCGCCCTTCCAATCGATAAAGTCACGGTTTCAGCCGTGCGATGATTGAAATTAAAACTGGTACTGCCGATAAAGGTCGGTGAGGCTTTGGTGATCAACCCAGTAGTCGGGCTGGTAATGTTAAAGTTTAAACTCACTTGTTCTGTGCTGACTCTTGAACACATACTGTTAGTACAGGCTTTGATGGTAACTGGCTCTGCCGCACAGGTAAAACCGCTACCATCATGAACAATTTCATAGCGAACTATCGGCGGCTCAGGACAATCAATGGTTTCACCATTAAGGCCTAGACCGCTATTTTGATACTTATAAATTTGCTCTATTTTGTTTTGTTCAATTACGCCTTCAAAGATCACTAATTCATCTAACAAGCCATCATAAGCTTGAGATGAATCGAAACGGCCACCAACACTGTCTTGCTCTTGTCCTATTATCAAGCTTTGTATATCAAGCAAGCTAGTTGTTTGATTTAAACAGCCCTGCGGCACGGTATCAATAAACAAGCAGCTTTGATCATTGCCTTGCGTCCACACTAAGTGTCGCCAGGTATCTCCGGCGATCGAAGAAACAGTCAACGAGCCGTTGTGTGTGTCTTGTAAATAAGGCCTAAAGCTAGTGTCTCTGGTAAACCACATGATCAATTCATTTACGCTGCCAGTTGTGGCGCCACCAATTAAACTCTGCGCACCAGTTTTGGGGGTTTTAGCCCATAATGAAATACTAAACTCGCTTTTATTATGTAATACCGCTTCATCTAGCACGACATAATTTCGAGTACCGGTAGCAGACAAATCAAGTGCACGGCAAACTTTACCTTGAACGGTTTGCGCCAACTTTGCCTGGCCATGAAATGTACCAATGCTGTCGATAACTTCTCCGGCAATATCAGCATACTCAAACTCATCAAATTTAAAGTTTGCAATAGCAGTGGCGCACGGAGTTTCGACTCGGTTTGTGCCGTCATAGTTTTTGCCACTATTTTGCTGCGTGTAAATATCAGCGATTTCAGCCTGGGTTAGTACGCCATTAAAAATCATAAATTCATCTAAAGGCGCTCGAAACCCCTGCGGTGTAGCTGTGGTAATGTCATCGAATGAGGTGCCAATATATTTTAACGTGCCTGATGGCGCCAAACCTATGGTTTCGATAAAGCCGCCATCTATATACAAACTGGTTTGATTGGCATGGTAAACCAGCGTCATATGGTGCCAGTTATCATCTAAACCACTAAAGCTATAATTACCTCTTACTATTATCGGGGAGCCTGAGCCAACATCATAAATAGCCCAACGCCAATTATTAGCTCTTTCAAGTACAAGTAAGTCGCCGCCGCTTTCCATTGCCCCTAAGACAAAATAAGGGTTGTCCGAGTTATCGGTCGGTTTTTTAAACCAAGTTGAGACACTATAACTTGCCGGTAAAAGAATATTAGTTTGTATATGCTGTTGCGCATTACTAATGCCAAGCGCTTTGACTATTTTGGCGTCTTGGGAGGTATTAACGCTATTGTGACTGGTCGCTGAATAGCGACCGAGTTG
>JBFJQB010000017.1:0-26977 GCA_041616855.1 Cognaticolwellia sp. | reverse complement strand
CCATGTGCAACTTAACTTGTTGTGGCTCTATTTCAAGAATAGTAACCTTTGAGGTGCGGGCATATTTAACCTGTGAGCAAAACAATCGCGTCAATAAGAACGAATGGCATACTTTCGGTAACTTTTTAATCTTGTTAACGAATGATATGGACTCCCCTTACCAAACGGCACCTATGTGCCATATTGAAAGGTGTTAAAACATTCAATTAAAGGAGAGTCCATATGACTTTAATTAAAGCTGTTGGTATCGATTTAGCCAAACTTGTTTTTAGTATTCACGGTATTGATGAACATGACAAGTGTAAATTACGTAAAACTATCAAACGAAACAAGCTGTTAGCAGAAATAACTAAACTGCCACCTTGTATTATTGGCATGGAAGCTTGCTCAGGCGCACATTACTGGGCACGGGAATTTAACAAACTGGGTCATGATGTTCGCATTATGGCGTCTAAATTTGTTATCCCGTATCGACAAAACGAAAAGAATGATGCTAACGATGCCGAAGCTATTTGTGAAGCAGCCACGCGACCTAAAACACGTTTTGTCAGTATTAAAAGTGAAGAGCAACAAGCTGTATTATGTTTGCACCGCATTCGCCAAGGCGCAATTAAAGACAGAACTGCACGGATTAATCGTTTGCGAGGCCTGCTAGCCGAGTTTGGCATCATCATGCCTAAAGGACGTTATCCTGCACAACATGCCATCGCTGATATTTTAGAAGATGGTGACAATAACTTACCGTTTCTCGCCCGTGAATTACTCGATGATTTATGGCAAAGCATTAAAGGCTTAAATGAAGAAATCCTGAAATACGATAGAAAGCTATATGCATTAGCGAATCAAATGAAAGACGCAAAACGTTTAATGAGTATTCCAGGTATCGGTGAAATAACCGCTACAGCAGTGGTTGCTACCGTCAATGACGCCAAGCATTTTGATACCAGTCGTTCATTTGCGGCATGGATAGGGTTAGTGCCCAGACAATATAGTACCGGCGGTAAAGTCCATTTAGGCAGAATTAGCAAACGAGGTGAAAAGCATATTCGTACCTCGCTTATTCATGGCGCAAGAGCCGTGATTGCTAACGGTAAAAACAAAACCGACAGAACAAGTTTATGGGTAAAAGACCTTGTTGAGCGACGAGGGTTTAAGCGAGCGACTGTTGCCTTAGCCGCTAAAAACGCTCGATTAATTTGGGCATTATTACACTCAGAAAAAGAATATCAGGTTGATTATGTAAAGTAAGTTTACGTACAAAGGTTAATAAAACAGTTAACCCCACCGAGTCTGTGCATTAGCAATTGACGATAACACGGTCAGACCGAGAGCAAGAAAGCCTGTTTAGTCGGGAAGAGTAATTTTCATAAGAGAAGACTCTGTTTAACGAATGAGGCATTGCTCAAGCGCAAATCATCAGGGCGATAGCGTATCAAAGCTAATAAACGCCGAATGTAGAGCTGCTGTCAGATCTTCTTGTTGTCAGAGAATGCTATTGCTTGACAAAGGGGAGTCCATGTAGCCCCGCTAAGGGGAAATTTATAGTTTGCTAAAATGTTGAGCGGAGCGAAAACAGCAAACTGTAAATTTTCCCTCTTGAGCGACTTATAGTTACTCCGTTCCATTAATTAATCAGTTTACCTAACGCATTAATAGGTGGAATATGCTTCTGTTGCTTACGAATATTTGAGCGAAAACATTCGATGCTTATAACAAGACTTTCGAAGCAACAGAAGTTACTTGTTTCATTACGCATACTCAGGGATTGCCGTCTCACCGACTATCTATAAGACCTGCGAGAAACAATACTACATCCATATTCCATGGTTAACTTTACGCTCTGGAGGTCAAAAATGAAAGCCTTTCATATCTCAAATTTTGCAGCCCTTATCGGCATTGATTGGGCAGACCAAAAACACGATATTTGTGAACTAAATAAGCAATCCAATAAACAACAACTCTCTATTATTTCAGCTAAACCTAACGCCATTAACACGTGGGCTATGGCCTTAAAGGAAAAGTATAACGGACAACCTGTTGCGGTGGCTTGTGAGTTAAAGAAAGGGCCACTCATTTATGCCTTAAGTAAATTTGAACACATCGTTCTGTTTACCATCAATCCATCAACGGTGGCAAAGTATCGAAAAGCATTTACACACAGTGGCGCAAAAGATGACCCGACAGATGCAGCCATACAGGTTGAAATTCTGCAACTTCACATGAGTAAATTAAACGTGATCACACCGGATACCGAAAAAGTTAGGCGCCTTGCTCAGTTAGTAGAATATCGCCGTAAGCTTGTGCAAGACCGCGTGAATTTAACCAACAAGATAACCACCACGCTGAAAAACTACTATCCCCATGTACTTGATTGGTTTAAAGAAAAAGACACGCAGGTCTTCTGTGATTTCATCTTGCGCTGGCCATCACTTGAGCAAGTAAAGCGCGCAAGAAAACAAACACTAGTAGACTTTTTTAATCAACATAACTCACGTTACCCAGCTGTAAATGAAAAACGCATTGAAGAGATAAAACAAGCTGAGGCACTGACAACAGACAAAGCCATTATCTCACCTAACTTATTATTGGTTGAATGCTTAACCGCACAACTTAAACAGTTAATGCTTGCAGTTGAACGTTTTGATATTGAAATTAAGTCGATTTATAAACATCACACTGACCGGTTTATTTTTGACAGTTTACCTGGTGCGGGTCCACGAATGGCACCTCGTTTATTAGCGGCAATGGGCTCGAATAGAGAACGCTATCAATCATGTGAAGAAATTCAAAAGTATGCTGGTATAGCGCCAGTAACAGAACGAAGTGGTAAGAAAGAATGGATACATTGGCGTTATTCATGTACGAAATTTTTAAGACAAACATTTGTCGAATGGGCAGGCCAATCGGTGCGTTATTCTTTTTGGGCAAAAGCCTATTACAAACAACAGCAAGGGAAAGGAAAACCTCACAATACCATTATCAGAGCATTAGCTTTTAAGTGGATAAGAATCTTATTTCGGTGTTGGAAAACAAGTACAGCTTACGATGAATCAAAGTACCTAGAGGTGTTAAAATCAAAGGGATCGCCACTATTAAAATATGCGGTGGAAAGTAGTCTTTAAGACTTGCTGTCCACCTCAGGGCGTGTTGTTATATGCGCTGAAGTAGTACTCTACAGCTATTAATATTTTAGTTTATATAGCTTTAACCCAAATAATGGACGGATCCATTTCCAACGCCGTATAAAATATTCATTAATCAAATAACAGCCCAAAAATGTTAATAATATTAACGCTAAGGATTCACTATAAATTGATAGTCCTTGCCTTGTTAGCCAGTAACCAATCATAACTATTAATGTTTGATGTAAAATATACCAAGGAAATACAGCCTCTGTCATATAAGAGAGAGCTTTGCTCGGTTTATTTAGCCATCGTTGGAATATAGCTAACAAGGCAACAATTGAAAACCAAGCGTATGCCGTCTTTCTTGTTTTCTCTGAATAGTATTCCGTTATATCTAAAGCATAAGACGTATAATTTTGACTTTCAAAATACCACACAAAAGAAGCAATAGAAGAAATAATAAAAACCATTATTAGAGCTGGGATCAATGCCCTATTTATAGCTCCCCAAAAGCTATTGTCTTTGGATATTAAAAAGCCAAAAATGAAAATGCTAAAATATAACTGATGGTTTGCCCAATCATCAACAAGTGCATGTGTTGACGGGTAAATGGGCTTTAAAATATAGTGAAAAATTATAAAGGGAATGACCGGAATCGACATAACCACAAAAGTACCTAAGCGGTTATCAAGGCATCTACTACTGATTTTTTTACCATAGCCATTCATAAAATAAGCTAAAGGACGTGCGAAAGGAGCAAGTAATAAGGTATAAATAAATAAACCACATACCAAAGGTGGTTCCAGGTAGGAATGATTATTGTGTATTTATCTGTACTCCCTATTAAATATTCTGGATAAAACTCACAAAAACCAGAAGTTATCTCTCCATTTTCTAATAGTTCAAGCCATGATTGCGGGGCGATAATAGTATGAATACAAAAAATGATTGGTATGAGAAGTAAAATAGATCTTTTAACCGTAAACCTAAATAATGGTTGTTTATCAATGGCAAACCTCAAAGCAATCCCAGAAATAAAAAACAACAAGGCTAAACGCCAAGGATTGACCAGTTTCATCAGGGGCTCAATAGTTTCACTCGCATACACACTATGTACGTGATATCCCCCAGTGGCATAAAACGCCCCAATATGATAAAAAATGAGTAAACCGAAAACGACAACTCGTAGCCAATCTAAATCATACCTTCTATCTATGTTTGCTCCATGCCCCATTTAAAACTCCATTTAGCATATAACGCCGTTTTAAGCGGTAAATTGCAGTTGGCTAAAATAAGTGAGGCACGAACAAAAAGCCAACTGTAATTTGTCCGACTTGAAAACCCTTGTTAGGTTTATATTTGCTAAATTCAAACCTGTAATAGTTTATTCGCAATGCGAAGGTCCATAAACCTTGGCTGTATTTATTAATATCTCTTTAAGAGGAATTAATTGTGCACATTGAAAATTAGGACTACTTACACCAACAATCTGAAGGTTAATGCTAGTAAATAAGGGACTAATATCAGTGATCTTTGTGCTATGTGCAGTAAATTTAATCAATGATGTTTTGTGTTTAAACACAGAAATATCAGAAATTGGATTATAACTCAACCCAACCTTCTCAATGTTTTGCAGACGTCTAAATTCAGAAACACTGGTTAACTCGTTCATCATTAACTCTGCTACTTTTAAGTTAGACAGTTTATCCAAACCACTAAGATCTCTAAGCCCTGATTTATTCGCTTGAAATTCAACTAAATTGATAGCGCTCTCAATACCATTTGTGGAAGTTAAGGATTTATTTGTAGATACTGATAATTTTTTTAATTTTGAGAAGTTTTCTAATCCCTGTAAAGATGTTAAATGATTACCGGAAAGGTTGAGGCTTTCTAAGCTTATAAGATCAGAAATAGAAGATAAATCAGATATTTCTTCCCCTGTACATGAAAGTTTTTTTATTTCGCTTCTCTTAGTCGTATATTCACTTCTCATTGATGTATTTACACATCTTGTTAATGCTGATTCAGATTGAGTCATACTTTTACCCGTCATCAATAAAGGAAAATGCTTTTCTAAGTATCCAGTTTCAAAATAAATCAGGATGAATGTACCTAAAATATATACCAGAGCAAATACTTTAGTAAAAGTTGGGGAGTAAATTGTGATTAGAAACGCTACAGGAAAAAATAGCAAAAATGAAGGCAGTGCCCAAAACTGTATAAAAGTGTATATCCTACTATCTTCAACATTTTGTTCATTAAAAAGAACTGAAACATGCTGTCCTATTTGCTGAGAACAAGTAGCTCTGTTGGGCATTAAAACGCCCCCTTCAGCCATTTCTCCTAACTCTGTCTCGACTACAGGCACATAGTGGGATGTAGTACGTTCAGTTTCGTCATCATAAACACTTATAAGTTTGCAACTCGTTATTTGTGCAGAGACTATCTCTGAATTTAATATAAGACTTCCTCTGTTATATATAACACTAATTATAAGTAGAATAGATAACGCCATTAATGCTTTTATTATTTTTTTATCCGTGTTCATTTAAATTCCTTTTAAAGGCTAGGTATGCTTATTTTACTTACGAGTGAGACAACCCTAGATAAATCGCTGGTATTGAAAGCCCAATGAATAAAATGCCCAATCCACAACCATTTCCCTTAGCTAAACGAGCATTGGCTTCATTGCCTTTTTGATACAAAACATCTGTATTTTGACCTATGGGTATTATCTTAGAATTAAATGATGTTTTTGATTGAACTTCGTAAGTAATTCCATTTAAATAAAATTCAAAACTAGGTCTGTACATTGTCTGTTTACGGTTATCGCTATCTTTGGATTGATATTCATCATAGCGTAGTATTTTACCCTGAGTTTTAAGTGCTTTTTGATTAAAACGCCAGTAGTCAAATAATATATAACTCCCCAGTCCTCCAAAAATAAAGCCTGCTACTAATGGAACAATATTCATATTTAATCCTTTATATATGACAGCCTAACCGCGCCTGCCCTGAAACATAACGCCCAAATAACGGGCTAAAAATTGTGGGCTAAACTAGAGCGAAGCGAAGAGCCCGCTGTTTTTAGTCCTGTTGAGTTGCTTGTTAGTTTTACATTTTTGACTGACATAACTGAAGAGCTTTTTTTGCCCCAAATACATCCAGTAAAGCTAAACCATATCCAACTTGCATTTTATCAACCATCTCAGCTGCACGCGGAGATAGAGATTTCATTTGTTTAACCTTAATATCAAACCACTTCTGATCTAGTTTTTTGGTCTTTGCACTATTTTTTGAGAAAACCATATAACACCCTTGGTTTCTCATTTCACTCATATTTGCATTTATATATTGTGATGCTTCTGCACCAGCTTTCATTTTTTCATCTGTGTCATCAGCAAATGCAGGAATTGAGATTAAGAAAACTAGAACTAAGACAAGAAATTTCATATTTGGCACCAAATCCTTTTGTAAGACTAACAATTTAATAGTGCGCGATTTGCGCATTTTCCTGCTCAAGTATCGCGCACTTTCATAATTCAACTATTAATAACAAATTTAATAAATCTTTGCTAGCTAAAGCACTTATAAATAGATTCTGAAATATTTATCCGACAAAAATGCGCAAAACGCGCATTTGCTTGAATATAGGGGAAACTCAACTAGACTGTATAAATACACAGTTACCAGTAAAAATATATGAAAACTAAATCACCTTATATGAATTATATTGCTGACTATATGATGATAAGACAATATTCTTGCAGAACAATAAGCACTTACCTAAAATGGATAGCCTCATTTATACATTTTCATGACAAGCGCCATCCCGCGTCGATGGGAGATAATGAAGTTGAAAAATATTTAGAGTATTTAGTGTTAATAAAAAATGTCGCGCCACGAACACAAGCTACCGCTTTAAACTCGTTAGTTTTCTTGTATAGATACATCGTTCAAAACGAGCTGTCATTAAATTTAAACTTTTCTCGTTCTAAGCGACAAGCTAAATTACCCGTGGTTATGAGCAAAAAAGAAGTAAAAATGCTAATGACCCATATCAACAAGCGGTATTATTTAATTGCAGGCCTAATGTATGGCAGTGGCTTACGCGTTATGGAAGCCGTGCAATTACGTGTGCAAGACATTGATTTTGATTATAAGTGCATTCGTATTTGGAATGGTAAAGGCAATAAACATAGAATAGTGACCTTGGCTGCTGAGCTAATACCTGCCCTGAGAAATCAGATAATGCGGGTAGATGAATATTTAAAACTTGATATTGAAAATGAACAATACGCGGGGGTTTGGATGCCCTACGCTTTATCGAGAAAATACCCAACAGCAAATAAAACCCTTGCTTGGCAATATCTATTTCCGTCTAATAGGTTGAGCGGTGATCCTGAAACAGGTGAAATTAGAAGGCACCATTTTCATCATACCTGTATCAGAAAAGCCGTAAAAAGTACCGTTAAAGCAACAGGCCTAGAAAAGCAAATTACCCCGCATACACTACGACACTCTTTCGCAACGCATTTACTGCAAAGTGGAGCAGATATTAGAACAGTGCAAGCACAATTAGGCCATTCTGATGTTAAAACCACGCAAATTTATACCCATATACTGCAACAAGGTGCAAATGGTGTGATAAGCCCGTTCAGTGGCATGTTTTAACTAAAGCATAGTAAGTCAAACATAAAGTCAAGATTACGCATATCTAGGCGTAGTTGATGAAATTTTCAATGCGATATTTGATATTAGAAGAGTGCTATTGACATATGTTAGTAGCTAAACCAAGCGCAATTTTTTAAATCGCCCTACCAAGATTTACCTGAAGAAAATGACTAAATGATTGTCTGATAAAATAAGCGAGCATAAATAATTGTACACCCGCCTTTAAAACGTAAAGCTACTCAATACCAATGTATTTGTGCACTTGCACCGATAAGCGCCAGTTATTTTCAATACAGGTGGCAATAGCAAGTTCGGTCGCACGTTGCTTTTGGCTGATTGGTTGCAAATACACTTGTTTATTTTCCACTTGGTGTTGTGCTAATAACGCTTTTAAATCATCAACATGTTGCTCGGTGGCCACAGGGTGTTTAATTTCGTTGGCGCGCTGCATGGCACTGGCTAAAATATCGTAACCACCACGCATATTTACTTTCGGTGACACTGTTACCCAACATTGCGTAGACACTCTTATTTCAAAAGTACCTGAAGTTTCTACCTGACAGCTATAGCCTTGCGCCTCAAAGTAAAGACACAACTCGGTTAGGTCAACCATACACGGCTCACCACCCGTGATCACTATATGCTTAGCCTTAAAGCCCTGCTGGCTGAATATAGCGTCAATATCATCTAGCGATAAATTAGACCATTGCTCGGTTTCTTCAGCTTTACTGAGTAATTGTTTGCTGTTGATTTCTAATTCTGGATGAATATCCCAGGTATGTTTAGTGTCACACCATGAGCACCCCACAGGGCAACCTTGTAAGCGGAGAAAAATCGACGGTTGGCCAGTAAAAGAGCCCTCGCCTTGAAGAGTTTCAAACAATTCGTTTATTTTATAACGTGTGGTCATTACTTTAATGCTTAGTTAATTTCGAGTAGAATGCGCAAGTTTTTTATTATACCCCAAGAGACAAACAAATATGACTAATAAAGTTGTAGTAATTTTTTCCGGTGGCATGGACTCTTTTACCGTGCTTAACCGTGCATTAAAAGACGGCAAAGAAGTTTATGCGTTAACATTTGATTATGGCCAAAAACATGTCAAAGAAATTGCCTGCGCTAGCAAAGTTTGCCAACAATTAGGGGTTGCTCATAAAGTAATTGATATTTCAGCAATTAATCAATTACTTGCTGGTTCATCTTTAACTGATGATATCGATATTCCCGAAGGCCATTATGAAGCCGATAATATGAAATCTACGGTTGTGCCTAATCGTAATATGATTTTGTTATCTTTAGCGGTAGGTTACGCGGTATCGGTTAAAGCTTCACAAGTATATTACGGCGCCCATTCTGGCGATCATGCTATTTATCCGGATTGCCGACCTGAATTTGTCATGAAAATGAATGATGTTTGTCAAATTGCCAACTATGAAGCCGTGGAAATTTTTAGCCCCTATTTAAACGATAATAAGTCAGATATCTTAACTGATGGTTTAAAAATGGGCTTAAGTTATGAAGATACGTGGACTTGTTATAATGGCCGAGAAAAAGCTTGTGGTAAATGTGGTGCTTGCCAAGAACGCTTAGAAGCCTTCGCCGATAATAATGTTACCGACCCTTTGCCCTACGAGTAGTCATTATTGTGCTAAGTGAGTTAAAAACAAAAAAGGGACATTATCATGTCCCTTTTTTTCACTTTTAGGTAACGAGCAATTGCAGCAATCCTACAGGTTAAATAACGTGTCGTGTAAACGCTCAACCACTTGATTAGCATCGGCTTCAGGTACCAGAAAACACAAGTTATGTTCGCTAGCACCGTGGCATATCATACGAATATTAAAATCATTAACCTTATCAAAAATACTACTACCAACGCCCTTAGTACCGTGAATTTTATTCCCGATCACCGCAATTAAACTTAAACCATGTTCAACACTGACTTCACAAAGTTGCTCTAATTCTTCTACCACAGCTTTCGTTAACAGTGCTTGCGTAGATCCTAAGGGGTTATCAAAAGTCAGTGCAACACTGATTTCACTGGTGGTGATTAAGTCGACGCTGAGTTGATGCTTAGCTAACACGGTAAAAACTTTTGCCAGAAAACCACTGGCATGTAACATTTCAGGGCTTTTAACTGTAACCAAGGTTTGTTCTCGTCGCAGCGCAATTGAGCGATAAGTAGGGTTAGAGTCCACCTGACGCTGTATCCGTGTGCCACCGGCGTCCGGCTCTTTGCTAGAACCAACAAACACCGGAATATCTTGGCGCATCGCCGGAATAAGCGTTGCAGGGTGTAAAATTTTTGCGCCAAATGTTGCCATTTCTGCGGCTTCACCAAAGCTAATTTCATTAATAGAGCGAGCTTGATCGGTAATGCGCGGATCGGTGGTAAAAATTCCCACCACATCAGTCCAAATACTCAAATTATTGGCTTGAATTGCTTCAGCTAATAAAGCGGCGCTGTAATCAGAGCCACCTCGACCAAGCGTTGTGGTATTACCTTGGTCATCGCTACCAATAAAACCCTGTGTAACAATTACTTGGTCGGATAATTTAGGTAAAAGTAATGCTGTAGCATTCGCAGCGAGTTGCGCTAAGTTGACTTGCGCCTTGCCATGTAAGCTATCCGTTTTCATCACGGGGCGTATATCAAAATAGTGGCCATTAACGCCAACACTTTGTAAAACTTGGGCAAATATGCGTGAACTTAATTGCTCGCCAAAACTTAAAATTTCATCGCTATTTTGCAAAGTAAACTGCAATGATTGTCGCTTTGCACAGTCAGCTAATGCCGTTAAAATTTCGCTAATTTCTAACTCTAGTAGCTGTTGGCTGCTTAAGTGTTTGATGATGGCAAACTGAATGCGAGCAATATCAGCAATAATGTCCGCTTGCTCTTGTACTGGAACATTCTCTTGGCTAAGTCGCACTAAATTATTGGTAACACCAGCACTGGCTGACACCACGACTAAACGATTACGACTATCATTTTTAATAATTTGCGCGCAGCGAAGCATGGCGTGATAGTCGGCGACGCTGGTACCACCAAATTTAGCCACAGTAATGTCAGTACTATCCGCATTGTTAACCATTACTGACATGCGAGTTCTCCATGAATTCGATATTGAATAATTAAAGATTCAGGCCTATACCGACCTGAAAATTTTGATAAATTTGCCACACCCATATCGCTACAGGCGTTTATAAGATGAGATATTAACATAAAAATTCTCCCCAAAGCATATCTACACTTAATCAATGAAACATTAGGTGCAGAGTACTAATAATAAACAGGAAGAGCGTGACTGAGCGCAGAGCGAATATGGTTTAGGAAACCGGCAATTCGGGCGAAACGATTCAGCCAGAAGCTCTCCACCTAAGTCTAAAAAACAATGTTTTCTAGTGGTGACAGCCCTAAGGATTCAGCCTTAGCAGCCGAATGTGCTATTTGCCGATAGCCACATTCTCGGCAATTGTCCCCCTTAGTAACAGTCAAAGGATGGCTCCTCATGTTACTTACCTGGCAATTGCGCCTCTTCTGGTGCGAAAAATAGCATAACACTTATTAATGAAACTCGTTATAAAGCAACTATCAATAAAAGCAACTATCAATAATTGGAGTAAACAATAAGTGGAGTAAAAATTCTAATTTTCAACTCGGCTATTAAACGCGATCTAAGTTTAAATATCAACAGAGCGTGAGATGTCTATAGCAAAAAATTATTGCAATTAGCTACTGCTTCAATAATTGATAATTGTTATGCTTTAATGGCATAACCAACCCGAATTAATTGAACGCTTGTGGATTAACTAACATGGATTTATTTTTACTAAAAAATATTATTAGTTTTATGATAATGCCACTGAGTATTATTGTTTTACTCTTACTGATCGCCATTATTTTTTATCGTTTAAAGCCCAAACTTAGTTTTTCTGCTTTGGTAAGTGCAAGTGTTTTATTAATTTTCAGCACCTTACCACCAATATCAGATCGTTTAATGGCGCCATTAGAAGATAATTATCCGGCATTTACCCGCAGCAGTAAGCCGGTTGATTATATAGTAATCATGGGGTGCACTCACACTACTGTGCAAAACCTTCCTGCTACAAGCCAATTAAAAACCTGTTCATTGGAGCGATTAGTAGAGGCCGTTCGCATTTATCATTTACATCCAGAAGCGCAAATTATTAGTTCTGGGTATTCTGGTGGTGATGAGAGCTCAAATGCGGAAAAGGTTAAGCAAGCAGCAGTTTTATTGGGTATACCGGCAAAGAAAATATTAACAGAAAACTTCCCGCAAAATACCGAAGAAGAAGCGCAACTCATTGCGCCACGAGTACTCAATAAAAATGTGGTGTTGGTCACTAGCGCCAGTCACTTACCGCGCGCCATGAACTACTTTGCAAAATATGGTGTCAAGGCCATTCCCGCGCCAGCAAGCCCGTGGGTTAAAGATAATGGCCAAACCCCATGGTCTTATTACTTACCGCATGCCAATAAACTGCAACAAACCACTAGCGCTTGGTATGAAGTACTTGGCCGAATCGTACAATGGTTAAAAAGTTAATGGCGCAGACACAGCAGTATTGCTTGATAACATAGCCAATTGATATCAATTTGTCGTGTCTGTAAGTTAGATGTGACAAACCTACACTTAGGCAGGATTGTCAATATCGATAAACTTTGCCTCAACGGGTAAGTGCTGATTAAAGTGTGCGGCTAATGCTTTCGCGCCATAACGCTCGGTAGCATGATGGCCAGCACAATAAAAGTGAATATCCATTTCACGTGCTACATGAGTTGTTTGCTCAGACACTTCACCACTAATAAAAGCGTCTATGCCCTGCTCTGCGGCAAGCTCAATATACCCTTGACCACCACCACTGCACCACGCCACTGTTTTAATGGCTTTATTGGATGGCGCTGCTATATGTAAACACTTGCGATTGAGTTTTTCACTGATACGCTGTTCCAGTGTTTGTGCGCTAAGTTCGGCGCTAAACTCACCACGCACCGCGACGCTTAACTCATTACCTATTTCCAAAGGCGCGACATTCTCTATTGAAAATAGCTGTGCCAACTGTGCGTTATTACCTAAAGTTGGATGAATATCTAAAGGTAAGTGATATGCAAATAAGTTGATATCATGCGCCAGTAAAGCCTTAATACGTTTATGTTTCATGCCGCGAATAACATAACTTTCATTTTTCCAAAAAAAGCCATGGTGTACGACTAGTGCGTCGGCTTTTTCAGCAATGGCTTGTTCGATTAACGCTTGCGTTGCGGTCACTCCCGTGATGATTTTAGTAATATTGTCACGACCCTGAATTTGTAAGCCATTAGGACAAAAGTCCTTAATTTGTTCAGGTTTTAATAAAGTGTTTAAGTATGTTTCAAATTCATGAAGTTGCATCGGATATTTCAGGCCTTAAATTGCTAATGATTTTTCTGTAATGATTGTATCTGGCTCATTACGTTGTTTATTTTTTAATTATTTTTCTTGAGGTGTTCATTGTCGGTACTTTTACCGGGGCAAAGCGTGGTCTAAGTTGCCATTTTGCTTTAATGGGCGTTAACGGTAATACCCGCTTTTTTGCCACAATAACGTATACTGAGCCAAGGCTTGGAAAGTAACTTTCTGCTATTTTTTGCCAATAATTACTGACCATACCTGCAGAAACTTGCCCTGATAATGATGAATGTAAAAATCTGCGATCTAACTGAATTTCAAAGCCCATTAAATGTAACCAATCTTTCACCCGCATCGGAGAAAATAATCTTTCGTTCCAAGGCGTTTGTTTGCGTCTATAGGGAATAAATTTGTTAAGCCCAACTAAGCTAAAGGGGTTAAATCCGCTGATCACTAAATAGCCATTTGGGATCAAAACACGGTTTGCTTCACGCACCACATGATGAGGGTCTAAAGAAAACTCTAACGCATGGGCGAGCACACAAACATCAACACTATGCTCTAATAATGGTAAGTCATCAATTTCCGCGATAATATCACCGTTTTCAGGTTGATTGCTTAAGGTTAATTGATGCTTAATTGGACTTTCTGCACTGTCTAACTCAGCGCTTAACGCGCCAATTTTCAACAAATGATAGCCAAAAAACTTTGGCCACCACGGCGCTAGGATTTGATTAATATTAGCAACAATGAGTTCACCATTAGGTAAGTGTTGCCAAGATTTTGGATAATCTGGATGCCTAAATGAAAGTGCGGGCTTCATTATATTAAACGTTTGAAAAAATAAGTATAATCATAACTTCAGTATACTCAGGAGCCAACCATGCTGCAAAGTCAAAGCAACACTAATATGAAAGTTTCCATGATAAAAGCTTTTTCGGATAACTATATCTGGGCGATCTCATCCAATTCTAGTGAAAATATGGCCTTAGTTGACCCCGGTGATGCCGATGTTTGTATCGATTTTATTGAACAACAGCAACTGCAATTATCTAGCATATTGATCACCCATCACCACGCAGATCACGTTGGCGGCATCAGCAAACTCAAAGCGTATTGCAAAAACAAGCAATGGCCGTTAACCGTTTACGGACCCAAAAGTGAAAACATTCCTCATTGTGACGTCGCGCTTGACGAAAGTGACACCGTAGAATTGGCCGAGTTGAACCTTGAATTTAACATTATTGATATTCCCGGCCACACCCGTGGCCATATAGCCTATTTATCACAAGACAATTTATTTTGTGGTGATACTTTATTTTCAGGCGGTTGTGGTCGACTTTTTGAAGGTACGCCTAAGCAAATGCTGGCGTCAATAGAAAAACTTAGCGCCTTACCTGAACGCACTCATGTTTATTGCGCCCATGAATATACCCAAGCAAACCTTAACTTTGCTTTAACCGTAGAGCCTTGCAATAGCGAGTTAGTTTATTATTACAATCAGGTATTACAACTGCGTGAACAAGGTATTGCCACCATTCCGAGCTCTATTATGTTAGAGAAAAAAATCAATCCATTTTTACGTTGCGATAAACCAAGCATTATGACTAGTGCAACTGAATATAGTGGAGAGGAGGTAAATGATAAATTAACAGCATTTAGCACTATTCGTGCTTGGAAAGACAACTTCTAACGGGTTTTAAGTGCACAAATCTTGAATAACAAGGCTAAATAAGTGACACTGGCGACAAGTAAATTTACCTAGATATTGCATGAATTATATAAAATTATCTGTCGCAACCGTTCTCCTATTGTCTGGTTGTCAATCAATCTTAAACCCAACTGGTTCTTCTAATCTTGAAACTAACTCAGAAAATCAAGAGCTTATTGACGTAGCCTCAGCAGTAGAAATTAATCAGGCATTGCTCAAAGATGAAGCCCTAGACGTTATTCATCCTGTTGCAGATGGCAATGTTGACCTTGGCAATGACCATCAAGAAAACTACTTGTCTAATGATGTTTGGCAAAGAATTCGCAGTAAACTGCAGTTTTCAATTCCTGACAACCCTCGGATAACTAGCCAACGAGATTGGTTCGTAAAACACCCTAATTATCTTAACCGCGTAGCAAAACGCGCTGAGCCATTTTTATATTATATTGTCGAAGAATTAGAAGCGAATAACATCCCCGCTGAAATTGCCTTATTACCGATTGTTGAAAGTGCATTTGATCCGTTTGCCTATTCTCATGGCCGCGCGTCAGGTATGTGGCAATTTGTGCCAGGCACAGGGAAACGCTTTGGCATGAAACAAAATTGGTGGTATGACGGACGACGCGACGTCGTTGCCTCAACCCAAGGGGCGATTAAGTATTTACAGTATTTACATAAGTTTTTCGATGGTGATTGGATGCTTGCCCTAGCCGCATACAACTCAGGTGAAGGACGGGTTCAACGAGCGGTAAAACGCAATAAAAAGAAAAATCTTCCCACTGATTTTTGGTCTTTAGATTTACCGAAAGAAACTCGCGCGTATGTCCCTAAGCTATTAGCATTAGCCGACATTGTTAAACGTAGCGATGAGTTAAAGATAAAACTGCTCGAAATTGATAATAGTCCTGTGATCAGTCAAGTAAAAATTGGCTCACAACTTGATTTAGCCAAAGCAGCACAATTAGCCAAAATGTCATTAACCGAATTACAGCGACTAAATCCCGGTTTTAATCGTTGGGCAACCGATCCAGACGGGCCGCATTATTTACTGCTGCCTAATCATAAAGTAGCTAATTTTAAGCAAGGCCTAGCAAAATTAACGAAAAAAGATCGTTTAGCATGGCAACGCTATAAAATTAAAAGTGGTGATAGCTTAGGTAAAATTGCCGAAAAGTTTAACACTGAAATAGCCTTAATTAGACAAGTAAACAATGTGAAAGGCAATCAGATCAGAGCCGGTAAATTTTTACTTATTCCAGTAGCAACCGCATCGCTAGATAGCTATTTATTATCACAAGATCAACGTTTAGCGAAAAGACAAAGTAGAGTACTGGCTGGGGAAAAACGGGTTCATATTGTTAAATCTGGTGATACCTTATGGGATATTAGCCGAGCGTATAAAGTATCAACCCGCAGTCTCGCTAAGTGGAACGGCATGGCACCACGCGATACGATTAAGCCGGGCCAAAAATTGGTTATTTGGCAAAAAACGGCCGTTAAAAGCTTGAGTGCAAATAACTATGCTCCAACAGAGCAAGCGATAATGCGCAATATTAATTATCGCGTTCGTAAAGGCGATTCTTTCGCCCGTATCGCCGACAAGTTTAATGTCACTATTAGGGACATTGAACGCTGGAATAGTTTGAGCCGCAATAAATATTTACAACCGGGACAGATGTTAAAATTATCGGTAGATGTGACTAATAATATTTAATCTTTAAAATCAGATACTAAAACTAAAAAAGCGCATTGAGCGCTTTTTTGTTATTCAATACCAGCTAAGCAACTATTGTTATAAAGCAGCAACTCCTTGGGTAATGATATTTTTCGTTTGATTAACAATATCCATTAGCGCCTGTTGATCAAAAGCATCAATCTTTGGGGTATGTATATGGCCAACCGGTAACGATAAATGGTATTGGTCACGTAACAAAATACTGCGATAAGATATTTCATTGGAGAGATAGCCACCACCAGAGCCTCTAACCGAGGTCTGTTTCACTATATCTGCAAGTGATTGCGCATTAAATGTACCACTAGAGAGCGTCGATACTTGGCGGTTGTCATTGATTAAATATTTACCCGCGCCCTTTTGCATTGCTGAAACCGGCAAGCTAAACTCGACAAATTCTGGGCCTTGAAGCTCTGACTGCTTAAGCTTTGGCAGCAGTGGGTTGTTTTTAGAAGCGCCAGTAAATTGATTAAGATTATCTGGTGCCTTTGCTCCGCGTCTTAATGCGGGGTAACGCTCTAAATCAAAATTTTCTCTGCCCATACTTACCGTTAAAACCATATCAACGGATTTTTGTTGGATAAAAGGTGCCAATAGTTCTTCAATCATGCCTTGATCAAAATCAGCAAACCGCACGGGAATCATCAGCACTTCTATTTCTGCTGTTTGGCCATTCATACTAACCACGATGTCATCAAGCGATAAGGCCACTACCCCTGACGGGTTACTTTGATTTATATGGTGGTCAAGAAAGAAAGGGTCAAAGCCGGTGAGTAATATTTTCTTGTCAGCTGTTTTATCAAATTTTACATCCATTTGGCCACGGGATAATAACTCTAATGTCCATAGCAGTTTATCTTGTTGGTTAGGAAATAACGTCGCAAATGCAGGTGCTGAACGTAACGCTTTACTCATTTGTAAGCGTGCCCAATATAATGGCCGGTCGTCATAATCATTTAATTGGTTAAAAGATGTTTTTGCATCTAGCCATAGCCCTTTACCATGACGAATGGTTAATTGTGTCAGCACGGTATAATTTGAGGCTTTATTTATTTGGTTGGCAAACTTTTCTATCCGTGTCGATAAACGTGGCGCAACTTCAGGCATTGCAGCGATAGCCTTAGCAATGCGCAACTCTTCAATCGTTAAAGCAGTTTGGTCAATCTCTGCTGCATTGGCCCATAAATTAAAGCCGCACATGAGTGCGGCAAGACACCAGTTTGTTTTTTTTATTTTTAAAGTTCTTAACATTGACAACTCTTATAACGATAGTAATTTGATATTAGCAGGTGATTTTATGTTCATTTTCATTACTCTAGTGGCATAGTAAAGTATTCACTTTTTTAAAACTAGCAATTATTTCTAGCAAAACTACTTTGAGCAACTTTCACTAAATTAGAGTAAAAATTCTATTGCTTTTATAGCAAATGCTGTCACAGTGATATAACAGCATTTTTGCTGAGCGATACCATTTCGATAAACAAGGTCATGTTTATCTCGAGATAATTTCGCATAACCCCTTCAGCAAAGTGCTGAAGCGGTCTTCCACACAACTTGTCATCAATAAATATAAAGGGGTAGCACTTCAATGTGTTCAATATTTTGTATATTAGATATTAAAACGGGTGCTGACGCACTGCGTCCAAAAGCGTTAGAATATTCTCGCTTACTTCGTCATCGTGGCCCGGATTGGTCAGGCATTTATAATAATGAGCAGGCAATTTTAGTGCATGAACGGCTGGCAATTGTTGATACTGAACATGGTGCTCAACCACTATATAGCAGTGATAAATCAAAAATTTTAGCGGTAAATGGTGAAATTTATAACCATAAAGCCTTAGCTAGTCATCATATGCCTGATTACGATTTTCAAACCGCTTCCGATTGTGAAGTTATTATCCCAATGTTTGAAAAGTTTGGCAGCAACTTTGTCGATAAGCTCCAAGGCATGTTTGCTTTTTGCTTGTATAACGAGCAAGACAATAGCTACCTCATTGCCCGTGACCACATAGGCATAATCCCACTTTATACCGGCTATGACGATGAAGGTAATTTCTACGTGGCTTCAGAAATGAAAGCGTTAATGCCAATTTGTAAAACCGTTGCTGAGTTTCCACCAGGTCACATGTTAGATAGCAAGGTGGGTACTATTGAAAAGTATTATCAACGTAACTGGCAAAAATATTCTGCTATCAAAGATAACAATACTAGCAAAGAAAAATTACGCGAAGCATTAGAAGATTCCGTTAAAAGTCATTTAATGACCGACGTGCCCTATGGTGTACTACTTTCCGGTGGCTTAGACTCATCATTAATTTCGGCAATTACACAAAAATTCGCCGCTCGAAGAGTAGAAGAAAACGATTTATCTGAAGCTTGGTGGCCGAAGGTACATTCATTTGCATGTGGTTTAGCTGGCTCACCAGATTTAATGGCCGCGCAAACCGTTGCCGATAGCATAGGCACTATACATCATAGTGTTGTATTTACTGAGCAAGAAGGTATCGACGCACTAAAAGAAGTGATCTATCACCTAGAAACTTATGATGTAACCACGATTCGCGCTTCAACACCGATGTATTTAATGGCCAGAAAAATTAAGGCCATGGGCATAAAAATGGTGCTCTCAGGTGAAGGTGCCGATGAGATATTTGGCGGCTATTTATATTTTCATAAAGCGCCCAATGCTGAAGAGTTTCATAATGAATTATTACGTAAGCTCGAAAAATTGCACATGTTTGACTGCTTACGTGCTAACAAGTCTATGTCAGCATGGGGCATTGAGGCACGCGTGCCCTTCTTAGATAAAGGCTTTATGGATGTTGCCATGCGCATTAACCCAGCAGATAAGATGTGTGGCAATGGTAAAATGGAAAAAGCTATTTTACGCTCATCTTTTGAAGGTTACCTACCCAAAGAAATTTTATGGCGACAAAAAGAACAATTTTCTGATGGCGTAGGTTATTCATGGATTGATGGTTTAAAAGCACATGTGGAAGCGCAAGTTAGTGACCAACAATTAGCTAGCTCTAGCTTTAAGTTTCCTGTGAATACGCCAGAAACCAAAGAAGCTTACTTTTATCGTGCTATTTTTGAAGCGCATTTTCCACTGGCATCAGCAGCTGAATGTGTACCAGGGGGGAAGTCCGTTGCTTGTAGCACGCCAGAGGCGTTAGCTTGGGATGAAAGTTTCTCGAAGATGGCTGATCCTTCAGGTCGCGCAGTGCAAAGTGTGCATAATGATAGCTACTAACGTTGGCTAAAGTGTTATGATGAGTAACCAGAATAAAAACCGACGAATAACGTCGGTTTTTTTGTACAAAATATATTAAATATTATAAAGTTGCTCTCAACTGTAATATCAACCCAATTGTTAGTAGGACGCACTCTTGTCAAACCGTGAAGAACCTGAAATTCCAACAATTACTATCGATCAAGATCAAGTAAAATTAGCTCGTGATCACGCAACTAAACCTGCCAAAGCAGAAAAATCCAAGATGACGAGCAGCCAAGCAAAAACAGCTACTTTGCCAAGAACGCTGTTAATGATCATGCCTTATATTGCCTTAGCCGTTACTGGCGGCTATTTTTACCAGCAGCAACTTACCATCAATCATGTTTTAGCAACCAGTGCTGATCGAATCCAACAGCTGGAAAATCAACTGTCCGCGACTGGAGAAGAAATGGGTGAGTCCACCATTGCTTTAAAAATTAAGCTCGAGGCGATCAGTGAAAAAACCGAATTGTTATTATCTGAAATGGATAAACTATGGGCTTCTGCGTGGCGAAGAAATCAACAAGAAATTAAAGAGTTGAATTCTCAAAATTTAAAACTAGCCAAACAACAAACACAAAACACCGACTCAGTTCAGCAACAGAGCATGGCTCTGAATGAGCTAAAAGATAAAATTACCGCGACTGAGTTTTCAATTAACGCAGTATCTGAACAATTATTGGCCGCCAGCAGCCTAAAAGATGAATTGAAAAAATTATCATCTCAACTCAATACCTTAGATGCCAATGCGAAAAGTCGTGATAAACAACAAATGTTTACCGCCACCACCGTCAATGAGTTTGATACTAGCCTGCAACTACTAATAGAGCGAGTTGAACGTTTAGAAACGAGACTCAGCAAACAAGGTGTTTAATACCGCCCTGAAAGCCTTATAGCCCAATTGACAATATTAACGCTTTAAAAAAGGTCATCATGACACATGGTTGATGACCTTTTTTATGCTTTTGTTATTTAAAAGCTTAGATCAAGCTGGTTTTGATTTACTTCAATGTTTGTACAATGTCTTTGATTAATTGCGGGCCTTGATAAATAAAGCCCGTATAAACTTGCACTAACTTCGCTCCCGCAGCAATTTTTTCTTGCGCGTCAGCGCCTGATGAAATGCCACCAACACCAATAATCGGCAGTTTGTTATCCAGCGCTTTAGCGAGTAATTGAATAACTTGTGTGCTTTTTTCTTTTACGGGTGCGCCACTTAATCCGCCCTGCTCATCACCAAAAGGTAAATGGGCGACTTTATCACGCGCTAAGGTTGTATTAGTGGCAATCACGCCATCAATGTTGTTAGCGATTAAACACTGGGCAATAGAGTTTACCTCTTCAGCATTTAAGTCTGGCGCGATTTTGACAGCAACAGGAACATACTTACCAAACTGCTCAGCTAAGGCAGTTTGCTCGGTTTTTAACGCCGATAGTAATTCATTTAACGCTTCACCGTATTGCAGCGAGCGTAAACCGGGAGTATTCGGTGATGAGATATTAACGGTAATGTAAGTCGCGTGATCATAGACCTTGCGCATGCAATGAATGTAATCATCTTTAGCAATTTCATCTGGCGTATCTTTATTTTTACCAATGTTAATACCTAAAACACCGCTATAGTTGGCTTTTATAACTTGGTCAACGAGGTAATCAACCCCTTTATTATTAAAGCCCATGCGGTTAATAATGGCATTAGCTTCAGGCAACCTAAAAATTCGTGGCTTTTCGTTGCCTGGCTGCGGTCGTGGCGTTACTGTCCCTACTTCAACAAAGCCAAAGCCAAGAGCCTCAAAGGCTTTAATACATTCGCCATTTTTATCTAAACCTGCGGCTAAGCCTACGGGATTAGGAAAGGTAATACCCATTACTTCAACGGGTTTGTTCGGGACAGTTTGCTTGTAAAGCATGTTAAACGGTGTTGAACCTGTTGCTTTAAAACCTTTAATCGTCAATTCGTGAATTGCTTCTGGGTCGAATTTAAAAAACACTTTACGAATAGCTGAGTAAAACATAATACCTCTTTAATTAAATTTACATATTGCCGATATAAGTCACATCTATCGTTTATGCATTATCTGATGACAAAAAAATCCCCGCTCATGGCGGGGATCTTAACATTTATTTCACTGGGTCACAGTGCAAACTTAACAACATTAACTCTCGTAGAGCAACCGAGAACTTAGCAAACTCATGGGTTTTACCAATTCTAAAGTCAGCCAAAATATGCTGCCAGCGCTCAAGCGGTTGCGCACTATCAACAAGCCAGCTTTCCAACATTGCATCGACATTGTTCTCGTCTTTATTGCCACGAAGTATCACTGCCGTTAAAGAACGTTGTTGCCAATCAAGCTCTTCTCTAAATGATGCTCTGGCAAGTGCTTGCCAATGGTTAGACACCGGTTGAGAAGTTATTTGATCTAAGAACCAATGTAAATCTAATCGCGCACCAAGTTTAAAGTAAAGGTCAGTCGCTAATTCAGTCGACACACCTTCAGATTTTGAAATTTCAGCTAGATCCATGACGGAGAACAAGGTACTCAGTAATGAAATTCTTAATGCTACCGACTCAGGCACACCCGCTTTAACTAAGTCATTTTCTACACGCTTAATCTGCGCGGCTTCATCGTCAACCATATAGCTAGTGATATTGTTTGACAGCTTGGCAAATGTGGCATGATAAAACTCAATTGACTGAGCAATATCAAACGACTTATTACGATGACGTAAGAACCAACGGGTTGCTCGGCGTACTGTACGACGTAACTGGAATAACATTTCTGTTTGGATAGAGGTAGAAATTTTATTATCTAAATCACTGATCTGTTTCCAAATACCTGACAATTCAAACACCGCACTAGCCATCGCATAGCAATTGGCTATCTCAGACGTTGTTGCTCCCGTTTCCTCTTTCATACGATGAACAAAATTAAAGCCCATATCGTTACCAATATTATTGGCTAACTTAGTGGCAATAATTTCTGCTCGCAATGGATGCTCTTGCATTTGCGCAGCATAATTGTCTTGTAATTTTTTTGGAAATGCTTCAATTAACAAACTTTGATGAAATTCGTTATCGGTAATTTCAGGACAAACCAGCTCTTCTTTTAAGACCATTTTACTGTAGGCAAGTAACACGGAAAGTTCAGGACGTGTTAAACCTTTACCTCGCGCTAAGCGCTCAGCAATTTCTTCATCACTTGGGATAAATTCTAATGCCCTATCTAACTTACCTGAGCGCTCTAGGGCGGTAATAAATTGTGCTTGTTCTTTTAATGAACCACCACCACGCAATTCGGTAATTGACAGTGAATGTGTTTGGCGATAGCAGTCGTCAATCACAATCTCGCCGACTTCATCGGTCATGTCATAAAGAATTTTATTACGTTGCTTGACCGTTAGGTCACCACTTTGCACTAAGCCGTTGAGTAAAATTTTAATATTGACTTCATTATCTGAACAATCAACACCACCGGCATTATCAACGAAGTCAGCATTGATTCGACCGCCTTTAGCTGCAAATTCAATACGGCCCAAATGCGTTAAACCTAAATTACCACCTTCACCCACAACCTTAGCTTGTAGCTCGACACCATTAATACGTAATGAATCGTTGGCACGGTCACCCACTTCTAAATGCGACTCTTTAGAGCCTTTAACATAAGTGCCAATACCACCGTTCCAAAACAAATCGACCTTCATTTTCAATATCGCTTGAATGAGTTCATTTGGCGCCATGGTTTGCTTGTTTGTACCAATCATTTTTTTAATTTGTGGTGTCAATTTTATCGATTTAGCTGAGCGGTTGAATAAACCACCGCCTTCAGATACCAATGACATATCAAAATCTTCCCATGAACATCCTGGCAGATTAAATAGACGTTCACGCTCTACATAGGTACTCGCTGCATCTGGGTTAGGGTCAATAAAGATATGCATATGGTTAAATGCCGCTTGTAAACGAATGTGCTTTGATAGCAACATACCGTTACCAAATACATCACCCGCCATATCACCCACACCAACAACGGTAAAGTCAGTGGTTTGACAGTCAATATCCATTTCTCTAAAGTGACGCTTAACAGATTCCCACGCCCCTTTAGCTGTAATACCCATGCCTTTATGGTCATAACCAACGCTACCACCCGAGGCAAATGCGTCACCTAACCAAAAGTTAAACTCATCAGAGATACCATTAGCAATATCTGAGAACGTGGCAGTACCTTTATCTGCAGCCACTACAAGATAAGGGTCATCTTCGTCATGACGAACAACATTTAATGGTGGGACAATTTCACCGGCAACAATGTTATCCGTAATATCAAGTAAGCCACGAATAAACGTGCGGTAACACTCTTTACCCGCTTCGAAAATTTCATTTCTGTCTCCGTCTGGCAATTGCTTACATACAAAGCCACCTTTAGCACCTACCGGCACAATAACGGTATTTTTAACTTGTTGTGCTTTAACTAACCCTAACACTTCAGTACGGAAATCTTCACGACGGTCAGACCAACGTAAACCACCACGAGCCACTTTACCACCACGTAAATGTACCCCTTCTACTTGTGGTGAATAGACAAATATTTCAAACTTAGGCAAAGGTAGCGGTACATCAGCAATCTGCTCTGGTAAAATTTTAAATGAAATATATGACTTTTCACCCGTTTCAGGATGCGGTTGGAAATAGTTTGTACGAATAGTGGCATTAATCATTTCAACGAAGCGACGGATAATACGGTCGTCGTCCAAATTCGCCACACTATCTAAAGATGATTCAATGCTTGCAAGCACTTTATCAACCGATTTTTGATTCCATTTTTTAGCCGGTGAAAAACGTAAATTAAATAGCTTTATCAATAACTTTGCTATCTCAGGGTAACGTGCAAAGGTATCTTCAATATAATTTTGGCTAAAAGTGCCGCCAATTTGACGTTCATATTTAGCATACGCACGTACAATAGAGACTTCACGTCCGCCTAATTCAGCCCCTAAGATCAGGCGGTTAAAACCATCATCTTCTAACTGTCCTGACCATACTTTTGCAAAAGCATCTTGGAATAAGCTTTGAACGACCTCTAAATTAAACTTACCTTGGCCGGTTAACAGCATAGAGAAATCTAAGATCCAATAGACTTCACCATTATCAGCTTTAACGGCATAAGGGCTTTCGCCGATGACACGTAAACCAAAGTTTTCTAACATAGGCAAAACATCAGATAAATGCAGCGGCTCGCCTGAATGGAATAACTTTAATTTAACAAATCGGCTGTCAGCATCTTCTTCTTGCGGCTGATAGAACAGCATTTCAAGTTGATTATCTTCCGATAGCGCTTCAAATTTTTCAATATCGACAATGGCAGTACCTGGTAGCACTTCGTCTTTATAAGATTGCGGAAAACTTTTATATTTTCGACTGAGCGCTTTGCCTTTTGCTTCACCTTTATGCGAATTTAACGCATCAGCCAAATTATCATCCCAGCTTCGCGCTGCATGATTTAAATTCTTTTCAATTTCTTTCACATTAATGTCTGCTTTTGTCGAATTAACTCTAACGATGTAGTGTGTACGTGCTTGCGCTGATTCTGAAAAATAAGTAGTAAACGCTACTTCTTCGTTACTACCAAGGGCTTCTTGTAATAATTTTTGCGTATTAATCCGTAACGCGGTGTTATAGCGCTCACGTGGTACATAAACCATACAAGAGTAAAAGCGGTCGAAAGCATCTCGACGCATAAATAAGCCGGAATAGTCACGTTCCTGCATTTGGAAGATACCCATGACATTTTTCAACAATTCAGCGGGTGAACTTTGTAAAATTTCATCCCTTGGGTACGTTTCAAGAATGTTAATTAATGCTTTAGACGCATGAGTGCCTTTGGCAAATCCAGAGTCTTTACAAACCCCGGCAACTTTAGACTTTATTAACGGTAAGTCTAACGCGCTATTGGTGTAATAAGCCGAGCCAAATAAACCAACAAAACGCTCTTCACCGACTACATTACCTTTAGAGTCAAAGCGCTTAATACCAATGTAATCTAGATGTGCGGGACGGTGCACACGCGATTTAGCATTCGTTTTTGTTAAAATCAGTAAATTTTTGCCTAAGGCAATTTTTCGAGCAGATTCGCTCAAAGTCGACATAAGGCGCTGTTGTGTACCCTCATATTGGTTCATCAGGCCTAAACTAGAACTAACATCAGCAGTTAGTGCTGTATCACCTTCTAAGGTTTTCAAATCGTAAGAGCGATAACCAAGTAAAGTGAAATTATCTGCTAGCATCCATTCTAAAAATTGTACGCTATCATCACGCTCTTGTTCTGAACAAGGTAATTCAGCAGCCTTAACTTTATCGATAACACTGCGCAATTGAGCTTGCATAGGTTTCCAGTCGTTAACTGTTACTGCAATGTCACTGACTACTGAGTGTAGTTCTTTGGTGATTTGAGTTAAAACACTCGCGTCATTTTGACGATCAATTTCGATAAAAAATACCGTTTCAACAGACGTTGACTTAAATGATTGGTCAGCAGCAGCAGATAATTGACTAATATTGTTGTTTGTATCACGAATTATTTTAATGGGTGAATTGAGCATTAAATGTGGTGTTAGGTTCAATCGACTGAGGGCAATACGTACAGAGTCGACTAAAAATGGCATGTCTCGAACAATAATTTCGATAATGGTATGACTTGATTTCCAGCCGTTTTTTGACACCTGTGGATTAAACACTTTAATGACAGGTTTATCATCTTGATGATCACTTAATGTATTCCAAAGACTTAACGTGGCACCGTACATGTCACTATCATTTCGATGATTTAAATCTAAGGTTGAAATATTGTTGTAAAGCAACTCAGCAAATTGTTTAACAAGAGGAGCTGTTGCCGCTGGAACTTTTTTTTCTATTAACTGTGCTACGTTCGAAAGTATCACTGAAGGTAAACCGTCTACTAACGCCATGCCTTTTTCCTTTTTGGATAAAACGCTTGAAATAATTATTATCTTTTTAGTCTTAGTATGAGAATAGACTATAAAGTTGATCTT